>NZ_BAABBE010000023.1:0-138112 GCF_039537795.1 Lentzea roselyniae
AACATCGGGCACGTCCTGCGCTGCTCACACTGGCGCAGGCGACACCAGCACCGAGCCCAGCAAGCCCACTACCAGCGGCAATCGCGGCAGGAACCATGAAGATCACGATCTACGGCTGGAGTACTAGGAGCGAATTCGTGAAACGTCCGCTTGCCGCCGCGCTCGCCGCGCTGCTGGCCGCTTCGTTCGCCGTGGTGATACCGACAGCACACGCCGGTCCAGGTGACGGCACGCTGTCCGTGCAGGTCATCCGCGACGTGAATGGCAACGGCAACTACGACGCCGCCGTCGAGGTCCCCGTCCAGGGTGCCGCCGTGCTCGTCACCGACCCCGCGGGCAACACCGCGACGGGCACGACCAACGCGAGCGGCAGCGTCACAGTCGGTCTCGACCCGGTGAGCGGTGGTAAGTACCGCGTGCAGGTGAGCCCTCCCGCGGGCAGTGCGCTGCAGCCCGCTCCCGCAGGCGGCACGCTCGAGAGCAACACGATGTTCGTGGACGTCTCCGGGGGGCAAGAACGTCACCGTCACCACCGGTCTGTGGAACCCGGCTGACTACTGCCAGTCGAGCCCGACGCTCGCCACGGCGTGCCAGCGCGCGACCCGTGACCGCGACGGCAACAGCATGGTGAACGGCTCAGCTCGCTCGCTGGTCACCATGCCGTTCGACGCACGTGGAACCAACTCCGCACCGGCCCAGGTCGCGAACCAGGGCGCCACCGGGACGGTGTTCGGTCTCGCCTACCGCAAGCAGGACAAGCGGCTGTTCTCCGCCGCGTTCGCGAAGCGGCTCACCAACTACGGTCCCGGTGGTCCTGGCGCCATCTACGTCACGCCGGCCGCGGGCGGTGCGACGACCTTGTTCACCACCGTGCCCAACGCCGGTGGCGCTACGCACAACCACCAGACCAACTTCGACGGCGCCTTCTACGCGGTGCCGGGCACGCAAAGCCTCGGTGACATCGACATGTCCGAGGACGGCAGCGAGCTTTACGTCGTGAACATGGCCGACAAGAAGCTCTACGTCTACGACGCCACACAGCCGACCGCTGCCGCCGCCAAGGCCTCGTACGTGATTCCCTCGGCCTGTCCGACCGCGAGCGACTGGCGGCCTGGCGCGCTGGGCGTGCGTGACGGCGTCGTGTACGTCGGTGGCGTCTGTTCCGGTGCGTCGACGAAGAAGATCGCCGACGTGAAGGCCGTCGTGATGACGTTCTCCGGCGGCTCCTTCAGCCCGCCGGTGCTGACGAGGTGCTGGACTTCCAGCGTGGCAGGGCGTTCAACAACCGGCCGACGAGCAACGTCTGGTACCCCTGGACCGACAGCTGGAACGACACCGCCGCCAACGACCTGCGGCACAACTCGTACCCCATGCCGCTGCTGATCGACATCGGGGTGGAGAACAACGGCGATCTGGCGCTGGGCTTCCGCGACCGCTTCGGCGACATGGGCGGTTTCTGGATCCCTGCTCCCGACGGCAGCGGTGGCGAGTGGGAGACCGTGTCGGGCGGCGACCTCAACCGCGCCTGCAAGACCCCCACGGGCTACACGTGGGAGGGCACCGGCGGTTGCAAGAACAACCACGTCCACCCCAACGGCGGCAACGAGCAGGCGGCCGACGTCGTCGAGTACTACCCCGGTGAGTACTTCGCGTTCTCCGACAGCAACTACGCGCCGCACCTCGAGACCGCGCAGGGTGCGGTGGCCCTGGTGCCCGGCGAGCTGCGGATGCCCGCGATCGTGATGGACCCGACCGGTGTGCGCACCGGTGGTGTCGGCTGGTTCGATCGCGGCAACGGTTCGATGGCCAACACCTCGTACTCCAACGCCTACAAGATCATTGACGAGTTAAGCGAGGGCTGGGGCAAGGCGAACGGCCTGGCCGACCTCGAGGCGCTGTGCGACCTGGCGCCCGTGCAGCTCGGCAACCGCGTCTGGTTCGACACCGACGCCGACGGCGTGCAGGACGGCGACGAACCGGCGATCGCGGGCGTCAAGGTGACGGCGACGCCGTGTGCCGGTGGTGCCGCACTGCCGGTGAAGACCACGAACGCCAAGGGCGAGTACTACTTCGGCGCTGCCGACGGTCTGAAGCCGGAGACCTGCTACAACCTCACGTTCGACTACAGCGGGGTGAACACGGCCGCCCTGCCGGGCGCGCCACCTGTTGAGAGTCTCAAGTGGACTGTCAAGGAAGCCGGGCCGGACCGGGTCGTCGACTCCAACGTGGACGCCGCGGGCAACACCCAGGTGACCACCGGCAAGTCCGGCACCGCCGACCACACGATCGACGCCGGCATCAACGCCAAGGTCACCAACTCCCTCGGTGACCTCGTGTGGGTCGACACCAACCGCAACGGCCTGCAGGACGCCGGCGAACCGGGCGTCCAGGGCGTGACCGTCGTGCTGAAGAAGGGCGACGGCACCCAGGTCGGCACGCCGAAGCAGACCGACGCGCAGGGCAAGTACCTGTTCGACCAGCTCGAAGACGGCACGTACATGGTGTGCTTCGACCTGTCGACGTTGCCCGCCCAGTACGCCGGTTACGTGTTCACCGGCAAGGACGCGGGTGACGACACGAAGGACTCGGACGCGGATGCCGCGGACGGCTGCACCGCGACGACGACGCTGGGTGCTGCCAAACGTCAGGACCTGACGCTCGACGCGGGTCTGGTGCCGCCGAACAACAGGCTCGGCGACCTCGTGTGGGTCGACACCAACCGCAACGGCCTCCAGGACGGCGACGAGCCGGGTGTGCCGGGCGTGACGGTGACGCTGAAGGACGGCTCCGGTGCGACCGTGGGCACGTCGAAGCAGACCGACGCGCAGGGCAAGTACCTGTTCGACCAGCTGCCCAACGGCACGTACCAGGTGTGCTTCGACCTCTCGACCGCTCCGGCCGAGTACGCGGGCTACCTGCTGACGCGCCTGAACGCGGGCGACGACGCGTTGGACTCCGACGCCGACCCGGCGACGAAGTGCACGCACACCACCACGTTGGGCCCCGACAAGCGCGAGGACCTGACGCTGGACGCGGGCATCCGGCCGCCGAACAAGCTCGGCGACTACGTGTGGATCGACACCAACAAGAACGGCCAGCAGGACGACGGCGAACCGCCGGTGCCCGGTGTGACCGTGAAGGTCGGTGACCTGACCACCACGACGAACGAGCAGGGCAAGTACGTCTTCGACAAGCTGCCCGACGGCGAGTACACCGTCTGCTTCGACAAGACGACCCTGCCGGCGCAGTACGCGGACTACGTCCCGACGACGCCGAACGCCGGTACCGACGACGCGAAGGACTCGGACGCGGCCGTCGACACGTGGTGTGCCCCGCCGACGAAGCTCGACGTGGACAGGCCCGAGGACCTCACGATCGACCTCGGTCTGATCCCGCCGGTGAACCGTCTCGGTGACTACGTGTGGATCGACGTCAACAAGGACGGGTTGCAGGACGCCACTGACATCCCGGTCGAGGGCGTGACGGTGAAGCTGAACACCGGCGCGACCACGACGACGGATGCGCAGGGCAAGTACCTGTTCTCCGACCTGCCCGACGGCGAGTACACGGTGTGCTTCGATCTGGCGAACCTGCCCGCGGCGGTGAAGGACTACCTGGTCACCACCAAGGACGCCGGTTCCGATGACGCGAAGGACTCCGATGCCGACCCGGCCACCGGTTGTGTGCCGGCCGTGACGCTGGGCGTGGGTCAGCGCGAGAACCTGACGCTGGACATGGGTCTGGTCTCGCCGCCGAACAAGCTCGGTGACTACGTCTGGGTCGACGCGAACCGCAACGGTGTGCAGGACGCGGGCGAGGCGCCGGTGCCGAACATGCCGGTCAAGCTGATCGACCAGGACGGCAAGGAGATCACGACGACGACCGGGGCGGACGGGAAGTACCTGTTCGGCGACCTGCCGGACGGTACGTACAAGGTCTGCTTCGGCCCGATGCCCGCGGGCATGTCGGACTTCCAGTTCACCAAGCCCAACGCCGGTGACGACGCCGCGGACTCCGATGCCGACCCGGCCACGGGCTGCACTTCGGAGGTCACGCTCGGCCTCGGCAAGCGGGAGGACCTGACCCTGGACGCCGGCATCCACGCGCCGGTCAACAGGATAGGCGACTTCGTGTGGGTCGACGCGAACAACAACGGTCTGCAGGACGACGGCGAGAAGCCCGTCGAGGGCGTGACCGTGGAGCTGAACACCGGTGCCACCACGAAGACCGACGCGCAGGGCAAGTACCTGTTCAGCGATCTTCCGGACGGCACGTACACGGTGTGCTTCGACATCGCGAACCTGCCGGCCGCGGTGGCGGACTACACGCTGACCAAGGTCAACGCGGGTGACGACGCGAAGGACTCGGATGCCGATCCGGCAACGGGTTGCACGCTGCCCGTGACCCTCGGTGTGGGCCAGCGCGAGAACCTCACGCTGGACGCGGGTCTGGTCGCACCGCCGAACAGCATCGGCGACCTGGTGTGGTACGACACCAACCGCAACGGCGTGCAGGATCCGGGTGAGCCGGGCGTGCCCGGTGTGACGGTCACGCTGGTCGACGAGCAGGGCAATCCCGTCGGCGTGCCGGTGAAGACGGGGCCTGACGGCAAGTACGAGTTCCCGAACATCCCGGACGGCACCTACAAGGTGTGCTTCGAGATGGGCGCTCTGCCCGGCCAGTACGCCGGGTACGTCGCGACGACGCCGAACGCCGGTGACGACGCGAAGGCCTCGGACGTGGATCCGGCGACCGGGTGCACGCCGCCGGTGACGGTCGGTGTGGGCCAGCGTGAGCAGAAGCCGGCCCTGGGTCTGGTGCCGCCGACCAACCGCGTTGGTGACCTCGTCTGGTACGACAACAACTCCAACGGGGTGCAGGACGCCGGCGAACCCGGTGTGCCGAACCTGCCGGTGTTCCTGCAGGACGGCAGCGGCAAGCCCGTTGCGCAGACGACGACCGACAAGGACGGCAAGTACCTGTTCACCGACCTTCCGGACGGTGAGTACAAGGTCTGCTTCAACGCCGATCCGCGGACGGGCCTGGTCGCTGGTCGCCAGCTGACCAAGCCGCACGTCGGGGACGACGGAAAGGACTCCGACGCCAACCCGGCGACCGGATGCACCCACGTCGTCAAGCTGGGCAAGGACAAGCGGGTGGACCTGACGCTCGACGCAGGTCTGCTGCCCAAGCCGCCGCTCGCCTCCACGGGTGCCGCGGTGTGGGCCCTGCTCGGCTCCGGCCTGGCCCTGCTGCTCGCCGGTGCGTTCATGACGCTGGTCGCGCGCCGTCGCAGGTCCTAGTCGAAAGGTTCTGATCGACGCACCTGCCCCTGGGTCTCGTTTCCCAGGGGCAGGTGCCCTTTCATGGAAGGAGATGACGGAAAGCGGCGACGAGCAGCATCCGCTGCTGGTCGACGTCGAACCCCTTGTCGAGATCGTCGTCCGGGCGGTACTCCCTGTTGCAGTACGGCCGTCGCGGGGCGATCGACTCGACGTGCACGGAGATGTCGACGAGGTCGGACATCAGCTCCACAGTGGACTCATCGGCGGGGATCGGCTTGTTCTGCGAGAACAGCTCGTAGGAGAACCTCATCCCGACCGTGGCGTCGAACGTGGCCTGCTCGGTGGGCAGCCGCAGCGCCCGGAACACCGTGCGGTGCAGCTCGGCTCCGGTGAGGTGCAACGGCGTCATGACGACGTGCGTGACGCCGAGGTCGTGGCTGCGCACCGAGATCGCCACGGTCGGGCCGCCCGGCGCCGGCGGTACCGGTTGCGGGAACACCGGAAGCTCCGACTTGCGGTCCGCGCGCCACGTCGTGACCAGGCGGTCGGCGGCCTCCACGAGGTCGATGTGCTTGCGTGGCGCGAGCAGTGGTGACAGCGGTTCCTCGTCGAGGCGGACGATGAACAGGAAGGCGCGGCGGCGGGTCAGCTCGCGGTTGAACGCCGCGGCCCACTCCTCGGTGACCTGCTCGCGCAGCGCGGTGTTCGCCGACCACAGCAGGACGTGGTAGTCGGAGGTGGCCAGCGCGTCGGGCACCGTCCCGCTCTCGTCGAGCCAGGCGTTGACGTTGCGGGCCTCCAGTTCGTCACGCAGCTGTTCGGCGTGCGGGCGGTCCTTGTTCGCGAACGACAGGAACACCTTGGGGCGGGTTTCGAGCGGCACTGGTTCTCCGTTCTTCCTGAGCCTTCTGCGCAGCGGGCCCGCCTTGGCGGGGAAGCCCGCGTCGCCTCCGGTGAGGGCCGAGAGGCATGGCAGGTGAGACAGGGTGTGCGTGCGGCCCAGGTGGTTGCCGGGGACGGGCAGGTCCGCCAGCGGGATTCCCGCCAGGACGTCGCTCGTCACCACCGCGATCCTCGTGACCTTCGGCGGCAGGGCGTCGAGCACCTCTTCCAGCGCGATCAGGACGGTCAGCTCGGTGAGCAGGCTGCCGATGATCGCCGGGTCGTGTCCCGGGTTCCACGCCCTGAGCTGGTGCACCGTCCTGGTGAGCTCGCTGATGTGCACGTCGGTGGCGATGTGCGTGATCTTGCGGCCGACGATGACGTGGTGCAGCTGGTCCTGCGTGGCGTGCATCATCCACACGACCTGGTCGCGGGGAAGCTTCCTGGTCGTCTTGCGCAGCCAGCGTCGTGCGGCTTCCACGTCGGTCGACCTCGGCGGATCCGCGCCTCGGGCGGCTTCGACGGCGACCACGAGACCTGCCAGGGCCTTCTCTCCGTCGCGGTGGACGCGGCGGATCGCGGCGAGGACGCGGCCGTCGGCGTGGTGGGCTTCGTTCCAGCACTGCAGCGCCTGCTCTTCGTCTCCCGCGTCGGCGCACGTGTCGCCGAGTTTGCGCAGTGCCAACGCTTTGAGCTCGGTGTGGTCAGTGCGGGCAGACGCCTGGCGGAAGTGCCGGGCGGCCTGGTCGAGCCGTCCCCTCGCGTACGCGAGCTCGCCCGCGGTGAGGTGCCAGAGCGGTGAGTTTCCTTCGCCCAGCAGGCTTTCCGCCGCGGTGAGCTCGTTCTCCGCGATCAGGCGGCGGACCTGGTCGAGACGGCGGTCGGGGCTGAGCGTCTGGGTGGCGTCGGGCAGCTGCGACAGCACTTCCGGGCCTCTGGCGGCCACCAGGAGCGGGAAGAGGCGCCGGGCCGCGCCCGCCTGTCTTGTCATCACGAGCAGGACGGTCAGCTCGTGGAGGACGGCGGGCCTCAGCGCGGGCTCGATCTCGTAGCTCGTGACGCATCTCGTCATCTGCGCCAGTGCTTCTTCGTAGCGGAGATCGCGTCTGAGCGCTGCTGCCCGCTGCAGGAGCTCGGCAGGCGTGCGTGGAGCCGGATCGTCGAGCCTCGGGGCGTGGCTGGCTCTGCGCACGTCGAGGAGGAGTCGGTCGTTGCCGATGGCTTCCAGGTGCTCGGTGCGGCCCGCGCGGCGGAAGTGGCGTTCGGCGGCGTTCAGCTCGCTTTCCGCGGTGGGGAGGTCGTAGCGGTCGGCGGCGGCCAGGGCGGCAACCCGCGCCAGCACCGCCCGCTGCAGCTCCGTGAGGTCTCGCTTCCGCAGTTCGCGCACGTCCTGCGTGGCCTTGGCGTGATCGGTCGCCGCGCTGCGGATCTGGGCCCTGAGAACTCTCAGGCCGGTGTCGTCCGCGGTGAGGTACTCGTCGCAGCGCTGGGCGGCTTTTCCGATCGCGCCGAGGCTGAGCAGGGTGGCGCAGTGCTCGTGGGCGATGATCCGGCTGATCCTGACGGCCGCGGTGTAGGCGTGGTCGACCCCGTGCACGTCGCCGCGGCGGGCGGCCGCCCTGGCCGCTCTGATCGCGTGGGCGAGGGGTGTGCCGGGTTCGGCCTCCAACTCGGTCACCGTCCTTTGTGGCCAGTGATGCGGCGTGCACGTTCGTCCGTGCGTCGCAGATTAACGATCCGGACGGCCGAGCGATCGTTTGTCCATCTTCTGTCCACGAACTGCCCAAACGATCTTGTCGGTGCTCCTCGGCACACTGGACGAGGCACGACCCCGCCCGCTCACTCCAACCCCGAGGAGACCTCTGATGTGCTGGGACTGCGACCACCCCGCCAGCCGCATGGACCAACACCTGGCCACCCTGCGCCGCTGCATCGACGCGCGCGGCTGGGCCGTCCAGGCGATGGAACGCGCCCGAGCCCATCCGCCCTGGGCCTACACCGTGGGCCTGTCGCTGCGGGGCCTGCCGGAGCTCGTCGTCACGGGCATGCCCGTCCTGGAGGCGGGCCGCCTTCTCGACGACACCGCGGAACACGTGGTCCACAGCTGCGTGCCCTCTCCTGGCCGGCGTTTCACTCTGCCCGGCGGCCCGCTGCTGGAGGTGGTCCGCGTCGAACGGCCGTGGGCACACCTCCTCGTGTCCGCCCGCCTGTTCGGTGAGGGCATCAAGGCCCTGCAGCTCGTCCATGCGGACGAGACAGGTCACTGGCCCTGGGAGCAGTCCTACGAAGGCGTGCCCGGTGGCCAGCCGGTCCTCGGCGTCAGGGCGAGCCCACCGAGCGGCTGATCCGCTCGCCCAGCCCGCGCAGGTGGTTTACGAGCTCCGGTGGCTCGTGGACGGTGAAGTCACACCCCAGCAAGGTCAGGCGGAACGCGAGGTAGTCGATCGTGTCCTCGACGCTGTGCCAGGTGCACGAGCCGTCGTCGAGGGCTGACAGATCGCCGGCGAAGTCCGCGAGCCGGGCCCGTGCCAGCTCCACGGGCAACCGCAACGTCGCGCGAGCCCGATAGGTGGGCGCCGACTCGTACATCTTCTGCGTCACGTACTGCGTCGCGTCCCCACCTGGCGCGACCCGTGCCGCGAACCTGGCCCCGGTGGCCACCGCTTCGGAGACCCGGTCCAGCCGGAAGATCCGCCAGTCGTCCCGTTCCGCGTCGAAGGCGAGGAGGTACCAGCGCCGGCCGAGCGCTACCAACTGAACAGGCTCGACGTGCCGCTTCGACACCACACCGTCGTTGGACACGTACGCGAACCGCACCCGTTCCCTGGCGTGCACCGCTCCGGCGATCACCGTGAGCTGAGCCGGGTCGACCAGCGAGGCGAACGACGACGCGGAAGGCGCGGTGGCCGACGTGAGCGACGAGACCCGGCGCGCGAGCCGGGGCGGCAGCACCTGCTGCAGCTTCGCGAGCGCCCGCAGTGACGCCTCGGCTATGCCTGCCACGGGTTGCCTGGCCGCTGTCCTCAGCCCGACCGCGATGGCCACGGCTTCCTCGTCGTCGAGCAGCAACGGCGGCATCGCCTTGCCCGCGACCAGCCGGTATCCGCCGGACACGCCCATCGTGGCCTCGACGGGGTACCCGAGGTCGCGCAGCCTGTCGATGTCCCGCCGCACCGTCCGCGTCGTCACGCTCAGCCGCTCCGCCAGCTCGCTGCCCGGCCACTCGCGGGGTGTCTGCAACAGCGACAGCAGACGCAACAACCGGGCCGCATCACTCATGTCGCCAACCTAGTCCAGAACTAGGACCGGAATCGTCCTATATAGGTCGTACGGTCGCTCCGACAGCGACGAAGGGAATGGACTGATGAACGTCGTGCCCGAGGGCTACCACACCGTGACCCCGTGGATCATCACGAACGGCCGCACGGCCGAGCTGATCGACTTCGTCACGGAGGTGTTCGACGCGACCGAGATCGGCCGTGTCGGCGAAGCCCCGCAGATCGGCCACGCCGAGGTCCGCATCGGCGACTCGGTGGTGATGATGTTCGACAATCCGAAGTGGCCGAAGACCCCTGCCTTCCTCCGCCTGTACGTCGCCGACGACGCGGCGACGCTCAAGAAGGCGAGCGAGCGGGGAGGCACCGTTGTCACGGAGCCGACCGAGCTGTTCTGGGGCGACCGGGTCAGCCGCTTCTTCGACCCGTTCGGCAACCTGTGGTGGGTGCACCAGCGCGTCGCGGAACCGACCCCGGAGGAGCTGAACGCCGGGATGCAGGACCCGGCGTTCATCAAGAACATGGAGTACGTGCAGGGCGCGGACCTCATTCCGCAGATGTGACCCGCTCCAGCTCAGCGGCGGTCAGCGTGGGCTCCGGCGACACCTCGCGCCGGGGCCCGCGCATGGTCGCCCACACCATCTTGGGGCTGAGCAGCTTCGCCATGGGCCCGGACAGGGTGAACGCGTCGATGAACGTCCGTGTCACCGCGGCCTCAGTGGTGGCCGTCCGCACCAACCGGTCCACGTACCGCTGCAGCACCCGCCCGGCCAGCGGCAGCGGCTTGCCCACGGCTCCCGGATAGAGGATGTCCTGGTTGGTGGCCATGGCCCAGGCGCCGTCCACGACCTTGCCGATGCTGCGCTGGATCTGCTGAGTCCCGTGCCCGGCCGTCAACCCGGCGTCCAGCGCCTGAGCACTTTGAGCGGCGATCGACATGCCGTGCCCGTAGACGGGGTTGTAGGTGGCCACGGAGTCACCCAGCGCCAGCAATCCCGCGGGCCAGGACTTCAAGCGCTCGAAGAACATCCGGCGGTTGGCGGTGCTGTGCGACCCGTACACGGGCGAGATCGGCTCTGCCGAGGCGATCAGCTCACCCACGACCGGATTGCGCACCGACCGCGCGAAGGACACGAACTCCGACTCGTCGGTGGACGGCTCCCCGCCCCTGGTCCCGGACAGCGTCACGAGCCACCTGCCGTCCTCGATCGGTAGCAGGGTGGCCGTGCAGCCGGGATGCGGATCACGGGGGTTCGCCTGCACGTTGACGATCGGGAACCCGGAAGTGGCGGCAGCGGGAGCCCGGAAGATCCTGGTGGCGTAGGCGAGTCCGGAGTCGACGCTCTCGGAGTGCACCGGCGGCAGCCCGAACTCGGTCAACCAGGCGGGCAACCGCGAACCGCGTCCGGTCGCGTCGATGACGAGGTCGGTCTCCAAAGAGATCTGCTCGCGGGAGATCCGGTCCTCGACCAGCACACCGGTGACGGCGTGCCGATCACCGAGCAGCGCGACGGGTTCGGTACCGGTCAGCACGGTGATCTTGTTGTCGCGCAACGCCTGGCTGCGCACGACCCAGTCCAGCAGGCCGCGACTGCACGAGACGATGAACTGCATCTCGGGAAACCGCGGCACCCAGCCCTGGGCGCTCAGCGACACCAGGTCGTTCGGCACGCCGATGCGGTGCGCGCCGGCGGCGAACAACGCGTCCAGCGTTCCGGGCAACAGGGACTCGATCGCACGGGCGCCACCCGACATCAGCAGGTGCGCGTGCCGGGCCTGGGGCACACCGGATCGCGGCGACGGCCCGTCCGGCAGCTTGTCGCGCTCGACGACGGTGACCTCGTCCACGTGTCTGACGAGGACGGCCGCCGCCAGCATGCCCGCGAGTCCTCCGCCGAGCACAACGGCGTGTGTGGGTGCCATCTACTCTTTTCCCCCTGCTGCTTGCGCGCGAGCGGCTGCGTCCACAATCGGCGAGTGCTGGTACGCACGGGAGATCCGCACCCATTTGTCGTGCTCGGCCGCGAGGTCGGTGCCGTCGGCGATCTCCGCGGCGGGACGGCGTTTGGCCGGGGTCCTGCGCCCGCCGGACCCCGCGGCCCGCAGCTGGGCGGCCTCCACGACGGCGGCGACCTCGTCCTTGGGCAGCGAGGCCTGGCGTGCGAGCGAAGTCGCGGTCTCACCGACGGACAGGTCGAAGTACGGCGTGAGCGCCCAGCGCCAGTCGTTCAGCTCGATGATCTGCCTGCGTACGCGGTGGTGCGGGTTGAGGAACTTGCCCGGCGCCACCAGCACGATGCCGGGGTTCACGTGCACCAGCGCGCGGTGCAGCGGCCGCAGCGCGAAGTAGGTCCGCCAGCGCCGTACCCACAGCGACGGCGACGGGCGGCGCGGTCCGAAGACCGGCAGCGCCATCGCGATCACCAGCGGGATCATGCTCAGCGACGCCATCAGCGGCGCGGTCAGACTCAGGACGTCGAAGCTGCGCTCGCCGAACCAGTTCATCATCAGCACGAACAGCTTGATGACCGCGAACGCCACCGGGAAGAGCCCGGCGAAGCAGTACCACCGCAGGCCGCGCGCGAGCCACGGCCGCGCGGAGATCGCCTCGTCCCGCGCACCCTGCCAGCAGTGGTACGCCTGGCCACCGCAGCCGACCCCGGTGGCCACGAGGTAGATGAACAGGAACACGGCGACTGTCGGCTGCGTGGCGTAGAACGTGTCGAAGTCGACCTGGCGTTCTTCCTGGATCTCGGACTTGAAGAACAGCACGATCATCGCTGCGACGATCGAGGTGTAGCTGACGAGGATCAGCCGGACCCGTTGCCAGGCCTGGGCAGGCGGGTACCGCCAGTACAACACCAGTGCGAACGACGAACCCGCGAAGCCGACGACGAGGCCGTAGACCAGCAACGCGGCGAAGTTCGGCACTCCGCTGACCCAGTTGATCCAGGTGATGTTCGCGGGCGCTGCGAAGAGCACGGCGAACGCGGAGAAGAACACGGTGGCGATCAACGCCACCACCCGCGGGCTGCCCCAGCTCGACCGCAGCGCACGGATCTTGTACGCGAGCAGGAGCAGACCGACGATGCCGCACGAGAGGTAGATCAGGTTAAAGATCGCCACGACGCACCCAGCGAGATCTTCCTTCGAGAGACTCGGCCACCCGGCGCACGTGCGCGGGCTCCTCGGTGGCGGCCGTGTCGGCCCACACGCGGTGTTCCGTCAGGCGTTCCAGCAGGTGGTCGGCGAGGTTCTCGGCCTCGCGCTCCTCGTCCTCGGTGAGCGTCGTCCTGCCCGCGATGATCTGCGCCATCCGCGGCAGCAGGTGCGGCGCGAGCTTGCGCATGCCCTCGCTGCGGCTCAGCGCCACCGGCTGGTGCGCCAGCAGCATGTGCGCGAACTCGTGCAGCAGCACGTGCAGGCGGTGGTACCAGGACGGGGAGTCGGCGCAGATCACGAGGTACGTGCCGTTCTCCAGCAACGCGGTCGCACCGGTCAGGCAGACCGCGTTCGTGATCGCGGCGAAGCGGACGTCGACGGGGCGCCCGAGCCGTTCGCTCATCAGCTCGCAGACCCGGCGGCTCGCGTCCCGGTGCGTGGCGTCGGGCGGCAGGTCGAGGTCACGGGCGACCTCGTCGACCAGCTTGCGCAGTTTCCTGCGGTTCACCCGTCGCCTCCTCTCGATGTCGTCTGCAGCGGTCCAGGCAGAGATCTTCACGCCGGTGTCGTCATCAAGTGTGGTCCGCGGATGTACGGCGGCTGTTCAGCGGGAACGACCAGCCCTCGCCGACTTCGAGCGCCTGTCGGAACCCTTCTACCGCAGCAGCCCTGGCCTGCGGGGACAGTTCGCCCGTACGTTCGGCCAGACGGGTGACGAACTCGACGACGCCGAGTTCGCGCAGTGCCAGGAAGTCGGTCAGCTCCGAGTCGACCCGAGCCGCGAGGTCGTCGTCGAAGAAGTAGGCGGGATCGGCGCCGAAGTGGTCGGCGAGGCCGAGGATGTGCTTGAGGCGCGGGTTGTCGCTGGTGTTGCTCAGCAGTTCGCGGATGTAGCTCGCGGAGATGCTGCCGAACTGGCCGGACGAGCTGATCGAGGCCGCGACCTCCTCCGGCGACCAGGGTCCGCGGTCGGGCGGGTGCACCGCCTCGAAGAGCGTGCTCAACGCGTTCGTGCGCCAGCCGGGCTGCTCACCGGGGTGCAGTTCACGGCGGCCGCCGAGGAACACGGCGGGGTGCACACCGAGCGCGCCGGCGAGGTCGACGATGGCCTGGCAGGTCGGGTTGTCCTTCACGCCGAGCCGAAGCTGCGAGATGTAGCCGTGCCCGATGTCCCCACCCCGTGACTTCACCGCGGCGGCGAGCGCTACGTTGGTCACCTTGCCCTGGCCGTTGGGCGGGTTGTTGCACAGCTCGTTGAGCACCTCGGCGAACGGCCTCACGCCACACCTCCGCTGGAGCGCCCCCTGGCCAGCGATCATTCCACTGTTGTGGAACCCGCAGAGCATATGACATCACAGGGGTTGAATCCACCACTGTGTAGCCCTATGATCACACTCCGCCGCTTCAACTGTTGTGTCGTGTTTGATCCGAACGACGTCACCTGAGTTGAAAGCGGCAGTTCGGGCCAGTCAGAGCTGATGTCTGGGGGGACTCATGGCGACTGCGCGGATGGGGCTTCCGGTGGACCACGGTTCTCTGCGCCTGCACGACGAGAGCGCTCCCTCGCGGTGTGGTTCGTGCGCGCAACCGGTGGGTGCGTGGACGACGGACCGCCTCACGGGCCTGCTGGGCCGCTGGGGCTGGGACGACCAGGCACCCGCGCTGTACCGCCGTGCTCAGCGCCGGTGGGAGCAGGTCGCGCTGCTCATGATCGACCTCGACCGCTTCAAGAAGATCAACGACGAGTACGGCCACCCCGCTGGAGACGTCGTGCTGAGCGACGTGGCCGGCGTCCTGAAGACGCACACGCGCTCGTCAGATCTCGTGTGCCGGTACGGCGGCGACGAGTTCCTCGTGCTGCTGCCGCGCACCACCGCGGGTGAGGCGACCGTTGTGGCCGAACGGATGCTGCGCGGGATTCGCGGGTTGCAGACCGAGATCACCACCAACGACGGCTACGGCATGACGTTGTACGGGCAGACCGCGTCGATCGGCGTCGCGGCCCACGTTCCCGTGGGTGACGACACGTTGATCGACCTCGTCCGCGACACCGACGCGGCGTTGCAGCGGGCCAAGCGTCAGGGCCGTGCCCGCGTCCAGGTGCACGATCCGAACGCGTGCGCGGCCGAGCGGAACACCGAGACCTCCGCGCTGCAGCACCTGCTCGCGTTGCAGGACCTGATGAGCAGTGATCAGCTGCCGCACGTCCTGGTCGCGCTGTCCGACGGCGCGAAGGCGTCGGAAGAGCTCGTCGCGACGCTGGGCTCGACGGTGTACAGCACCCTGGAGTCCCTGCAGGACAAGGGTTTCGTGCACCGACGTGCCGCACGCTACGAGCTCACCACCGCTGCTCGCGAGTGGATCACCGACGTGCTGCCGGCCGTGGCGGCGTGGACGAACCGCCACCACGTTCACTGACTGGCGAGCAGGCCTGCCAGGCGCTGTTCGATCTGCTCGATGTTCGCGTGTCCACGTGCGAGCGCGTACGCGTCGTTGCCGCGCACGGCGATCAGCGTCGGAAAGCCGCTCACGCCGAACCGGGCCGCCAGCTGGAAGTCGGCGTCGGGCACCGCGGTCTTGAACGCGACCACGACGGCGTCGGAGTCGAGGCCGAACTCGTCGGCGATCTTCCGGTAGGTCTTCGCGTCGGACAGGCTCAAGCCCTCGTGGAAGAACGCCTTCTGCATGGCGATCGCCAGCTCGGCGGCCCGTTCTGGCGCGGCCTGGCGCAACGCGATCAGCCCGCGGGCGGCGGCCTCGGAGTCCATGACGAACGATCCCTCGTCGAGGACCGCGTTGAAGGCATCGCCGAACCGCGCCCCGGTCTGCGCCGTGACCTGGACGTTGGCCCCCTTGATGAACCCGAACTCGCGGATCGGCACCCGCCGCTGCCCGGTGAACAGTCCACCGGAGACCACCTCGACCGGCAGGTCCGGATGGCGTGCGATGACCTCCTGCAGGGTGCCGGAGAACGCGTGCGACCAGCCGCAGTAGGCGTCGAAGACGTAGACGAGCTTCACGGTGAGAGCAAAGCACCTGGCTCCGTCAGATATTTCCCTCTGTGACGACCCGCACTCCCGTGAAGATCGTGACGGCCTGCCGGGCGAGCCACCGCTCGGCGTCGTCCCAGGACCAGCCGCACTCCTTGACCAGCGTCCGCCACGTCCCGAACCCGAAGCAGAACCACAGCACTTCCGTGGCCTCGTCAACGCCGGTCTGAGGAATCCCTTGTCTTGCAGGTGTTCCGCGACTTCTTTCAATGCTTGCCGTCGCAGAGCGGTCCGGACGCGAGCAGGTAGTCGCGGGTGCGCAACCAGTCGGGCACGACAGCGGGGCCGGCCGCCACGACGCTGCCGGTGGGACCGAGCCTGGCGAGCAGTGTCGTGTGCTCGGTGAGTGAGCCCCTGCGCAGCACGATGCGCCGGCCGGGCTGGCCAATCTCCAGCCTGTGTGCCAGTTCGACCGCCTCGCCGGTGGCCGCCGAGTCCATGCCGAGCGCCGTCGTCAGGCGTCGCACGTCCTCCCAGCTGGGCAGCAGGATGCCGTTCTCAACCTTGGACAGCCTGGACCGGGTGAACCCGGCCCGACGCGCCGCCTCCACGCCCGTGAGCCCAGCCCTCTTCCGATGCGTGCGCAGCAGCGTCCCCAGATCGTCGAGGTCGTGCTGAGCGTCGTCGGAGGGGCCATCGAACTTCCTGTCGGTCGATTGGCCGCAGACGCCGAACGCCTCACGCGGTCGAGCCGACACCCTTGATCCGCCCCTCGCGGAACGCGTCCACGAACAGCCGGTGGTCCTCACGCGTCTGCCGCGCGTAGTCGAGGGCGAACGAGATGATCGAATCGGTGAAGGCCTCCGCACGGTCGCCGATCACCCCGGCGATGGCCTCCTCGCACTGGAAGGCGACGAGGGTTTGCGCGGAGTCCTCGTCGGCCACGCAGTGCATCTTGGCGGTGGCGCGGCCCAGGTAGCCGAGGACCGGGAGCAGGTCGGCGGGCTCGGTCAGGTCGGACCAGTCCAGGTCGGCCTCGTACGGGGAGAGTTCGGCGACGACGTAGCCGACGCCGTCGATCTGGGTGTGGCCGAGCCACGGGTCGGCGTGGGCCTGCAGGGCTCGTTGCGACACGGCGGTGCGGTGGCCGTGGTCGGTGAAGTAGTCGCGGATGCCCTGGTCGGAGACGATTCGGCTCGGGGCGGCGACGTTGGCCTGTTTCATGGAGAGGACGACGTCGTTCTCCAGGGCCTGGGTGCGGCCTTCCACCAGGATGTTGTAGGCGTGGAGGCCGGCTGAGCCGATGCCGAAGCCGCTGCGGCCGATCACGTCCTTGACGGTGTAGGTGCGGCTGCTGGCTCGCTTGCCGGTGGGGATGGTGTCCAGGTAGGAGGCGAAGGCCTCGGCCACGGCGGCGCGCACGGCGGGTGTCAGTTCGTGGATGCCCTCGCGGTCGCGGCGGAACCTGCGCTCGTAGTCGACGATGACGGTCTTCTCGTCCAGCAGGCCGATGCGGGTGGCCAGGCGGGCTCGTTGCAGGACGCGGTGCAGGGCGCCCTCGGTGTTGTCGAGGCGCAGGCTGAAGAGCTCGTCGTTCGGGTGGTCGGCGAACGCGCGGACCTGGGTCACGTAGGCGGAGACGTAGGTGCGGATCAGATCGGTGATGACGCTGTCCGGCAGCGCCTTGCGCCAGCCGAGGAGGGCCATCGAGGCGGCGAAGCGACGGAGGTCCCACGTGAAGGAGCCGAGGTAGGCCTCGTCGAAGTCGTTCACGTCGAAGACGAGGGTGCCCTCGGCGTCCATGTAGGTGCCGAAGTTCTGCGCGTGCAGGTCGCCCTGGATCCAGATGCGGCTGGTGCGGTCGTCGGTCCACTCGTCGGGCAGTTCGGCCATGTCGGCGTAGAACAGGCACGCGCTGCCTCTGTAGAACGCGAACGGTTCGGCTGCCATCTTGCGGAACTTGTGCCGGAACGCGGCGGGATCGGCGGTCATCAGACCGACGAAGGCCTCCTCGAGCACGTGCACAATGCGGTCACCGCGATCGGCCATGGTGCGCTCCCTCCTGAGGACGCAAATCTCAGCACGAATTCAGGCAGGAATCGAGAAGCCGTTGACCGGAGGGCGCGCCTAGCGTCGACGGCATGTGCTTCATGTTCGGAGCCAGCAAGGAACACGTGCATCGCATGCTCGGGCTCGTCGACGAGGCGAAGCACGACGACGAGGAGGAGAACGAGGAGGCACTGGTCGCGGTGGACGACTAGACAGAGCCGTTCGTGCCGGGCACGAACGGCTCCACCTCACGCGTGGCACTCCAGCAGGGTCTCGGCGGATCCGCCGTACGCGCTCGGGTCCACTTCGGAACAGTGCTGCTTGATCCACTCCTGGCGGCCCTCGTCGTCACGGCCACCACCGCGAGGACCACCGCGTTCACCGGGACTGAGCACGAACTTCAGCTTGCCGGAGCTCACCCACTCCTGCAGCTGGCCGACCGACGGCGCGTTGTCCGAACCGGAGAACCCGCCCATGCCGATCACCACCTCGTCCGAGCCCATGATGTACGGCGCGGCCGCCTGCGCCGGACCCGAGACGGCGAGCGTGATCTCGGCACCGCCGCTGTTCTCCTTGGCGTAGTTGAGGATTCGGCGTTGCTCCTCGGTCAGCTCACCGCGGTTGCCGCCCATCCCCGGCATCATGCCGATCTGCGGACGGTTCTGCCGGCCGTTCGGCTGAGCGCCGGGAGGCGGGTCACCACCCAGCGGCATCATCGGCCCGGCGGCGGGCATCACGCCGTTGCCGGTGGCCCTGGCAGCGGTCGCGGCCGACCACACCGCGGGCGTCAGCAGCACCGCGACCAGCGCGGCCACCAGGCCCGCCCGGCGCAGGCCCGCCAGCAGCCCGATGATCGCAACCACGGCGATCCCGAGCACGGCCCACCGCGTCCACCCGTGCCAGGCGGTGTCGCGGGAGACCACGGCGAACGCCCACGCTGCGGTGATCGCGACCGACAGCGGCAGCAGGAAGCGCACGCGGCTCCTGGCCCGCCAGAACATCATCAGCCCCGCGGCGCTGATCGCGGCGATCGCGGGCGCCAGCATCGTCGTGTAGTAGGGGTGGAAGATGCCCCTGGCGAAGCTGAACACCGCCGCCGCGACCAGCAGCCAGCCGCCCCACATGAACCAGCCCGCCCGTTCGGGGGCGTTGCCGGGAATCCCCGCCCGCCGTCGCAGGACCCCCGCGACGGCGACAGCGGCCAGCACGAGCAGCGACAACGGCAGCAGCCACGAGATCTGCCCGCCGACCGCCGCGTCGAACATTCGGGCCGGACCGGCCTGGCCGCCGAACATCGCGCCGGGACCCGTCTCGACGCCGTTGGGCCCGTAGAACATCATCTCCGGCTGCTGGCCGCTGCCTCCTCCCCGGTTGCCGCTGCCGCCGAACACCCGGCCGAGGCCGTTGTAGCCGATGATCAGGTCCCACGCGCTGCCGTCCGTGCTGCCCCCGATGTACGGCTTGAACCCCGGCCACCAGGCGTGCAGCGCCACCCACCAGAACGACGACGCCACCAGCACCGCAGCCGCGGCCAGCAGGTCGAGGATCCGCCGCTTCACCGGCGCGGACACCCCGACCAGATAAGCCAGCGCGAACGCCGGCACCACGATCCAGGCCTGCAGCATCTTGGTCAGGAACCCGCAGCCGATGAAGAACGCGCACCACAACAGCCACTTCGTCCGAGTACGGCTTTCTTCGGCACGCACTGACCGCGTGAACGCACAGGCCGCGGCCACGAGCAGCAACACCAGCAACGTGTCGGGGTTGTTGTCCCGGTTGATCGCCACGGTGATCGGCGTCAGCGCCAGGATCAACGCGGCGAGCAACGCCACCTTCTCGTCGGCCCACAACCGGACCGTGCGGTGCAACAGGAACACCGCCGCCACACCCTCGATCACCTGCGGCAGCAGCACGGCCCAGCCGTGGAACCCGAAGATCCACACGGCGACAGCCTGCGGCCACAACGCCATCGGCGGCTTGTCGACGGTCACCACACCCGCCGGGTCGAACGAGCCGAACAGGAAGTTGGTGAAACTCGTCGACATGGACTTCGCGGCGGCCGAGTAGTACGCGTTGCCGATCTGACCGGCGCCGATCGCCCACACGTACAGAACCCCTGCCACCAAGCAGATTCCTGCGAGCGCCCAGCCGGGCCAGCGAGAGGGGCGTGCGGGTTCCGGCGCGTCAGCGGGAGAGGCCACTTCTGCAGTGGCGGTCATGCGTGGTCCTTTCGGTCGTCCCGGCGGAACACCCAGCTCCGCAACAGGAAGAAACGCCCCACGGTGCCGATGGCCGACGAGCCGAGCAGCACCATCAGCTCCAGCGCGCGGGGAGGGTTGTGAACGGCCGCGTGCAACACGAGCAGGGCGGCCGACGTGAACGCGTAGTAGAGGCCGAACACCACGAGGCCCTGCAGATGTGTCCTGCCACGGGCGGTGTTGCGGGCCGTGAAGGTGAAGCGGCGGTTGGCCTCCGTGTTGAAGAGAGTGGTGATCACCAGAGCGGCGAGGTTGGCGGTCAGCACCGGCCACCAGAGCCGGAAGACGCCGTACAGAGCCAGGTTCGCGAGCGTGGAGATCACGCCGATGACCGCGAACGACAGCATTTGCCAGGAGAGCCCGCCCTCGCTGCGGCTCAGTACGGCGTCGGGGTGGATGGCGCGGGGCTGCGGCCGGCGAGGCAGCCCGCGAACGAGCGCCGTGCCGTTGGCCTTGGCCCGCGCCACGCGGATCAGGCCCTTGATGTCGTCGATCGCGGTGCTGACGACGTCGACCCGGCTGTCCACGTCCTCCACCCAGTCCACCGGCACCTCGTGCACGCGCAAACCGTTGTGTTCGGCCAAAAGCAGCAGTTCGGTGTCGAAGAACCACGCCTCGTCGCGAGCCCGGTCGAGCAACGGCCGGACGACCTCTGTCCGCGCCGCCTTGAAGCCGCACTGGGCATCGCTGAACCGAGCTCCGTGCGTCAGCCGGATCAACGCGTTGTAGCCGCGGGAGACGAGCTCGCGCCGAGGCCCGCGAACCGTCCGCGAACCGGGCGCCAGCCGCGAGCCGATCGCGAGATCGGAGTGCCCGTTGAGCAGCGGCGCGACCAGCGGCAGCAACCCGTCCAGGCCGGTGGAGAGATCGACGTCCATGTACACGACGACGGCCGCCTCGCTGGCACCCCACGACTCCCGCAGGGCCAGTCCGCGGCCCTTGCGGTCGAGGTGGTGCACGCGCACCCGCTCGTACCGCTCGGCCAGGTCCCTGGCCACCTCCAGGGTTCTGTCGATGCTGGCGTTGTCCACGACCACGATCGACCAGTCGAACGGGAACTGCTCCTCGAGAAAACCGTGCAGCACCTCGACGCAGCCGGGCAGAGCGCGTTCCTCGTTGTAGACGGGGATCATGATGTCGACCGTCCCCGTGGCCTGTGCGGTGCTCACCGCCATTGGTTCTCCGTTCCACTGTGGACACAGCCGTGACCGCTGCACCACCGAGCGTGCTGACGCGGTCGTGAGAACGTCCTTGGCTTCTGCTGAGAGATTCGTGAGAGGCGGCGGTGTCACACAGCGGACTCACAGGCTTCGTCTCTACCGTCGCTGCCATGCGACTGCTCGTGGTGGACGACGACCCGGACGTGCGGGACAGCCTGCGCCGCAGTCTCGAGTTCGAGGGCTACGAGGTCACCACCGCCGCGGACGGGGCCGAGGCGTTGCGCCTTCTCACCGGCGTCGACCTCGCGATCCTCGACCTGATGATGCCGGGCGTCGACGGCTCGGAGGCCTGCCGGCGGCTGCGTGCGGCGGGAGAGCGGCTGCCCGTGCTGATGCTCACCGCCCGCGACGCGTTGGGCGACAGGGTCACCGGCCTGGACGCGGGCGCCGACGACTACCTGGTCAAGCCGTTCGCGCTGGAGGAGCTGCTGGCCCGCGTCCGCGCCCTGCTCAAGCAGAACCGTCAGCGGACCATCCCGGACCTGCTGCACTTCGCCGACCTGACCATGGATCCGCAGGCACGCGAGGTCACCAGGGCCGGTCGGCGGCTCGACCTGACCCCCACCGAGTTCGACCTGCTGGCGGTCTTCCTCGGCGATCCGGGGCGTCTGTTGACCAAGCAGTACCTCAAACACGCCGTGTGGGGCCACGACCAGGGCACCAACAACCTCGACGTGTACATCGGCTACCTGCGCCGCAAGACCGAGGCAGACGGCCGCTCCCGCCTGCTGCACACCGTGCGCGGCATGGGTTTCATCCTGCGCGAGCAGTCACCGTGAAGGCCCCGGTGTTGCTGCGCGGCAAACTCGCGTTGATCACCGCCTGCGTGGTGGCCGTGGCCATCGGCGGGATCAGCGTCGTCACCTGGCTCGTCACCGAGCACAACCTGCGCACCCAGTTGGACAAGTCGATGCTCGCGAGCCTGCCGGCGCCCGTCGTGGGACCACCGGCACCGGGGCTGAGGCGGGAGTTCAAGCTGCGGTGCGACGTGGGCGTGCCCAGCGCGGGGTTGCAACAGGTCCTCCAGGGCATCCAGCTGCTGAAGCTGGACGGCAGCACGTGCGCACCGCCCGGCGTCGACCCGGCCGTCACCGCGCCCGGCGATGATCAGGCGAGCACGACGACGTTCCGCGACGGCCAGACCGCGTCGGGCACGCCGGTGCGGGTCCTGCTGGTACCGCTGGACAACGGCGACGTCCTGATCCTCAGCCGCAGCCTCGTCGAGATCGACGACACGCTGACCGCGCTGGCCGGCGTGCTGGTGGGCGTCGCGGTTCTCGGCACGCTGCTGGTCGCCGGGCTCGGCCTGTGGCTGACCCGCCGCGCGCTGGCCCCGATGGAGCGCCTCACCGAGACCGTCGAACACATCGCCCGCACCGAGGACCTCACCACCCCGGTCACCGTCTCCGGCCAGGACGAGGTCGGCAGACTCGGCCGCGCCTTCACGGCGATGACCCGGGCACTGGCCGAATCCCGCCGCCGCCAGCGAAATCTCGTCAACGACGCCGCCCACGAGCTCCGCACGCCGTTGACCAGCCTGCGCACCAACATCGACCTGCTGGTGCGCAGCGAACGGACGGGTCGTGAGCTGCCGCAGCGCGGCGAGGTCCTCGACCGTCTGCAGGCGCAGAGCCAGGAGTTCAGCGACCTGGTCACCGAGCTCGTCGTGCTCGCCCGCGACGACCGCGAGCTCGCCCGCGAGCCCGTCGAGGTCGCCGAGGTGATCGACCGCGCGGTGAAACGCGCCCGCAGCCGTGCCCACGACCACGTCTTCGACGTCGACCGCTCGCCGTGGCGGACCACCGGCGACGCGGCCGCGCTCGAACGCAGTGTGCTGAACCTCCTGGACAACGCGGTGAAGTTCGCCCCGGCGGGTTCCACCATCACCGTCCGCTCCCGGCCGGGCTGGCTCACCGTGACCGACGAGGGTCCCGGATTGCCGGTGGAGCACCGGGAAGTGGCGTTCGAACGGTTCTGGCGTGCCCCAGATGCCCGCGGCCTTCCCGGTTCCGGTCTGGGACTCGCGATCGTGGCGGACATCGTCGCGGTGCACGGGGGTTCCGCGCGGTTCGTGCCGAACGGGCGGGGTGCCTCGGTTCGCCTCAACCTGCCGACGATCGTCGGTGGTTGACGCGGGCGGCTCTGCACCACGGTGGTGGTATGGACCGCACACACCGGCGCCCTGCCCTGCTGATCACCGCGCTGTTATCGGTCGCGATGATCACCGCCGGCAACTCAGCCGCTTCCCCTGACCAGCCAACACATCCGTGGCAGTTCGACCACTGGCCGCAGCAGCAGCCCTGGCAGCAGACCAGGGACGCGGCTCGCGTGGCGGCACTCCCCGGGTTCCCCGGCCCCGTCGACCCGCAGAACTGGGTCAACCCCGACCACATGACGTGGGAACGGGACTACAAGAAGATCCCCGGCACGAACTGGGCCGACCCGTCGGTGCGCGGTTCGGTGCGCAACTTCAAGGGCGCGCTGGTCCTTCTGGACTACCCGAACCAGTCGTTCGTCGTCACGCAGCCCAGGAGCTCCACGGTGTTCGGCAACCCGAGCGCCGAGGCCAACGGTGTTCCCCGCGACCAGGTCGCGCAGTTCTACCAGGACTTCCTCAACAAGCCGAACGGCCTCAACCGCGGCCACACCGTGCACGAGTACTGGATGGAGACCTCCGGCGGGCGCTACGGCGTCGAGCTGAAGGCGTTCGGCCCGTACACGATGCCGGGCAAGGACCACGAGTACGCCATGGAGTTCCAGGGTGGCACCGGCTGCCCGGCCGGTGACTCGTGCAACCGCAACATCCGCACCGACGGCCGTGCCGCGTGGGTCGCTGATGTCGGTTCGGAAGTGCCCGCGGGTTACGACTTCATCTACTACCTGTCGGCTGGCCAGGACGAGTCCGGCACGTGGCAGGAGTTCGGGATGATGAAGTTCCGGACCAAGGAGGACGTCACCGACGACTTCGGCCCGCCGGACCCGGCGCTGCCGAACTGGTCGCGCACCCGTTACGTCGACTGGACGTCGTGGGCGGCGGGTTCGTCGATCTGGCCCAACGCGGGCGGCGGTTCGTCCACCCAGGCAGAGAGTTCGGGCCAGGGCGTGTACGCACACGAGCTGAGCCACATCCTCGGCATCGGCGACAACTACAACAACCCGTACGGCAGCCCGCCGCGCCGCGACTACAGCGGCCCGTGGGACATGCTGTCGCGCGGCTCGTTCAACGGTCCGGGCGGCCCGCACTCGCGCTGGACGATCCCCGCCACCGGTGGCGGATCCCTGGGCGCGCAACAAACCCTGCGCAACAAGATCAAGCTCGGCGTCGTCGACGAGCGCAACGTGCTGCGCCTGTCCAGGGAAGCGCTCGCCGGCTCCGGCACGGTGATCGCGAAGATCACCGCCCGCGAGGTCAACCCCGGCACGAACGGCCGGACGGGCATCAACCTGGCGTTGGGCACCGGTGACAAGTCACCCGCGTGCAACGTCACGACCAACCCGTTCTGCGACGGCGGCGGCTACAACAACTACACGCTCGAAGTCGTGGACAGGATGGGTGCCGACTCGTTCACGCCGGACGCGGGTGTGTTGCTGGCCAAGACGAAGAACCAGGACGCGGCACCGTTCACGTGGGTGATCGACGCCAACCCGCAGGACATCGGCATGACCGACTACGTCCTGCCCGACGGCACCAGGGTGCCCATCACGGTCGGCGACTACCGGCAGCTGTCGGACGCCCTGTTCCACGCGGGCACGAACTCGGGCAGCGAGTACGAGTACGTCGACGCGGCCAACCGCCTGCACTTCTACGTGCTGGACGTGCAACGCGACGCGCGCGGCATCTTGTCCTACACGGTGGCGATCCGGTCGCTCGACGGCGCGGGCCCGCAGCAGCGGGGTGTGCGGGTCGGCCCTGCCGCGGCTCGCGTCGACGGCTCCGGCGTCGCGACGTGCCGCTTCCCGCTGACCAACACCGGTCGCACCGCGCCGCCGGCGGGTCAGCACCCCGAGCCCGTCGACCAGTACCTCGACGGTGACGTGTACCGCGTGACAGCGAAGGCGGAGAACGGCTGGTCCGTCTCCGTGCCGAACTCGTTGGCCACGGCCAAGTTCGGCGGCCGCGTCGATGTTCCGGTGCACGCGCAGCGCGCCAATGGGCCGGTGATGTCGAAGGTGACTCTCACGGCCACGTCGGAGAGCAACCCGGCCAAGACCGCGACCGCCACCTGCACGGTGACCGGACGCTAACGGTTCCGGAGGCGCACCTAGACCGACTCGTCCAGGTGCGCCTCCCACACCTCGTGGGCCTCCGTGTGCGAGGTCGTACCGACGAAGAACGCCTCGGCCAGCGCGTCGAACTCCGGGTCGTCGCAGTCCGCGTTCATGAATTTGGGCTTGTGCACCGCGAACCCGCGCGGGTCGTCGGCCGTGCGGTAGGGCACTGCCAGCTGCACGCTCTGCCGGTACGGGCCGTACTGCACGGCCTCGACGATCAACGCGTCCGTCTTGCCCTGGTCGAGGTGGACGTAACCGTCGGCCACCAGCACGGCGCCGATCCAGCTGGGGTCGCCGTCCGCCAGCGCGTCCTGCCCGGCGCGGACACCTTCCGCGTAGTCGTCGTACATCAGCCGGTCCATGCCGTACTCGCCGTCGGCGTGCAGGTAGCCGATCAGCGGGACGAGCGTCTCTCCCTCTGATACGCACCAGATTCCGTGTGCGGTGAAGAACCCGGCCAGCCGGGCTGTCTCGATCATGGCGGACACCATGCCAGGCACGCGCGGCCCAAGTGTCCGGAACGGAGAATTCAGCGGGACCGAGCGGGCCTGCGACGCTGCTGTCGTTGCTGTGGAACGGGTCCGGAGGTCAGCATGACGAGACACGCCAGCAGCAGGATGGCACCGCACGCCACCCACGTCAGCGTCCTGACCGCGGAAACCGCTGCGGGCACGCCGATGCCGAGCAGCAGCAACGGCATGCCCAGCGCGTAACAGATCCCGGCCGCGAACGTTCGCCCAGACCCGTTGACGAGCAGCGGAACCGCGGCGATGCCGGCGAGCACCGCGAACGCGAGCCAGGCGTACGTCAGTCCGGTGTGCAGTGCGATGGTGACGTCCAGGCCGCCCTTCGCCCGGATCGCGAACTCCGTCTCCGCCTCGTGCCGGAACGCCACGGCGGCCCGTGTGCCCGCGGCTGCGGCTGTGATCACCAACGACGCGCCCAGAATCGTGCGACCGCGCCGGACCGGATCGACTCGTTTCCTGGTGTCCACGCACCCAGTCTGCGGGGTTTCGCGTGCGACTTCGCGTCGCACACGCCGAGGTGCACTCAGTAGTGGTACGGGATTCGCGCCATCGGTTCCACCAGCTCACGCTCCTCATAGGACAGATGTGAGAGCAGCGTGTCCGTGAGAACGTCGACGGCGTCCTGCAGGTCCACGATCCGCTTCGGGTCGCCGACGGTGGCGACGAGCGCGGCGTCGACGCGTTCGAGGACGTCGTGGATGACGTGGTGCTCCTCGGTCAGCCGGTCGAGCACCGGGCCGAGACGCTCATCTCCCCGCCGCAGCTGGGGGTAGAGCGACCTGTCCTCGTGCGTGTGGTGGATCGTGACCAGGCGGCAGTAGCTCTCGCAGTACGCGCCCATGGTCCAGTTGTTCTGGCGCATGGTCATCGTGTTGATCTCCGAACGGGCGTCGCCCACCGCGAGCGTGCCGTCGGCGACCTGCTTCACCAGTGACCGGACCTTGTTCAGCTCCTGCCGCAGGTGGTCGTGCACGTCGATCAGCTGCCGGCCGAGCGCACGGCCGGACGCGGTGTAGACGGCGTCCGCTTCGGGTGCCGGGCCGGTCGGGCGCTTCGACTCGTCCCACGGTCGTTCGGCCGAGAGCCGGGTGCCGTCGTCCGGCGTCGGGATCACGCCGAGCCGGTCAACGGCCGGTGCTTTTGGGCCTCTGCGCTCCTCTTCGACGATCTCGCGCACGGCTGGTGCGACTTCCTCGGCGAACCTGCGCACATCGTCGTCACTGTTGACCATCAGGATGAACCCGCTGATGCCCTCGTTCAGCACGAGCCCGGCGAGCTGCTCGGCGGTGAACGTGTCGTCGATGTTGTAGAGCCTGCGGATGTCCCTCGGTGACCGGCCCGCCTCTGCCGCGGCCCTGTCGATGATCGCGTTCATTCCGGCCAGCTGCTCCGGCGGCGCGTACGGGCTCGACGGCAGCCACCCGTCGCCGAGACGGCCGACCAGCCGCAACATCCGCGGCTTGTACGCGCCGACCCAGATGCCGACGTCGTGCGCGGGGAACGGCCCGGGACGGGCGCCGTTGAGCGAGTAGTGCTTGCCCTGCAGGCGGATCCCGTGACCGGGTGTCCACAGTGTCCTGATCACCGCGATGGCCTCTTCGAGCGCCTCGACCGACTCGGCCGGGGTGCGGTGCGGCCCGTCCATGGCGGCGATGGCGTCCCAGAACGCCCCGGCGCCGAGCCCGAGCTCGACGCGTCCGCCGGTGATGACGTCGAGACTCGCGGCGGCACGCGCGAGCATCGCCGGTGGCCGCAACGGCAGGTTGGCGACGTTGGGAAAGACGCGGACGTTGGTCGTGGCCGCGGCGATGACCGACAACGACGTCCACGTGTCGAGGAACGTCGCGTTGTAGGGGTGGTCCTGGATGCTGACGAGCTCCAGTCCGAGCACGTCGGCGGTCTGCGCGAGCCGCAGCGTGGCGCCGAACTGGTCGGCTGCCGGTGGCAGGAACACCCCGAACTCCAGCGAGTGACCGTAATCTGGCATGCAGAAAGTATGCCACACAGATGTTCTGTTCTGCAGACGTTCTGCCGGGGCTATCATTGGCCGGGTGACCGCCCTCGACGACGACTTCGGCTGGACCCTCGGCGTGATCTTCCGCGCTTACGTCAAGGCGACGAACGTGGCGGTCGGCGACCTGCCGGGCGGCCACCGCGGCTACCAGATCCTCACCGCCGCCACCCGTGACCAGCCCGAAAGTCAGTCCGCGCTCTGCCAGCAGCTGGGCATCGACCGCACGGTCATGACCTACCTGCTCGACGACCTCGAACGCGCCTCGCTGGTGACCCGCCGCCCCGCACCGGCCGACCGCCGCACGCGCCTGGTCGTGGCGACGGAGACCGGCCGCGCCCGCCTGGCCGACCTCGACCGGCGGCTGGCCATGGCCGAGGCGCACGTGCTGGCCGGGCTGGCTCCTGACGAGCAGGTCGCGCTGAAGTCGTTGCTCTCCAAGCTCGCCGTGCACGCCAACGCCGCCGATCCGGTGGACAACGCCTGCCAGGCCCTGCAGGACATCGCCGCCGGCACACCATGATCTCGCTCAGGAGCCTTTGCCGGTCCTGGCGGTCGTTGCCACCTTCACGACCGCGTCGGCCTGCGGCGCCTTCTGCACCGGCACGGCACTCGAAGCCCGTCCGGCGTCCGGCACGCCGCTGACCCTGGAAGCCGTGCTGACCTCCGACGGTTCACCCGTCGCCGGAGGCCGGGTGGCGTTCTACACGCGAGCCACCGGCCCGACCGGCGGCGAGGAGGGGCGCCTGATCGCGCAGGCCACGACCGATTCCTCCGGCGTGGCACGGCACGTGGTGCAGAGCGGCGAGCGGGCCCTGGCCTACGAGGGCGCGACGCTGAACGGCTACCAGGCCACGTTCGACAACCTCGACGAGTTGAACGGCGTGCGCTACTGCTCGTCGTCGGCCGACGGAAGTCTCCGCGGCTAGCCGAGCACGGCGTTGAGCAACCCGGCACTGCCGAAGATCAGCACCAGCGTGGCGAACAGCCACCCCGCCCGAGCCCCGAGCAGGCGGCGCTGGGCTGTTGCTGCCCGCGTGCCCTGACGTTGAGCGCATCCGCGCGCAGCACGCAGGCCAGGGCGCCGAGCCAGATCACGAAGACCAGCAGGAACACCCGGTGGCCGAAGACGCCCGCCGCCAGCAGCCCGATGAGGATCGGTGTGAAGGCCGCGATCCACAGCCGGCGAGTACCCATGGCGGCGATCGTAGGTCCTGGTCAGGCCAGACCCTGGGGGAACGCGAACACTCGGTCCGGGTCGTACCTGCGCGCGACGGCCTTGAGGCGGCCGAGGTTGCGGCCGTAGTAGGTGCGCTGCCAGTTCGGCATCTGCGGATCGAGGTAGTTGACGTAGCCGGTCTCGCCGAACATCCGGCCCAGCTCGTCGCGGGCGGTGCCCATCGCCTTGCGGGCAGCGGTTTCGCCGGCGGCGAGGGAGACCTCGACCTGGATGCTGCCGATCGCGTCGCGGTGCGGGTACGCCGTGGACGGACCGTCCGCGATGGCGCCACCCACAGCGTCGATCATGTTGTAGGAGTTGGGGGTTGTGCGGAAGAGCTCCGCCAGGGCCTGAGGGCCGGAGATCGGGCGGAACAGCATGCGCGAGGTCGCGACGTACTCACCGCGGGGCTGCCCGCCGCCACCGCCGCCCCAGCTCGGCTGACAGGACCTGTCGGCGATGGAGCACCACGCGAACTCCTCCATCGCGGCGAGGAAGGTCTTCTCGGTCTCGCTCCGTTTCGTCGGCTGCGAGCCGACGCGGCGGACCAGATCGTCGATCAGCGGCTTCGCGTGTGCGGCGGTGCCGATGAAGCACCCGTGGATGCCCGGCGACGAGTCCGGCCCGCCGCCGACGCCGAAGCTGGTGGTCATCGCCCGCGGCGCCCGCGCCTGCCAGCGCGGCCACGCGTCCAGCAGCGCGGGCAGTGCCGCGGGGGCGAACTTGAGCCGGAACGTCGTCATGGTTCGCGCGGGCTCGGTGTGGAACGTGAACCGGGTGACGATGCCGAAGTTGCCGCCACCGCCGCCGCGCAACGCCCAGAACAGATCTGCGTGCTCCGTCGGGCTGACGACGCGGTGCACGCCGTCCGGCGTGACGATCGTGGCCTTGATCAGCCGATCGCAGGTGAGACCCATCTGCCGCCCGGTCATGCCGATGCCGCCGCCGAGCGTGAGCCCGGAGATGCCGACCGTCGCGCACGTGCCTGCGGGCATCATCCGCCCGGCCGACGCGAGTGCCTGGTAGAGGTCGATGAGGAGGACTCCGGCATCCACGTCGGCGGTGCCGTCGGGGTGGATCTCGATCCGGTTGAGGCCGCGGACGTCCACGACGAGCGCGCCGTCCGCGGTCGAGTAGCCGGGGTAGCTGTGCCCGCCGCACCTGGCGGCGATGCGACTGCCAGAGCGCCGGGCTTCATCGAGACAGCGCTGGACGTCCGCCACCGAGGTCACCCTGGCGATCGCGCTCGGCCGCTGGTGGTCGTACATCGGGAAGTAGCCCAGCTTGGCCTCCGCGTAGCCGGCGTCCCCCGGCCGGATCCAGCGCACGTCCATCGGGGACATTCCGGTGAGCGTGACCGCCGACAACGTTCCGAGACCGGCTGCTTTGAAAAATGATCTACGGCGCACGTCGAATGTCCTTTCTCGGGGAATGGAACGGGAATGTAGGGCAGTGGTGCTGGAGTGAACAACCCCCAATTCGACCGGCAGTTCAGATGTGTGAACTCCTTGACGACGCGACGAGGTTTCCGTCAAAGTCTGGCCACTCCGGCCTTCGACATATTCGGGAATTGCCATGTCTCATGTGTTCTCACGCCGCGCCGCAATCGCCGCCGCGGCCACAATGGCGACCGCCGCCGCGATCCGGCCCGCGAACGCGGCACCGGCGGGGCCACTGCTGCCCACGGGAAAGCAACACCGGATCCGGTCGGGCAGGCAGAGCCTGGTCGTGGCGGAAGTGGGTGCGGCCCTGCGGTCGTGGACCGTGGACGGCCAGGAGATGCTGCTGTCCCACCCGGCCGACTCGATGGGCGACAGCCACCTGGGCAAGATCCTGCTGCCCTGGGTCGACCGGCTCGACGGCGGCAAGTACACCTTCGGCGGCACCATCCACGAAACGCCGATCAGCGAGCACTGGAGCAAGTGCGCGATCCACGGCCTGATGGGCTTCCTGCCGTGGACCGCCACCAGGCACGAACGGGACCGGCTGGTGCTGAGCTGCGTCCTCTACCCGCAGTACGGCTACCCGTTCACCCTGCGGTTTCGGGTCGAGTACGTGCTGAGCCGCGCCGGTCTGCGGCTCTCGGTGACCGCGGTCAACGCCGGGCGGCAGCCCGCGCCGCTGAGCAGTGGCTACCACCCTTACTTCCGGGTCGGCCCGACCATCGACGAGGCCTCGCTGATGCTGGCCGCCGGCACCAAGCTGATCTTGGACAAGCGCCTGATCCCGATCGGCCGGGCACCGGTCGCGGGCACGCCGGACGACTTCCGGACCCCCAAGGTCCTCGGCGCCACCAAGATCGACGCCTGCTACACCGACCTGTTGCGCCCTCGGCAGGACAGCGCGGTGGCCTCGCTCACCGGCCCGGACGGCAGGCAGGTCGAGCTGTGGGTGGACGACTCGCACAGGTACCTGCTCATCTACACCGACGAGTACCCGGCAGGCCGTCCGCCGCGCACCGGCATCGCCATTGAGCCGGTCACCGCCGCACCCAATGCGTTCAACAGCGGTGACGGCCTCATCGTGCTCGAACCCGGAAAGTCCTACACCGGTTTCTGGGGAGTGCGGACGAACCTGCTCTGATCATCCAGAAATGAGCCACGGGAAGGATTGCCCTTTAGTGCCGTCTCACTTCGAGCAGGCAATTGTGCGAGTGTCGGGAAGAGTAATTGTCTCAATTGGTGTTGCGAGTGGTGCACACGTTCAGGACCGTCCCGCGTGCGGGCGCGGAGGTGAGGAGCGCTGACCCGTACCGGTAGAACTCTCCCGATTCCACCGCCCTGTTTGACGGCAAACGCTATGGTGCGGCGGGGGAGGGGAAGGCATATGTCCGGATACGAGGTGGACATCGCCGCGCTGCGGCGGCGCGGGTGATCTCGGAGTCGACGCCGCGCGGATTCGCGGCGCCCAGATGCTCGGCATGATGCCCGATGGCACCGAGATGTACGAGCACTACTGGAAGAACACCGGTGAGCCCAAGGAGTTCGACTACGAGAAGGCGTACCGCGACGACTCGGGCACGCGGCCGCGGAGGAACTCATCCGCAACGGCTACACCAACTTCCCGATGACCGGGCAGGCCTCCGTCGCGCAGCCGTACCCGACCACCGAGAACTGGCGGAAAGCCGTTGGCGGGTACCAGGTCTGGAGCCACTCCAACGTTCGCGTCGAGTGCAACAAGGTCACGATGGAGATCACCGTCAGGGGCGAGGACCGGTACAACTTCAACCGCGGCCAGGCCGACATCGCCACCGGCGCCGGCGACAACGACAACGGCCGCTTCACCGAAATCGGCTGGGCCAAGCCCTTCGACACCCACGGCACGATCACCAGAACCGTCACCTGGGAACTCGGCCACCCACCCGGCGGCCCCACCGGCCAGCCGGGCGAGGATCGTGACCCTCGCGGAACGAGCCGCGACCGGGGCCCCACCCCGGACAACCCCAGGGAGCGTCGGTGAGGTTCACCAGGTTGATCGCCGTGCTGCTGACCGCGGTGATGACCGTCGGCTGTCAGTCCTTGTGGAACGGAGGAACGAACGTGCGCACCACCGACACCGCGGAGAAGTCCGGTACCGGCGAACTCCGAACCGGCCTCGAGCCGCTCACCAAGCGTTTCCCTGCGCTGGACGACGTGGAGCAGGCCCGCTGGATGTCGGGCACCCTCGGCTCCGATCGAGCGCCCGGACCGTCGACCTACTGGATCGACGCCGTGGTCACCCTGCCCGAGAGCAAGATCGACGAACTGAAGTCCGCCTACGCGCCGGAGAGCACCGGAAAGTCACCGGAGGTCGTCGAAGGGCTGCGCGCCGAACTGCCCACCGGCACGTTTCTGACCAGCGATCGCCTCGACCAGGCCTTCAGCCACGACAAGTGGTTCGCCAAGGCCTATCTCGTCCCGGACCGCCGCGCCCTCGTGCTCGTCGCCACCGGAACCTGAGCTGACGAACGCAGCCGGGCCAGAGCAGAAGCCCTGCTGCAGCGCGCGCTGGTGTGCCTCATCGCCTGAACCGCCGAAACCGCGCGGCGTTCGAACGCGCAGGATTGTTGGTCCACCTTCTGTCCCGCACCTGCGTATCGCGTCGCGTGCCGGAAACGCTGAGGGCGCTTGCGGCCAAGAAGGGGTGTCCGTGGCGGCCGGCTCCCTTGCCTCGCCACTTCACCGCTGGAGGAACGATGAGGGTGAGGCAGCGAGATGCCTGCCGTGGAGCCGTCGCGGTCGCGTTGACCGCAGGGCTCATCGCCACGGCGACACCTGTCGCCGTCGCCGAGGAACCTTCGACGGGTTCTGGAGAACGCGACCACAGCGTCACACTGGTCACCGGTGACCGGCTGAGGGTCGACGGTGACCGGGTCGTCGGGTACGTGCCGGGGCCAGGCCGGTCGAATGTGCCGTTGCACAAATACGAGGAGAACGGTCACCAGTTCGCGATCCCCGATGATGCGGAACCGTTGGTGTTGAGCGGGAAGCTCGATCGGCGGTTGTTCGACGTGACGTCGTTGGTGGATTTCGGTTACGACGACTCCAAGCGCGACACCGTGCCCGTGATCGTGCGTTCGGCGGCGGGCGTGCGATCGGGCGGTGTGCCGGCCATGTCCGTGCGGCAGGGCATCGAGGCGCTGGGTGCGGTCAGCGGTGATGTGCCGAAGTCGGGCAGCGCCTGGGATGCCTTGCGCCAGGGTGTCGTCGAGAAGGTGTGGCTGGATGGCAGGCGCCAGGTGTCGGTGGACCGCAGCACCAGGCAGATCGGCGCGGACAAGGCGTGGGAGGCCGGTTTCACCGGAAAGGGAGTGAAGGTCGCGGTGCTCGACACGGGGGTGGACGAGAAGCACCCCGACCTCGTCGGCAAGCAGGTCGCGGAGAGGAACTTCTCCGGCGTGCCGGACGTCACCGACGTGGATGGTCATGGCACGCACGTCGCGTCGACGATCGCGAGCAAGGGGGAGAAGTACCGCGGTGTCGCGCCGGACGCGCAGATCCTCGACGGCAAGGTGCTCGACGACAGCGGGGGCGGCGCCGAGTCCTGGATCCTCGCCGGAATGCAGTGGGCGGTGGACCAGGGCGCGCACGTGATCAACATGAGCCTGGGCGGCATGGACACCCCGCAGGTCGACCCGATCGAGGAGGCGTTGGATCGGCTTTCGCGCGCGAGCGGTGCGCTGTTCGTCGTGGCGGCGGGCAACAGCGGACCGGGTGCGGGCACGATCGGTTCGCCCGGCAGCGCCGAGCAGGCGCTGACCGTCGGTGCGGTGAACCGCGATGACACCATCGCCTCGTTCTCCAGCCGAGGCCCGTCCGCGGACGGTGGGGTGAAGCCGGACGTCACCGCGCCCGGTGTCGGCATCGTCGCCGCGAAAGCCGGGACGTCCGACCACGTCGCGATGTCCGGGACGTCGATGGCGACCCCGCACGTGGCAGGTGTTGCGGCGTTGCTCAAGCAGCAGCACCCGGACTGGCCTGGGCAGCGGATCAAGGCGCAGATGGCGGCGTCGGCGAAGGCGAATCCGGACCTCGGGCTGTTCGACCAGGGCAACGGCCGGGTCGACGTGCCGAAGTCCTTGACGCAGCAGGTGATCGTCGAGCCGAGCAACCTGAACCTCGGTCTGCGGCAATGGCCGCACGACGACGACCAGAAGGTGGTCCGCCAACTCACCTACCGCAACTCGGGCGCGGCACCGGTGACATTCGACCTGAACGTGGACGTCAACGGACCCGGCGGCAAAGCACCCGAGGGCATGTTCACGCTGTCCGGCAACAAGGTCACCGTCCCGGCGGGCGGCGCGGTCGAGGTGACGCTCACCGCGGACACCGCGGTCCACGCGCCCGACGGCACCTACAGCGGCTCGGTGGGCACGTCCACCGGAACCCGCACGTTGGTCGCCATCAACCGCGAGGTCGAGAGCTACGACGCCCCGTTCACCGTGCTGGACGCAGGCGGCCAGCCGACCACCGGCTACAAGACCACCTTCATCAACACCGGTACAGGCCGCAGGTACGACGCGATCGGGCAGCTCGGCATGCGGCAGCTGCGGCTGCCCAAAGGCGACTACCTGGTGCGGACTCTGATCGACATGGGTGACGAGAGGTTCGCCTACGTCGTGCGCCCGAGCTTCCAGCCCGCGGATGGGACCGCGCTCACGTTCGACGCCAGAACCGCGAAACCGGTCGTGCTGAGGACTCCGGATCCGAACGCCAAGAGCGGGACCGGCTCGATCTCGTTCGTCCGCAACCTGCCGGGCGGCAGGTACTACGACGGCTGGTTCTTCCCCTCCCTGGCCGGCCACCTGTGGACCGCTCAGCTCGGACCCGGCTCGCCGGACTTCTCCACCACGATCGCGGAGCAGTTCGCCGGTACACCCCGCGATGCGAACACGCCGGTGACCTACCGTCTCATGTGGACGGAACGGGGGCGGGTGCCGACCGGGTACGAGCGGACCGCCGAGCCGGCCGAACTGGCCGAGATGACCGTCGGCTTCCGCGATGAAGGGCCCGGCAATCTCTACATCGTCGGGGCGGAGCCGGTCGCGGACAACGGCGCGGGCGGTGAGGTTCTCAACACCCGGGTTCCGGCAGGTGGGCGCGCGGTCGAGCTGGTGACCGCGTCGGGTGTCCAGTGGTCCTGGAACTACGAACGCACGCACGAGCAACGTGGTTTCCAGTACCTGTCCGGCACGCCGTTCCGCACCGTGCAGGCGGGGCAGAAGTACGAGCTGACGCTGGGCACACCCGTGCTGGGACCGTCCGTGCCGAGGGTCGAGTACCGCACATTCGCCCGTCTCGAGGACGACATGACGATCGGGGCGCCGCTCTTCACCGACAGCAACGGCGGGCGCTCCCACAGCGCGACCACGGCTGCGCGGATCACGTTGTCCAGGGACGGCACGAAGATCGGTGAGACGACCGGGCGCAGCCGCTCGCTCTTCACCGTCCCGCCGGGTGAAGGCGCCTACCGGGCCGAGATGGAGCAGACCCGCGACGCCGAGCTGTCGTCGAAGGTCAGTGCGGTGTGGACGTTCAAGTCGCGGCGCACCACGAAGCTCACCGCGTTGGCGCAAACCGTTGTGAGGTTCCTGCCCGAACTGGACGGCAACGGCACCGCGCACGGCCGGACGTTGCTGGTGCCGCTGAAGATCGAACAGCAGGCGGGCACGCCGAAGCTGCGGCAGCTCGCGGTCGAGGTGTCGTTCGACGACGGCAGGACGTGGCGGCAGGCGCCGGTGGTCGGCGGCAAAGCGCTGGTGCGGCACGAAAAGGGCGCACAGTTCGCAACGCTGCGGGCGAGGACGACCGACGCGGCCGGCAACACCGGTGACGTGACGATCACGCGCGCGTACCGGATCGCCGGCTGACCGGGAAGACCCATGGCCTTCGGGCGGTGCGGCCGCAGGGACTGCTGACCCTGCGGCCGCGTTCGGAGGTCAGGCGGGCGGGGCGCTGATCGGTTGGGGGCACTGACCGCCACGGGTCGTCAGCAACTCGAAGTGCCACATCTCGTGGGCGTACGCCTGGCACAACTCGTAGTCCGCTCCGTGCCGGATGAGCCAGTCGGCGGCATTGGTCGGACCGATGTCGATCGCGGTCCCCGTCACGTGCTTCGACTTCTCCGGCGTCTGCACCCAGCGCCGGGCTTCCTTCTCACTGCGGTACCGGGCGACGGTGTCGTCCAGGAGGCGCTGCTGGTACTGCGCGCTGCGCCACCCCGACGTCACCTTCAGCTCCACCTTCTGCGCTTGGGCGTCCACCGCGGCCTCCCGTACCGCCGCCAGCAGCGCCGGGTCGAGGTTCGCGATGGCGGCGTGCTCGTTGTCGTTCAACGAGATGCTCTCGTTGTCCGGGATGCTGCCGTCTCCGGGAACGCGCGCCGACGAGCTGACAGACGGTGCCACGCTCGGTACGGGCTCCGGCGCGCAAGCCACCGCCACGAGGACGAGCCCAGCGACGACGAGCGACCGAAGCCCTTTGCCGTCGAGATTTCGATGCATCGCTGTCACGGTTCGACAATGCAGGGGCAACGTCGTCGGATCGTGCGCGAAATGTGCGCGTTGTGCCACGAGATGTCGACAGAAGCGGTTACAGGAGGGTCCTTTCGCCGCACCATCGGCATCACGATCGGCAGGATCAGGGTTCCGGCATGGAGATGCCGGCCGAAGTCCTGCGCTCACAGGCCGCAGGCATCGGGGTGCACCACGACTGATCGGTCTCGCGCCGCGCGGCGTCTCCTACAGCGGCGCCGTCCACTGCGCGGACGACTGGACCCAACCGGATCCGTCCTTGCCGGAGAAGGAGAAGGCGCACCGAACTCGGGGGCGGCACGGACCGTGCGCGGGAACTGGTGGCTGTCCTTCGTGCTGAACTGGCTGCCGCGCCATGGCGGTGAGGCGGTCCGGTGGGTAGGTGGCGGGGTCGTTGAGCAGGAGCTTGCCGCTTTCTTCCAACGTGCCCAGCAGCAGGTGGGCGAGGAGATCGACGTCGAGATCCTCGGTGCCGGGGCGTCCGGTGAGGAAGTAGCGGGTGATCTCGGCGAAGCGGGCGCGGATGGCGGCTTCGGCGCGCTTTTTGCAGGCGCGGACAGGCTCGGGGAGGCATCGACCGGCATGAGGATCGAACGCCAGCGGCCGGGGTTCGTCGTGACGGCGGTGCGGGTGACGCCGGCCGCTTTGGCGACGGCGTCCACGGAGACGCCGGTGATGCCGGCGGGTCGCTGGAAGTCCTGGTACAGCCGAAGCCGGATGAGCTGTTGCCGGTCGCCAGGTCGCTCAGTGCGACCGAGGTGTGTCGGTCGACCAGCCCGGCCTGGTAGGCGTGCAACACCGGGTGCTCACGGACGACCTGCGGCGAGCACCTGTTGTGGCAGGACAACCGCCGTGGTGTTCTCGTGCACCGCGTGGACGAGGTCGAGCACCCGCCGCATGTCCTTCGCCGCGATCTCCCGCATCGGACATTCCCTTCCCATCGCAGGGAAGGTGTGGCGGACGAGCGCCGGGATGCAGGCCGCTACCCGTCCTGCGGCGCCAGGGCCGCGGCAAAGCGCGTCGCGACCGCCGCGACCGCGGCCCGCAGCTCGTCCCCACCCTCGACCCGGAAGGCGAACGGCACGGTCGCCAGCCACTCCTGCGCGTACATCGCCGGATTGCTGGTGCTGCCGACCAGAGCGCACCCGTCCTCCGACGGTTGAAGCCGTCCCATGGGAGGCCGGATCCACGGTGCCACCTCGGCCAGCGGGGCGTCGAACACGACGCGGGTGGGGAACTCCCAGCCCGTGCCCAGGTTCTCCTCCAGCGCCGCGACCGGGTCGAGGTCGGCGGGCGGATCGAACTCGTGCGCGGTCTGCCTGACCGTGCGAACCCGGTCGACCCGATAGGTGCGGATCGCGGCCGCGCGATGGGAGTGACACAACAAGTACCAGCGCCCGTGGCGGACCACGACGGCCCACGGGTCCACCTCTGTCTTCCACGTGTTGCCGGTCTCGCTCCGGTACGCGATCAGCACCCGATGCCTGGCTGCGACGGCGGCGACGAGTGCGCTGGTGATGGCGGGATCCGGGCGGGCCGAATGCCAGTCGAGCGTGGCTGTGGCGTGCTCGCGCAGGGTGGCGGCCTGCCGGCCGACGTTCTCGGGCAGCGCCTGGATGACCTTGTCGAGGGCCGTGCCGACCGGGTCGTCGGCTTCGGTGGCGGCCGGCTGGCCGTCGAGCACCGCCATGACCAGTCCCAGCGCCTCGGCCTGGGTGAACACGATCGGCGGCAGCCGCGTTCCGCGCCGCAGCCGGTACCCGCCGTGCGGCCCTCGGCTCGACTCGACCTGGATGCCTGCCTCTCGGAGGATCCCGATGTAGCGGCGGGCGGCACGCTCCGTGACCCCCAGTCTCTCGGCGAGCTGTTCTGCCGTCGTGCCGGGGCGCGCCTGGAGCAACTCCAGGGCGCGTAGTGCCCGTGCGGTGGGACTGAGATCGCTCGGCACTCGGGCAGGCTAGGCGATCGCCCGATGAACCGGAAGCAGATCGTCCGGAATTGCCTCTAGCGTGACGTCTCACTGCACCGCCGCACCCCTGACCACGCAGAATGAGGAGAATTGATCATGGACGTCCTGCTCATCGCCGGCCTCTGGCTCGACGGATCCGCCTGGGCCGGCGTCGCGTCCACACTCAGGTCACGCGGCCACCGCCCCGTGCCGCTGACGCTGCCAGGCCAGGGTGACGGATCCTCCTCCGCCACACTCGACGACCAGCTGGCGGCCGTGCTCACCGCTGTGGACGAGGCCTCTGACAAGGCCATGGTGGTCGGGCACTCGGCCGCCTGCACCCTGGCCTGGCTGGCTGCCGACGCGCGTCCGGACAAGATCTCCAAGGTGGTCCTGGTCGGCGGCTTCCCGGCGGCCGACGGGAAGCCTTACGCCGACTTCTTCGAGCTGCGGGGCGGTGTCATGCCCTTCCCCGGATGGGGCCCGTTCGAAGGTCCGGACTCGGTCGACCTCGACGAGGAGGCAAGGCGCGCCTTCGCCGCCGCCGCCATCCCCGTTCCCGAGGGCGTGGCCACCGGCATCGTGCGGCTGACCGACGAGCGACGCTTCGAGGTCCCGGTCGTGGTCATCTGCCCCGGGTTCACCCCCGCCCAGGCCAAGGAGTGGATCAACGCGGGCGACGTGCCTGAACTCGCCAAGGTCAAGAACCTCGACTTCGTCGACATCGACTCCGGCCACTGGCCCATGCACACGAAGCCGGCCGAACTCGCCCGGTTGCTCGCGGAGCTCTCATGACCAAGTACGTGATCGGTCCGGACGTGGCCATTCGCCTGGCTCACGAGCAGGTCGTGATCGGCGCCGGACACCAGATCCTGGCCCCGGCGCTTCTTCGCTCACAGACGTTGTCGCTTCTCTACCAAGCATTGCGCCGCGGCGAGATGACGAAGAAGGATGCCGAGGAACGGCTCACCTGCATACGCGGGCTGCGGATTCGGCTGCTCGGCGACCGTGTCCTTCAGAGCGTGGCTTGGAAGGTCGCCGACCAACTCGGGTGGCCCGACACCTCTGACGCCGAGTACGTCGCTCTGACCCAGCTCCAGGCAGATGCGTTGATCACGCTCGATGGGCAACTCGCCGATGCCGTGAAGAAGCTGGTGACGCGCACTGCACCGCACTGCACTGCGATGTGGGCGTTCCCCGTGCGGGTGACTGTGACCCGTTGAGATTAACGGGACAGATTGACACCCGTTGGGGTGGCCAGAGGGAAGGTGGGCATGCGCCGCTACGTGCAGTGCTGATATTCCCAGTCTTCTGGATGAGTAAACGCCACTTTCTGGTTCGTTTGTGCTTTTCGTGTCGCAGCTGAGCGTCTCGCGAGGATAGTGTCTCGCGCCGAGGCCGGGTCCGGCCCTCGTTTCTTCTCCTTCCGAGTGTCGGCCCGGTCGTTCTTCGTGATTGCGCGTGTGCGACGACGTCCACGTTTCACGCTTATCCACGATGAAAGAGGAGCTCCACCCATGCATGTCTGGGCTTGACGTGGCTGAAGTCCGCGTTGATCACGGGCGGAATGCTGGTGCTCGGCACCGGCATCGCTTCCGCCGAGGAACAGGTCAATCCGGACCTGCCACCGTCGCCTCTGGACGGTGGTGCCAGCGTGCCGATCCGCGTCGGCAACATCGGTGTCGGTACCCCGATCGAGCAGGTGCACGTCCCGGTGATCATTGACACCGTGGTCACCACCGACGACGTCCTCCGCGACGTGAGCGGTGAGACCGCGCCGCTGCTGCGCGGCAACGTGGTGGCGCCGAACGTCTCGGTGCCGGTCGACGTCTCGGGCTGGGCCGTGGGCGCGGCCGGTGACTCGCACGTGGTGAACGAGTCGCACCAGGTGCACCAGCAGGGTGGCCCCATCACGACCAGCGGCAGCGGCGAGCCCGTCGCGGGCAACGTCGTCGCGGCGCCGGTCACGGCGCCGGTGATGGTCACCGGTCTCGCGCTCGGCACGCTGTCCGACGCCACGGTGGAGAACCACGCCACGCAGGAGAGCGTCACGGGTGGCGCGATCACGACGTCAGGTGACCACACCGCGGCCTCCGGCAACATCGTCGCCGTTCAGGGCGGGGTTCCCGTCGCGGTCAACAACACCGGCGCCGGCTGGGGCGGTACCGGCACGGCGCACGGTGAGACCGTCCAGCACGCGAGCTCGCCCGGCAAGTTGACCACCGACGGCACCGAGGGTGTCGTCTCCGGCACGGCCGCGGGTGCCCCGGTGGCCTTGCCCGTCCAGGTCGACGGCACGGCGGCCGGCTGGGGCGGGATCGGGAACTCGGTGTCGCACAACACGGTTCTTGCGGATGCGGGCACCGACAACGCCGGCCGGGCCACCGACTCGTACGCGACCACTGGCGGTGAGGGCTCGGTCGTCGGCGGCACTGTGTTCACCCCGCAGGTCGCCGGTCCGGTCGCGGTGAACTGCACCTCCGGCGCGTGGAGCGGCATCACCGACGCGAAGTGCGTCAACGACCTCCAGTCCGAGGCCGGTGGCGGCGCGACCACCGACGGCGACGGTTCCCTGGCGGGGGGCTGGGTCGGTGAGGCTCCGGTCTCCACGCCGGTAAACGTCCTCGGCACCGCCGCTGCCTGGGGCGGCGAGTCCTTCGCCACCTCCGCGAACCACGTCACCTCGGCCGCGGGCGGCGACGTCGTCACTGGCGGCGACGACTCGGCGGCGGCCGGCACGGTCTTGCACCCGCAGGTCGCCGGTCCGGTCGCGGTGAACTGCACCACCGGCCCGTGGGGCGGTATCACCGGATCCGAGTGCACCAACGACTACGACTCCGTCGCCGGTGGTGGCGACAAGACCGGCGGTGCCGACTCGCTCGTCGGCGGCACCGTGGCCGACGCCCCGGTCAGCCTGCCCGCCACCGGTTTCAACACCGCGGCCGCGTGGGGCGGCCTGTCCGACTCGGTCGGTGTGAACACCGTCAAGTCCGCGGCGGGCGGTGACGTCGTCACCAGCGGCGAGAACTCGGTCGTCGGTGGCACGCTCGCGCACCCGCAGACCGCGACGCCGGTTTCCGTGCACTGCAACACCGGTGCATGGGGTGGCATCACCTCCAGCACCTGCGTCGACGAGGTCACGTCCGACTCGGGCGGCGGCGACGTCAGCAACGGTGACGGCTCGGTCGGCGGTGGCACCATCGCCAACGTGCCGGTCGGCCTGCCGGTGCAGGTCGCGCACATCGCCGGCGACTGGGGCGGCATCTCCAGGGCGACCGGTGTGAACACCGTGGACGCCGAGGCCGGCGGCAACACCTACAACCACGGTGACAATTCCGTGGTCGCTGGCAACGTCATCGGTGGCCAGGCCGCGGGTGCGGCCGACGTGCTCGGCATCGCGGCCGCGTGGGGCGGTATCCCGACCGCGATCGGCAGCAACACCGAGAAGGTCGCTTCCGGTGGCGACATCGACACCTCCGGCAACGGCGCGGTCGGCAGCGGCAACATCGTGAACCCGGTGCCGGTGGCCGTGGCCGAGGTGTACGGCATCGCGGGCGCCTGGGGTGGCATCCCCACCTCCATCTACAAGGAGGACAAGTCCGTCACCGCTGGCGGTGACAACAACACCGTCGACGACGGCGGCCTGGTCTCCAGCAACATCGTGACCGCTCCGGTGGCCCCGGTGGCGCAGGTGTTCAACATCGCCGGCGCGTGGGGCGGCCACCCGACCAGCCACGTCGACTCGCACACCGACGTCGACGCCGGCGGCGACAACCTCGCGTCCGGTGCGGTGGGCGCCGTCAGTGGCAATGTCGCCGAGGTTCCCGGCGCGCTGCCGGTGCAGGTCAACGCCATCTCCGCCACGTGGGGCGGCAACGGCGAGGCCCTGGGCCACAACCTCACCGACGTCGACGCGGGCGGCCAGACCGACACCAACGGCGACAGCGGTGCCATCAGCGGCAACGTGGCCGAGGTTCCGGTTGGCGGTGCAGGTGCGGTGACCGGCTGGGCGGTCTCGTGGATCGGCAACGTCGAGACCAAGGCCGACAACGACGTCACCTCGCACGCGGGTGGTCCGGTCAACACCTCCGGCGTCAACGGTGCCATCGCCGGCGACGTGATCGCCGCGCAGGCGCAGCCGCTGGCCCAGGTGTTCGGCAACACGATCACGGCGATGGCCAGCGGCACCGCGGAGACCGAGAACGTCACCGACATCGCCGCGGGTGGCCCGATCACCACCGACGGTACGGGTGGCGCGGGTGTCCGGTGACATCGTCTCCGCCGAGGCGCAGGCCATGCCGCAGATCTTCGGCCTGGCCGTCTCCGCCATCGGTTCGGCGACCAACGGGGTCGTCAACGACCTGACGGCGAAGACCGGTGGCGACGAGACCGCAGTCGGCGACGGCAGCGCCCTCAACGGCGCGATCGTGGACGTCCCCGTTGCGGCTGACCCGGAGGTCTTCGGCTGGGGCGTCGGTGCCCTGTCGCACGTGGACAACACCACTCTCAGCGCGGTGGACAGCGACGTCAGCGGCACCCCGGCCGCCGCATCGCCGCTGCAGATCCCGGTGGGTCTGGTCCCGCAGGTCAAGGACCTGACGCTGCCGGTGATGGCGACCGTGTCGAACCACGTCGCCGATGTCACCGACGTGCAGGTGGGCACGGTTCCGGCCTCGGTGATCCCAATCGACCTCGGCGGCGACGGGCCTGCCACCGCGCGGAGCAACGACTCCGCGCCGCTGATGTCCGACCCCAGCGGCATGAGCTCCCTGTCCGGTGCTGTCCCCGCGGTCGCGGGCAAGACCGCCGACGCGACCGGCAAGGTCGGCGCCACCACCGGTGGTGTCCCCGGCGTGCTCGGAGACGCCGTCGACAAGTGATGCACGTGTCCACACCGGACTTGATCCTCTGTGGACGTTGACAGGAGCGTGAGGGGATAAGAGGTTCTCTTCTCACGCTCCTCCCGACCGGAAGGCCGCTCACCGATCACGGTGAGCGGCCTTCCGGCTGCATGGGGGATTCCGGTCACCCGACTGGGGTATGGCAGAGCGATCCGATTGCGAGCAACGGCGACCGGTGCCAGGTTGTCCGTTCATCACACTGGTGACGGTTCATCCGGTGGCGGCAGATCGCGATGGAAAGGACCGGCCGATATGGCTCATGTCCGGACGCGGACCGGCGGCCTCGCCCGGTTCGCTGCGCTCAACACCCGATGGCACAGGACCGCGCTGATCACCTTTCTGGTGATCGTGCTGGGGCATTGGGCGGAACATCTCGCCCAGGCCTTTCAGATCTACGCGCTGGGATGGCCGGTGCATGAGGCACGCGGACTGCTGGGGGTGGCTTTTCCGTGGCTGGTGCACTCCGAGGCGCTGCATTACGGCTATGCCCTCGTCATGCTGGTCGGACTGATCGTCCTGCGACCCGGATTCACCGGCAGCGGCCGCAGCTGGTGGACCATTTCGCTGGGGGTCCAGGTCTGGCACCACTTCGAGCATCTGCTCCTGCTGCTCCAGGTCGTCACCGGTGTCCACCTGTCCGGCAGGTCCACGCCCACGAGTATCGCCCAGCTCGTCGTGCCACGGGTGGAGCTCCACCTGTTCTACAACGCGATCGTCTTCCTCCCGATGATCGTCGGGATGATGCTGCACATGTTCCCGTCCCCCGTCGACCGCGCCGCGATGCGTTGCGGCTGCGCCCTGCCCGCGTGGCGCGGCAGCGTTTGAGGCGAAAGAGATTGCTGTCACCACTCCGGGTGAATGTCCCGCTGCGGACGCGCGACCTCCGGATGCCTGCTGTTAGCTGTAGGCGGCCAGCAGGAATGAACTTTAAAAAATAGTAGTACGAGGTTGCTTTTGATTCTTTGTGGCTGACCCGCGGGAAGTCTGCAAACGTTGTTCTGCACTGGTTTTCGCTCGCCTGGACGATCGGCATGATTGTGGCATCAATCGATTTGCCGTGCGGTCTGTCGTTTGTGGCGGGCGGCTGAGAGCAAATGGCGGTCCAGGTTGACGACGGAAATTGCAAGAGAGCGCCGAACTGCTGTCGTTCGTCCCAGGGCGGCGAGTCGCACTCGCCGGGCTCTGGTGGCGGCACTCGGTCAGGAACTCGAGCAGGTCGACTTCGGGAGGCGCCGGTTCCGGCTGCGGACCGGCTCGGCGCGCGAAACGCTGGAACGTGCGGGTCGGTCATTTCTCGAAGGGTTCAACGCGGCCGTGGCCTGGCCGGCCGACGACCGACTGGCCAGTGAGATCGAGCGCATCGACGTTCCACTGCGCGGCTTCGCCTACGAGGGCGCCGGCATGGCCTGCGCGGTCTTGGACATCCTGACGCTGTCCGGCGGGAGGAACACGCGAGCCCTGCTGCGCGGACCGGCGAGCGACTATCCGCACCTGGTGCACGTGGGGGTGGGCTGGGCGTTCGCCAGGCTGCGACTGCGCCCCGGCTGGGGGCGCGCGGTCGTGAAGGATCCGTTGCTGCGCTGGCTCGCCTGGGACGGCTACGGATTTCACCAGGGCTTCTTCCACACCGATCGGGTCATCGGCGGCAAGGTCGTCGAGCGCGGGCTGACCGAGGACCAGCGAGCCGTCCGCGACCAGGGGGTCGGCAGGTCGCTGTGGTTCCAGGAGTGCGCGGATCCCGAAGCGGTCGCCCTGCGCATCAACGACTTCCCCCGGAACCGCCGGCCTGACCTGTGGAGTGGCGTCGGCCTCGCCGCGACCTACGCGGGTGGCGTGCGAGCTGACGAACTGGAGTCGCTGGCTCTGCTCGCCGGTGAGTATCGGGCCGATCTCGCGCAGGGATGTTCCTTCGCCTGCGAGGCACGCCGGATCTCCGGCGTCGTGCCCGAACACACCCGGCTGGCCGCGCCGATCTTGGCCGGTGTGACCGCCGACGTCGCCGGATCGTGGGCGAACCGTTCGCAGCACGCCCTCGGTCCTGCGAACGGTACGTCCGCGCAGTACCAGCAGTGGCGCGCCGGGATCCGGAATCTGTGGGCCGACAACATGGAAGGGCGGCCGTCGTGAAGGTGCTTTCCGCTCCGGGGTTCCGCCGGTTCGTGCCGAAGATCGCCGCAGCGCTGTGCTGCGTGCTGGCGTGGGTCCTGGCCCAGCCGCCGTCGGTCGCCGCCGAGGACCGCGCCCGTCTTGCCGCCCGCTTCGGGTTCGACCACCACGCGATCAGTCCCGCCGACCGCGACGGCGACCGCCGGATCCGGACGGTGGCACCCGCCTACGAACAGATCCGCAACTGGGTGTCCTCCGTCGGCGCAGGGGCCGGTCTGTTCGCTGTGGACGGTGGTGTCGTCTCGCACGACATCTGCCTCGTCGATCCACGCACCGACACGGTTACCGTCGAACCGGCACCCACCACCGGTGAGAGGTACGCGGCCTTCACCCTCGCACCGACCACGCTGCCGTACGCCGACTACGTCGCCCCGATGGGATGTCTTCCCGCCGACCTCAACGAGGACGGCTGGCAAGACGTGGTCGTCTACTACTGGGGCCGGTCGCCGGTGTTGTTCCTGCGAACGCCGGGCAGTGCGCCCGCGGCGGCCGGGTTCTCCGAACGCGAGCTCGTCAGTCCGCCGCAGGTGTGGAACACCAACGCCGCCACGATCGCCGACCTGGACGGGGACGGCCACCTCGACCTGTTCTTCGGCAACTACTTCCCCGACGGGGCGCGGGTGCTCGACCCCACGGCGCAGCAGCCGGAGCTGGTCATGACCGACTCGCTGTCCGACGGGTACAACGGCGGTACCCACCGCTACTTCCGCTTCGCAGGCACGACGGGTGGGAACGCACCCGACGTGCGTTACGCGGAGGCGGTCAACCCGGTCGAGGGGGACTCGCGGAACACCGGGTGGACGCTCGCGGCAGCAGCCCAGGACATCGACCAGGACGGCCTGCCCGAGCTCTACGTCGCCAACGACTTCAGCCCGGACCAGTTGCTGGTCAACGTCTCCGTACCGGGCCAGATCCGGTTCCGGGAGTCGCACGGCGAACAACACGCGCTGACACCGAAGTCCAAAGTGGTCGGCAAGGACTCCTTCAAGGGCATGGGTGCGAGCTTCGCCGACCTCAACCACGACGGCATGCCGGACATCCTGGTCAGCAACATCACCGAGCCCTACGCGCTGCAAGAAAGCAACTTCGCTTTCATCAGCACGGGCGACCGGGATGCCTTGCGGCGCGGCGTCGCCCCCTTCGACGACCGCAGCGAGGAACTCGGACTGTCCCGTTCCGGCTGGAGCTGGGACGTCAAGGCGGCCGACTTCGACAACGACGGTGCGGCGGAAGTCATGCACGCCACCGGGTTCATCCGCGGCACCACGAACCGGTGGCCGCAGATGCAGGAGGCGGCCATGTCGAACGACCTCATCCTCGGCAATCCCGCGCTGTGGCCGCGGTTCACCGAGGAGGACGGTCTGTCGGGCCACGACCCGAACACGTTCTTCACCCGGAGTGGCGGTGGGCGGTTCATCGACGTCGCCGACCTCGTCGGTGTCGGCACCGACGCGGTCAGCCGCGCCTTCGCGGTCGGTGACGTGGACGGTGACGGCCGCCTGGACTTCGTCGTGGCCAACCAGTGGGCCCAGTCGACGCTGTACCGCAACACGTCGCAGTCGGCGGGCGAGTTCGTCGGACTGAGGTTGCGCCAGCCCGCGGGCGTCGGCACGTGCGCGGAAAGCAGCGAAGGCGTGAGCCGACCGGCGATCGGCGCCACCGCCGTCCTGACTGCTCCGGACGGCACGAAGCACTCCCAGCAGGTCTACCCGGCCAACGGGCACAACGGCGTCAACGCTCCCGACCTGGTCTTCGGTCTCGGAGACATGCGAGACGGCCCGCTGCCGGTTGAGGTGTCCTGGCGGGACGGTTGCGGTCAGCAGCACGCGGCGACGGTGAACGTGACTCCCGGCTGGCACCGGATTCTGCTGCACGCGGACGGCACGACCACGGTGGAGGGCAAGTGAAAACGCTGCTACGGAAGACGACGGACCAGAACGGCTCCGCGGGGCACCGCAAGCCGAAGGATCCACGCAGCGCCGCGTTGCGCCGGTTCGGGTTGTCCATCTCGGTGCTCACCGTCGTGGGTCACACGCTGCTCGGCTTCGAGCAGGCGTACCTGACTCCTGTCGTCGCGGTGCTGGTCGCCCTCGGGGTCGAGGTTCTGCTGGAGTCCATCGAGGCGGCCTCGCTCGGACGGCGGCCGCGTTACCTCGGTCCGGTGGGCTCGGTGGTCGACTTCCTGCTGCCCGCCTACATCGGCGGCCTGGCGTGCGCGATGTTGTTGTACGCCAACGACAGGCTGATGCCCATCGTGCTGGCCGTGGTGATCGCGGTGGCGAGCAAGTACCTGATCCGGGTGAAGATCAACGGCCGCCTGCGGCACGTGCTCAACCCCAGCAACACCGGCATCGTCGTGGTGCTGCTGGTGTTCCCCTGGGTGAGCATCGCCCCGCCCTACCAGTTCACGGAGTGGACCAGAGGCTTTGTCGACTGGTTGATCCCCGTCATCCTGCTCGCGGCCGGCACGATGCTCAACGCGAAGCTGACGAAGAAGATCCCACTGATCCTGGGATGGGTCGGTGGGTTCGTCCTGCAGGCCGTGCTCCGCTGTGCGTTCACCGACCTGTCGCTCGTCAGCGCGATCCTGCCGATCACCGGAACCGCGTTCATCCTGTTCACCAACTACATGATCACCGACCCGTCCACGTCGCCTTCCAAGCCGCGCAACCAGGTTCTGTTCGGACTGGCGACCGCGGCGGCGTACGGGGTGCTGATGCAGCTTCACGTGGTGTTCGGTCTGTTCTTCGCCTTGGTGGCGGTGTGCGCCTTGCGCGGCGTGGGCCTCGCCGTCCTCTCGTGGCGGCAGACCGTTGAGGTGCCCGCGCAGGCATCGCAGAAGTACGACGCGGTCGTGCGCGACCGCATCGAAGAAGTCGGCGTGCCGGTTCTCGGCGCGAACGGCCGGGTATGAACGGCGGCATAGACAACGGCGCCGTGTGGCGCGGCGACGACGCTGACCCGATCGCGATCGTGGGAATGGCCTGCCGTTACCCGGACGCGGACGATCCGCAGCAGCTGTGGCAGATGGTGCTGGACCAGCGCCAGGCGTTCCGGCGGATTCCGCGGGAACGCCTGGACCTCGCTGACTACTACGACGCCGACCGCACCGCCACCGACCGGATCTACAGCTCGATGGCGGCGTTGATCGAGGGCTGGGAGTTCGACCGCGCCGCGTTCCGGATTCCCGGGCCGTCATACCGCATGACCGACCCGGCGCATTGGCTCGCGCTGGAGACGGCCGGTCGTGCGCTGGCCGACGCGGGCTGGCCCGGTGCGGAAGGCCTCGCGCGCGACAAGGTCGCGGTCGTGTTCGGCAACAGCCTGACCGGCGAGGTGACCAGGGCGACGACGATGCGGCTGCGTTGGCCTTATGTGCGGCACGTGCTCACGGCCGCGCTCGCGGAGGCGGAGATCTCCGCCGAGCAGGCCGGGTTGCTGCTCGGCCGGGCCGAGACGCACTACCTCGCGCCGTTCCCCGCCGTCGGGGACGAGACCCTCGCGGGTGCGCTGTCCAACACGATCGCGGGCCGGATCTGCAACCACTTCGACCTCCACGGCGGCGGGTACACAGTGGACGGTGCCTGCTCCTCGGCGCTGCTCGCGGTCGTGACCGCTTGCAGGTCGTTGCGGGACGGCAGTGCCGACGTGGTTCTCGCCGGCGGCGTCGACCTCAGCATCGACCCGTTCGAGCTGGTCGGTTTCGCCAAGACCGGAGCGCTGACCGCGGGGCCGATGCGGGTGTACGACGAGCGATCGGATGGCTTCATCCCCGGCGAGGGTTGCGGCGTCGTGGTGTTGATGCGCGCCGCGGACGCACGTGCCGCGGGAGTGCGGGTCTACGCCGAGATCACCGGATGGGGTCTGTCGTCCGATGGCAACGGAGGGATCACCAGACCCGAGAAGCAGGGACAGCTGCTCGCGCTGCGCCGTGCCTATGACATGGCGGGCGTCGACCCCGCCGAGGTGCGTCTGATCGAAGGACACGGCACTGGGACCGCCGTGGGTGACGAAACCGAGCTGAGCGCCCTCGCCGAACTGCGCAGAGGAGCACGTGATCAGGCTGCCGTCGGTTCGATCAAGGCCAACATCGGCCACACCAAAGCCGCGTCCGGCGTCGCGGGCCTGATCAAGGCCACTCTCAGCATCGCGTCGGGCGTGCTGCCACCCACCACCGGTTGTGAACGGCCCCACCACGTCCTCACCAGCGCGGGGTCACCGTTTCGCGCGCTGACCGAGGCGCAACCGTGGCCGGCCGGACCGAGGCTGGCCGGGGTGAGCTCCTTCGGGTTCGGCGGCATCAACGCCCACGTCGCGCTGCGCGATCCCGTCGTGTCACCGCCTCGTACCGTCTCGACGCCGATCAGGTCGCGCCCCCGCCCGACGCCGCGCACCGACGTGTTCGTCCTCGCGGGCAGCGATGCCGCCGAACTACGCGCCACCCTCGAACGGGTCGCGGAGCTGGCTCCCCGGCTCTCCGAGGCGGAGTTGCACGACCTGGCCTGTCAGTGGGGCCGCGACGTCGCGCCCGGTGAGCATCGGGTCGCCCTGGTGGTGACCACGCCCGGGCAGCTGGCCGAACGGGCCGTGGCGGCGGCTCAGCGCGTCGGATCCGTACCACGAGGCAGGTTGACCGCCGAGGACGGAGTCTTCCTCGGCACGGCCGTCGCGGGCAGGGTCACGGTGTTGCTGCCCGGTCAGGGCGCACCGGTCAGAGCGGAGCTGGGCGCGCTCGGCCGGGACCTCGCGCTGACCGGTGGCGAGCTCAGGTTGGACGAGGAACTGGCGGGGACGCGGGGAACCGCCATCGCACAGCCGTCGATCTTCCGGGCGAGCGTGGCCGCACTGCGCTGGCTCGACCGGCTGGGTGTCCGGGCCGGTGCCGTCATCGGTCACAGCCTCGGTGAGGTCGCCGCACTGGTGTGGGCGGGCTGTTTGTCCATTGGAGACGCGGACCGGCTGGTGCGTGAGCGTGCCAGGGTGATGGAGGTCTTCGGTCCTCGGGATACTGGCATGGCGGCGGTCGTCGCCGATGTGCCGACGGCACACGGGCTGTGCGAAGGCACGGGATTGGTCGTGGCCTGCTACAACGGGCCACGCTCGCAGGTGCTCGCCGGTGCGCGAGCCGCCATCGACGAGGTCGCCGCACGCGCGGCGCGGCTGGGCGCGCAGACGGTGGTCCTGCCGGTCACCCACGGGTTCCACTCGCCCGCGATGGCGGGCGCCGCCGCCGAGTTCAAGCCGTTCCTGCAGTCGGTCGATTTCCGCGCCCCGGCCGCCAGGCTGGTCTCGACGGTGCTCGGACGCACGCTGAGCGCACAGGACGACATCGGCGAGTTGCTGGGACAGCAGTTCACCGCTCCGGTGCGGTTCTGGCAGGCGATGGACGAGGCGCTTCCGGACACCGACCTCTTCTGCGAGGCAGGCCCAGGGCGCACGCTGTCGGCTCTGGTCGCGGGAGGTTGCTCGGTACCCGTGGTCGGTGTCGACGCCGGTTCGCCGGACGACCGGCCGCTCGCCGACACGGTCGCGGCGCTCTTCGCCGCGGGTGCGTTGCACGACCTGACCCCCGTCTTCACCGACCGGCCCGCACGACCGATCGACATCTGGCGCGACCGCCGGTTCCTGGCCAATCCCTGCTCGTCGGTGTCCAGCGTCAGGCCGATCGAGGTCCTGCCCGCCACCGTGATCACCTCCGCCGAGGTTGCTGCCCCGGCAGAGGAGTCCAGGGACCCGCGGACGGTCGTGCTCGAACTGCTCGCCGAGGCGAGTGAGCTGGACGTGGCGTCGCTCGACCCGCGAGCTCGCCTGCTCGGTGATCTGCACATGACCTCGCTCGCGGTCACCCAGCTCGTCCTCGCCGCGGTCGACGCGGCCGGCCGTGAGCGCCCCGTCGCGCCGCTGGCCATGGCCGACGCGTCGATCGCCGAGCTGATCGAGACCATCGAGAGCCTGCCCGCAGCCGAGACGGGCGGGGAGAACGAGCCCGTCGCCGGGGTGGCGTCCTGGATCCGGTGCTTCGTCGAGGAGACCGGCCCAGCCGTCGAGCCGGACTCACCGGGCAAAACCCGTCGCTGGCGCACGCACGTGGCAGACGGACGGACGTCCGGGCTGGCCGACGAGATCCATGTGCTGTTCGGCGGATCGGATGCGGGCTCTGGAGACACCGCCGACCTGCTCTACCTGCCCGACCCGACGGCCCCTGAGGTGGTCGGCACTTTGCTCTCGGCGGTGAGCTCGGCGCTCGGCTCCGGCGAGCTGGTGGTGATCACCCACGGTTCGGGTCTGAGTGGATTCCTGCGCAGCCTGCGGATGGAACATCCAGGACTGGGCATCACGCTGCTGCGCGTACCGCCCAGTTCCGACGGAGTTCGTGCGGCCGCTCGCCACGCCGTCGTGGCGGCTGGAGAGTGGCGAGAAGTCGTGCTCGACGCCGAGGGGGTTGCCACCGAACCGAGGCATCGGCCCGTGTGGCACCTCGCCGAGGGCGAACTGCCGCTGGAAGAGCAGGACGTGCTCCTGGTCAGTGGCGGTGGCAAGGGCATCGGCTACGAGTGTGCGGCGGCGCTCGCCCGGAGGTGCGGTGCCGCGCTGGCACTGGTAGGCAGAGCCGATCCGCACACCGACGAGCTGCTGCGGTCCAACGTGGACCGCTTGAGGGCGGAGGGGCTGCGGGTCGCCTACGAGTCGGTGGACGTCGCCGACCCCGTGGCGGTGGAGGCGGGCGTGCGCCGCCTGGAACAGTGCCTCGGCCCGATCACGGCCCTGATGCACGCGAGCGGGGTCAACGAACCAGTGAGGTTCGACCCACTGGACCACGCCCGGTTCGCCACCCACCTGGCGCCCAAGACGATCGGGTTGCACAACCTCCTGGCCGCGCTCGACCGCGGGCGGCTCCGGCTGCTGGTGACGTTCGGCTCTGTGATCGGCCGCCACGGGCTGGTGGGCGAGTGCCACTACGCCTTCGCCAACGGGGCGCTGCGGGCGGAGGCGGAACGACTCGCGGTCGAACTCCCGGACTGCCGCGTGCTCAACCTGGACTGGTCGGTGTGGTCAGGTGCGGGGATGGGGGAGTCGCTGGGGGTGCTCGACACCCTGCTGCGCCTGGACGTGACCCCGATCCCGGTGGCGGAAGGTGTGGATCTCTTCCTCAAGCTGTTGTGCGCCAACGATCTGCCTGCCACGGTCGCGGTGCACGGCCGGCTCGGCGGACTGCTCGCCGAGGAGGAAGCCAGGTTCGGCGGGCGTTTCCTGGAAACGGTGTCCGCGCACTGGCCCGAAGTCGAGCTGGTGGCCGACTCCCGGTTGGATCTCGGCCGCGACACGTACCTGCGCGACCACCGCATCGACGGACTGGCCGTGTTGCCAGCCGTGGTGGGGATGGAGGCGATGGCACAGGTGGCCTCCGCGTTGGCAGGCCGGCCGCTGCGGGAGATTGCCGACGTGACGCTGGAGCACCCAGTGATCGTCCCCGAGGACGGTGCTCGCATGGTGCGGGTGTGCGCCTTGCGTCAGGACGACGCCGTCCTAGTGGTGTTGCGCAGCGACGAGACACGTTGTCAGGTGGACCACTTCCGCGCGAGGTTCCCTCTCACGCGGGTCAGCGGCGCGGTTCTGCCAGAAGAGGACCTGGCGGAAGGCGAGGTTCCCCTGAGCGGAGACGAACTGTACGGCCCGCTGTTCTTCCACACCGGCAGATTTCGTCTGGTGCAACGATTTTCGGCCCTGGCCGCACGGCACTGCCGGTTCCGGCTGCACGCACCGGAGCAAGGGCTCGACGACCTGACCCTGCTGGGTGATCCAACCGGCAACGACGCGACAGTGCACGCATTGCAGGCGTGTGTGCCGCACCGGCGGCTGCTGCCGGTCGGCTGTGAGCGTTTCGCGGTCGAACCCGGCGCGGATGCGGCGGTGGAGGTGCTCGCGTCGGAACGGCACGCCGGTGGAGGCGAGTACGTCTGGGACGTGGTGGCGTTGGACTGCGACGGCAGGCGTCGGGTCAGCTGGTCGGGACTGCGGCTGCGCGACACGGGTCCGTTGCCGGCGTCCGGGCCGTGGTCCGCCGCACTGCTCGCTGTCTACTTGGAACGGTCGGTGCTCGCGCTGGTTCCCGCTCCCCGGTTGACGGTGCGGGTCGGTGCGGGCGACAGGTTCGGTGAGAACCGGTCTTGCCACGCCGGTCCCGCGGATCTGTCCGGACGGGAATGCCGCAGTTACCAGAACGGGATGGTGTTGAGCGTCTCCGCCGCTGCCCGCGTCGCGTGCGACTGGGAGGCGGTCGGGCTGAGAACCGGCGACGAGTGGCTGCGGCTGGTCGGCTCACGGTTCGAACCGTTCATCGAGCAGCTCCGCACGATGCTGACCGAACCGGTCACGCACACCGCAGCCAGGGTCTGGACCGCTGTCGAGTGTCTTTCCAAGATCGGCTATCCGCCCGGTGCACCGCTCGTCCTCGGCGGCGTCTACGACGGGGGCTGGGTGGTGCTGCGCACCGGGGCCGTGACCGTCGTTTCCGCGGTGGTGCCGATCAGCGGCGTCGACTCACCGGTCGCCGTTGCCGTGCTGGTCGCCGCACCGGAAAGCGGTGAGCGTGGCTAGGACGTTCGACTACCGGCACGTGATCACTCTCGAGGAGACGAACCTCGTCGGGAACGTCTACTTCACGAACTACCTGCGCTGGCAGGGACATTGCCGTGAACGTTTCCTGATGGAACACGCACCTGGTGTGCTCCGCGCGCTGCGGGGAGCGTTGGCACTGGTCACGGTCTCCTGCCAGTGCGACTTCTTCGACGAGCTCTTCGCGTCGGACACGGTCGAGCTCCGCATGGCGTTGCAGGGCACCAGCGACAACAGGGTGACGATGACGTTCGACTACTACCGCACTTCGGGTCCGGTGGCGCAGCTGGTGGCCAGGGGCAGCCAGACCATCGCGTGCATGAGCAGGACCGAACAGGGGACCGTGCCGGTGAGCGTGCCCGCCGAACTGCGGGACGCGTTGTCGCACTACATCGAATGAGCCCTCGGGGCTCCGTCCGGGACCCGGTTGGAACGTGAGCAGAACCCAGAACGAAAGGTGCGTCCGCCTTGCCCATCCAGTCAGAGCCCATCGGCAGCATCCCGCGTCCCCAGCAGCTGATCGACGGAGTCGCCAAGTTCCAGACCGGCCGCATCGGTCAGGCCGAACTCGACGAGCTGTACGAGCAGGCTCTCAGCGACACCATCCGCAGGTTCGAGAAGACCGGGTCGACGGTCATCACCGACGGTGAGCAGACCAAGCCCAGCTTCGTCACCTATCCGTTGGCCGGCTTCGAGAAGCTGGCCCCCGGTGGGGTGACGATTCCGTTCGAGGACGGCCACACCCGTCAGCTTCCCGTGCTGACCGGCGGTCCGTTCCGCTACGGCACCTATGCCGCCGACTACCTGGCGAGGGCGCAGCGGCACACCGACCTGCCGATCAAGCAGGCGGTGATCGCACCGTCCGCGCTGAGTCTGCTGTACCCGGCGGACGGTGTGCCGGGCTACGTGCGGAAGGAGTTCATCGACGATCTGGTCGCGGAGTCCGCCGCGGACATCCGGCGTGCGCTCGACGGCGGTGCGGCCTCGGTGCAGCTGGACTTCACCGAGGGGCGGCTGTCACTGAAGCTCGATCCCTCGAAGGGACTGCTCCGGAGCTTCATCGACCTGAACAACCGCGTGCTCGCCCAGTTCAGCGACGCCGAGCGGCAGCGGATCGGGGTGCACACCTGCCCTGGCGGAGACCAGGACTCCGTGCACAGCCTGGACGTGGACTACCTGGAGCTGCTCCCGGACCTGTTCCGCCTGGCCGCCGGCAACTTCTACCTGCAGCTCGCCAGCGAGACCGACCAGCGCCGGGTGCTCGACATCATCAGCCGCAACCTGCAGGCCGACCAGCGGGTCTTCATCGGCGTGACCGACCCGATCAACCCCGTGGTGGAAACTCCGGAGCAGGTGCGCGACCGGATCCTGGTAGCGGCCGAGTACCTCCCGCTCGATCGCATGGGCACGTGTGACGACTGCGGGTTCTCACCGTTCGGTGACGACACCTCGACCTCTCGGGACACCGCCTTCGCGAAGATCGCGGCCAGGGTGGAAGGCACCCACCTCGCCGCCGAGGCTCTGGGAGTCTGAACAACCGCCTGTGATCGATGGAGGTAGGACACGCACCTGAGCAGCTGTGAACCGGCGTTCGGTCGTGCTTCCCTCCCGCCGCCTCATCTGCCCTGGGTGGCCCGCATGCCATGGGTTTCGTGCTGTGCGGCAGCACGAAACCCATCCGCGGACCGTTGCGATGCTCAACCCATCCGCGAACTCGTCCGGTGGCTGCCGGACAGGGCACAACCGGCCGTGCGACATCGCCGATGCCCAAGGAGACCGGATACGACCGGTGCCGGCTCCGAACCGGCCGGTGTACGACTCTCCGTTGTCCGCCAAGCCTTCCTGGCACGGCGCGGGTGGACTGTCGCCGCAATGAGGCCAAATGCTGTGATCAAGCCGTCTACGTGATTTCTCTTCGTGTTTCCGGCGCGCCTCGGCCACAGGTGTGAAACAGGGCCACTAACGGACCGCAGTCAATATTTTTCGGATGGTATCTATCGGGGGATATGGGACACCTGTTGGTGTTTCCAGTGGCGGCCCAAGTGGTAGGTCCGGGTTTGGGAGATCAGAGTTCCAGATGTCCTCAATGGTATCGCCGTCGCACCGCATGGGTGTTTCTCGAAGCGTGGCGACTAGAGAGACTGGAGAGTGTCCGAAGTGGCCAGAATGGTACGCGCTGTTGGCGTCGTATTGGTGGGGGTGGGGTTGGTCATAGGACCAGCTTTCTCGCCTGCCTACGGGGCTGAGCCTGTTGCGGTCGGTTCGGTTCCGTCGTCCGAAGTCGTGGTGTCGGAGCCCGTCGCGAAGCCCGTTGCGGAGCCTGTCGCGGAGCCTGTCGCGGAGCCTGTCGCGGAGCCTGTCGCGGAGCCTGTCGCGGAGCCTGTCGCGGAGCCTGTCGCGGAGCCTGTCGCGGAGCCTGTCGCGGAGCCCGTCGCTGAGCCCGCCGCGGAGATGGAGCGTTGCGGACCGCGTGATCTCGCCGTCCGGGAGAGTGTGCCGGTGCCGTCGTCTTGCATGACGTGCACGCCGTGCACGACGCCTCCTGGTGGTACGACGCCTCCTGGTGGTACGACGCCTCCTGGTGGTACGACGCCTCCTGGTGGCACTGTCATCACTCAGATCACCACGATTGTGATCGACGGTGGCACGACGATCACAATCGTGCCGGGATCGGGTGCGCCCGTGCAGGTCGTTCTGCCTTCCGGCAGCGTGATCATGGTGCCTTCCGGCACGGTCATCCACTACCAGGCCACCACGATCACGGTGGTCAACCAAGCCGTCATCATCGTTGCTCCTGGTGGTACGACGCCTCCTGGGGGCACCACTCCGCCTGGGGGCACCACTCCCCCCGGAGGCACGACGCCTCCTGGCGGCACCACTCCGCCTGGGGGCACCACTCCCCCCGGAGGCACGACGCCTCCTGGCGGCACGGTTCCGCCGACCTGTGCAGGCTGCGCGCTGAGCACCCCGCTGGACCCTGCCAACGAGCCGTCTGACGGCGGTCCGACAACCTCGGTGCCGACCGGTGACGGCAACTTGGTGGACAGCGTGGTCCAACTGGTGGGTTCGGTGCTGTCGGGCGGCATCATCGGTGATGTGCTTCCTACCGGCATCCTCGGCGCCACGGAATGATGTCGATGTAGCTCGTGAGATGTCGTAGTCAGGTGGGGCACCGGGTCTGCCCTGTGCCCCACCTGCGGCGTTTCGATGTGGATCTTTTCCGCAGCTCCCTCGAACGAATGAATGTCGCCCGCTTCCGCTGCCGGATGGCTGGAACTATCTTAAATTCAAGTGCGACCAGGAAGTGGAACCGCGGCGAGGCCAGATCGATCGGGCTGGAGCGAACTGTCGAACCGCCTCACCTGATGAGGTCATCGGCGCTGAACGCGTCTGACACCGCCGGCTGATGCCGGACGACCGAAAAGGGAAGAGCCATGCTCGATCGGTATAAGAATTTTCTGCCCCCTCTTGAACTCCCTCCGGTTCAGGACGACGACCGTCGTGGATTCCTGCGTAAGGTGGGAATGGCCGGTGCCGCCGTTGCGGCGGGTTCCATGGCGGCGGGGACCCTTATGAATACGCCTGCGGCGTACGGTCTCGATGAATGGCAGGAGCCGTCTCCGGAGAACCGTATATTGTTGCCGGCCATCGGGCAGGAAATCCGCTGCAGCTGCAAGGCGTTCGGTGCCAGTCTTTTGGTCAACCTCCCCCCGCCGTTGCCAAGGCTCGACTTCCGGGGCGGGATCACGATCAAAGTCTTGATCGGTGGACCGAGCTTCGTGCGGCTTCAGGTGCTCACCCACGAGGTAGTGGCTTTCCACGAGCTGTTCGGCAAGATCACGATCAAGTTGCCGGACTTCGATATCTCCCCGATGAGCGTCCTGAACCTGGGGCCGAACGGCTTCCTGCAGACGATGCTCCTGAGCTTTAAGATCAGCTTTGACCGGTGCGGCGACTGCGTGGGGCCCTTCACCTTCGACACCCTCTCGCCTGCCAAGCTCGTGGCTAGCATGTTGAGTTTCCCTCCAGGGGCCCAAAGCGAGACCACAGGGGCGGACGGCCGTCCGCTCGCCGTCGGCGGTCAGCTTTACAAGCTGGAGAAGCCCATCCAGATCGGCTCGGGTGGCACCCGGTTCGCCGAGCTGCGCGGAATGAACATCAACGTGGGTAAGGACTGAGCTTCGGCTGAGCCAGCCGGGTACGAGTGACCGCCGACGGCGGTCACAGAGCCTCATGCCTGCGGCGCCTTCGTCAACCCGAGTACGACCGAGCACCGCACGGCCGCGGCCGGGTCTCCGGTCAAGGTCAACCGGTTCGCGGCCACTGCGTCCATCGGGTCGATCAGTCCGGCGCCGATCTGGACGAAGGTGGTTGCGTCGGTGGTCGCCACCAGCGCCGGCGCGGGCGCCGGGCCCCGCGCGGGCCGGGCATGCCCGTCCCGTACCGCCAGGTGGAACACCTCGTCATCGACGCGAAACTCGTAGGCCTCGCTCAGTTCTGGCAGCCTGTCCGCGTCTGCCATGGCAGCGACCGCGAGGAAACCCCAGTGCGGACGGACGACGACATCCGCCGTCGGGTCGGTGAGCAGTCCCATGCCGAAGCGGGACAGCGCCAGCACCGAGTCCCGCATCCGCTCACCTTCCGCGGTGAGGTCGTAGGAGTGCGGGGCGTGACCAGCTCGCCGGACCAGGCCGAGCTCTCGCAACTTCTTCAGCCGGGCGGCCAGGAGATTGGTGCCGATGCCGGGCAGGTCGGCCTGCAGCTCCACGTATCGACGCGGGCCGAGCAGCAACTCCCGCACGACGAGGAGGGTCCACCGGTCTCCCACCGCGTCCAGGGCACTCGCCAGGCCGCAGTACTGACGGTAGTTGCGTTCCCGCATGGCAGACCGGCCGGATCCCTCGGAACCCGCGTCCAGTCGCTCACTGCTCCCCATCTTCTCCAGCATAGGGCGCGGCCGGGTACGCGTGGCCAGATCGGCGGTCCAGTCAGCCATCCGGGTGGTTGACCGGACGGTTGTGCGGTCAGGTCGCTACTCGGCAGCGGAACCGTCCGCCGTCTGCTCGGGCAGGGTCGCCTGCCAGGCGCGGATCGCCCGTTCGAGGACACCCTGGGCCAGGAACGGCAGCGCTTCGCGCTGGAAGTCGATGTCAGGTGCGAAGTCCCGGACGGTTCCCTCCAGCACCATCAGCGACAGGATGGGGAAGACGAACTGGGGATCGGCGTAAAGGCCGTACCGCCGCTGGATGTCGAACAGCTTGGTCGCGAACCGCACCAGGTCGAAGTCGGCGGCGCGGACACCGGAGACGGACTCGACGAGGCCGGACAGTTCCCGGCAGAACCCGCCGGTGTCCGCGTTCGGACCGGGCTTCGCCGTGGACAGGACGATCTCCGCGCATCGCCTGCCGTTGCCGTTGGCCATCTGGTGGAAGAACGAGGCGAACTTGTCCTGCGCCTGCGGTCGCAACTGGACCGTGAAACCGGCGTCGACGATCACGACCGAGCCGTCCTGACGCAGGTAGAGGTTGCCGGGGTGCAGATCGCAGTGGACCAACCCGTCGTGGAAGAGCATCTGGTACACCGCGTGCAGTGCCGAGAGGACGGCGCGCTCCTTGGATTCCTCGGTCATGTCCTCCGGCCGAAGCCGGCGCAGGTCTTGGAGGTACTCCATCACGACGACGTCCTCACCGCACAGGTCGCGGTGGACCGCCGGGACTCGGACATCGGGGAACTTCGCCAGGTTGACGCGCAGGCGCTCCAGGTTGTCGCATTCCGCCACCAGGTCCAGCTGGCCGTAGACCGACTCCGTCACCTGGTCGACGATGTCGACTGCGGGTACGTCGCGCAGCAACGGCACGCGGGCCACCAGCCGGGTGAGGCCGCGCATGATGGCAAGGTCGATGCCGAGCGTTCGCGCGACGTCCGGTCGCCGCACCTTGACAGCGACTTCGCGGCCATCCGGGAGAGTGGCGTGGTAGACACAGGCGATGCTGCCCGCTGCAACGGGGGCGTTGTCAGCGAGGATCGCGCGCGTATTCGCGAGGCCCAGTCGACGCTCCAGCAACGGCATCAGCTCACGTGCCGGTATCGGCCTGACATCGTCGTACAGCCCGCTGAGAGCGCGGCACACCGATGGGGGAACGAGATCGGCACGGGTGCTCAGCATCTGAGCGGCCTTGACGAACGCGGGACCGAGGTCGGTGATCGTGTCCACCAGCCACGCGCCGCGGTAGTCCGCGGCGCTGCGTCGCCGCGCCAGTGCTCCGACAGTGGCCACGCCCAGGCTCAGCGACCGCACGGTGAGCACGCGGACGATCCTCGCCACCCGTCCGCAGAGCGCCGAAACCCCGGGTCGGGGCACTGCGGCACCGCTCGCGCGGCTCGTCGCGGTGGATCCCGTTCGGCCGATCGAACCGTCCCGTTCGGAACGGATGCTCGGTCGTCGGCCGGTGGCGTCGGTGGGCTGAGTGGTCACGACGGCTCCTGTTCGAGGCGCGTGGGGCTGGCTTGGCCTTCGTCGCAATGTAGACAGGGCGATTCGCCCACCTCGGGATGGCAGCACGCGCTTCACCGCATCGAGCGACCCTTGGTCGGTGGGACACCGGTCGGGACAGGCCGCGACATCAGGTGTTGTGTCCGCGATGTGTTGCGGCGCGATCAGAACCTTGTGTGTGCGACGCCGAGCCGTGCTCTTTGTGCAGGCGCACCAACTTCACGACGCCACGGGCGTGGACGAACATGTCGAGCGCACCCACCTGGTTCACGCTGCTGCTGCGCCTGCACCACAGGGAAGAGCACGGTTGTCAGAGGAGGATCCACAACGGATCGTGCCGGCCGGACACAGCGACAGGCTGTCCGTGACGCGATCGCCTCGACGATCGCGATCCTGCCGAACAGCTCCGCTGATCACTGAGGGCCGGGCCGATCAGATCCCCTGCGAGGACTTGCTCGTCCAGGTCGGCGAGGTGGTCGTGACCGGTTGACAGCGGCGTTCGGACGTACCACGAACCTTGGGCGTGGTCAGTAACCACTGGCGGCCACGATCAAGTGTTACCGGCGAGTTGGAGTTTCGTGCAACGCGAACTGGGTCCACTGTGGAGTCATGACATCCACGCGAATCGGAATCGGCAGTGCGCTTCTGGCGTTCGCTCTCCCGTTCACGGCAGCCGGTGTCGCCACCGCGCAACCCGACACCGCGCAGGTCGAGACCAGTCTGGTACTCACGGTCGTCTCTCCTGACGGCAGCGCTAAAAGTACCGTGCTGGAGTGTTATCCCTCCGTGGGCGGCTCACACCCGCACGCGGCGAGCGCGTGCCAGGAACTCGGCGCGGTAGGTGGGGCGTTCGACTCGCTGTCCGCTGACCCGCAGTCCGCTTGTCCAGCGGTCTACGATCCCGTGTCGGCGAGCGCGATCGGCGTGTGGTGTGGCAGGCCAGTCAGCTGGGAGCGTACGTTCGGCAACAGCTGTGTGCTACGTACTACCACCGGATCGGTCTTCGCGTTCTAACGAACGGGCAGTACGTCCTGCGGCTTGTCGGACGCCGCCCGCCGCTGCACAGGTCGTGTTCGACAGCGTCCCGCAACTGTGCGGACCTGCACGTTTCCGGCGAGGTGAGATCGTTGGAGCGGCGGCCCTGGCGGAGTGAGTACGGGTGTGGTCCAAGGTTCGGCAACGCTCGCCCGCACCCACCGGCACCCGCCACCGTCCAAGGCGGGCCGCGACCCGGAGACCACTCCCGCGTGGACCACGCCCTCGGCCTCCCAGGTTGCGAACCGCATGAGACCGACCTCAGACGGGAGGGACCACGAACAGGCCCTTGTCGGAGTCGTGAACAATTTCTCGCCACGAACTCGTTCATCTGGTTGGCGGCACTGATCTCGGTTGCCCAGTCGCTCCTCCGTCGCCACTGGCCCGATCATGCCCTCGGCCGCGCCCGGTTGGTCATCAGCGGAAGCGACGGGTACGGAACAGGTTGCGTCCTGATCGATGAGGCTCGACCGGTGCAGCACTATCAGAAGCCCCGCCTGACCGCGACGACGGATGTCACCGCGAGCCACTGGCCGATGAACGCGTTGTACTCCACGGGCGGACGCCGATCAGTGAGTCGACGAACTCATGAGGGGTCCCAATGCCGTGGTGATCTCGCGGAGGGAGTCGGTGCCGCGTACTGCGGAGCAGGCCTGACCCTGTGTTGGGCTCGAATCCTCGGAGGGCGCGAACCGGAACTGGCGTGACATGCTGCTTTGCTTTTGACGCTCTTGTCGGCCTGACGCGAGGAACAGGGCCGACCTGCGAAAAAACTTGATCACTGTGGTGCCCCCGGCGGGAGCACCAAAGGATGGGAACAGGGCTGACCAGCGGTTTCAGGTTGGATGCTTGGTTGTGCAGGCCAGTTTCATGTTGTCGTAGTCAGGTGGCGCTCGTGTGCGGTGGTGCGCTGCTGCCGTTTCAGTGGTGCCACAGCACTACGTCGCGGATGGCCGCCGCCTGTTGCAAGCCACTGGCGGAAGCTGCCACCGAAGAAGCCGAACGACTACAGCGCCCGCCGCTTCGTCATCAGCCACCTCATGGAGAACCTGGGGGAGTCGTCGGGAGGGGCGGATGGACTGATCGAGGTGCTGGCCCGGGACGTGACGAGCACCTACGACGTGCTTCGCATCGCTGAGCGGCTGTGTGCCGACGGCCGTGACGACGAGGCGCTGGCCTGGCTGGAACGCGGCCTCTCCGACTTCGAGCCGGACTTTCGCCTGCGTGATCTGGCGGCCAAGATCCACGTACGCGCGGGCCGGCTCGACCGGGCGGGCGAGATGCTCTGGGCCAACTTCACCGATCGACCGAGTCTGGAGACCTTCCGCGCACTCCGCGACGCCACTGCCGGCGACTTTCCGCAATGGCGGGAACGCGCGCTGGCTTTCCTGGCCGACCTACCGCCCACCAAAGGATCCTGGTCACCGGGCCGCTCGACGTTGGTGGAGATCCTGCTGGCCGACGATGAGATCGAGGCCGCCTGGCGGGCTGCGGTCGACGGTGGCTGCTCAGACGGCCTGTGGCTTCGCCTCGCGCGTGTCCGTGCCGCGAGCCACCCGGCCGACGCCATCCCGGTCTTGCTCCGAGCCGCCGAGCAGGCGATCGAGTTCCGCAACCGCGACTCCTGCCGGACAGCCGCCCGCCTGCTGGCTGGGACCAAGGTCCTGTCCGCCCGCTGCGACCCTGAAGGTGGCTTCGCATCACGCGGCTGCGGTGCGTGACGAGCACCGCACGAAGTGGGCCTTGCGCCAGGAACTCGACTGGGCCCACCTGCCCTGATCAGCCGTGCGTAAGACTGCGATGTGGGTCCCAGAAGGTCCTGCTTCGCTGTCGGTGTGGAGCAGGTGGTTCAGCTTGTGATCGACTTGACCGTTGCGTCTGGCGGAGCCCCGCTTCGGTGAAGAGTCATCGACGGCCGATGCGGTGGGTCGGCCGCGGGGCTACCGCATCGGCCGGGCGGCCACTCGCTCTAGCCTGTCCTGGTGACGCGAGCGGGTGGGGGAGCGGACGTGACCGGTGACTTGCTGGCGGGGCGGTACCGGCTGCGCAGCAGGCTGGGCGCTGGTGCGATGGGTGAAGTGTGGCTTGCGATGGACGAGCGACTGCAGCGGCCGGTGGCGGTCAAGCAGGTGCGACTCGGCGCGGGCCTGGGTTCGGCCGAGGAGGAGCAGGCGCGGCAGCGGATCGCGCGTGAGGGCCGGATCGCCGCACGGCTGCGTCATCCCCACGCCGTCACGGTCCACGACGTGGTGGAGCACGACGGCAGGCCGGTCCTGGTCATGGAGTACGTGCCCTCGCGGAGCCTGGCCGCGCTGGTGACCGAGCAGGGGCCCCTCGCGCCGGCGACCGCGGCTCGGCTCGGGGCGCAAGCGGCTTCGGCGCTGGCTGCCGCGCACGTGGCCGGGATCGTGCACCGCGATGTCAAACCCGCCAACATCCTCGTGGGCGACGACGGCACCGTGAAGATCGCCGACTTCGGCATCTCGCACGCCGTCGGCGACGTCTCGATCACCAAGGCGGGTGTTCTGGCCGGCACGCCCGCCTTCCTGGCGCCCGAGGTCGCTCGTGGCGAGGATCCCACGGCGGCGTCCGACGTCTTCTCCCTCGGCTCCACGCTCTACGCCGCGGTGGAGGGGACGCCGCCCTTCGGCGCGGGTGTGGACAACCCGATCGCCGTGCTGCACCGGACGGCGGCGGCCGACTTCCCGCCGCCCCGGCTCGCGGGTCCGCTCACCCCGGTGCTGATGGCCGTGCTGTGCGCCGACCCCGACCGGCGACCGACGGCCGAGCAGGTCACCGACGCACTGCGAGCCGTCGCCGGGAATCGCGTTGCGGCGCTGTCCACTTTGGGTTCGACGGCCGCCCGAACACAACCGGTCACCTCGCCGGACGCCGCCACGGTCCTGGTGGCGCCGGTGCCGGCGCCACCAGGCACCAGGGTGGACCTGCGGCCCGCGCCGATCATCGGCGGAGGGTCTGCCCGGCGGAGGTGGGTGGCACCCCTGGCAGGTCTCCTCGCCGTGGGCCTCGGCGTGGGCGCCTTCGCGCTGGCCACCGCGCCGAGCACCCCGCCGTCGGATGCCGGTTCCGCTCCGGCCACGACGACGACTGCGGTGCCGGATCCCGCCACGCTCACCGGGGCGGTGTCGGAGTACTTCGCACTGCTCCCCGACCGTGCCGACGAAGCCTGGCTCCGGCTCGGCCCGGCCTTGCGGACCCAAGGGCAGACCGCGTACCGCAACCGCTGGTCCGCCGTCACCGACGTGGTGGTCACCGCATCACCGGTGGTGACGTCGGCCACCGCCGTGACCGTCGGCCTGCGGCTCACCCTGGCCGACGGCACGGTGGTCCAGGAAACCCGCGTACTCGACCTCGTGCTCGACAACGGCACCGCCCTGATCAACGCCGACTCCATCGTCCACAGTGCGACCAGCACGCCGCCGCCACCTCCCCCCGCGCCGGACCACAAGGGCAGGGGGGAGGAGAACAAGAAGGGCAATGGCAAGAAGGGCAAGGACGGCGAGGACGGGTGATCTTCCTGCGGTCGTCCGTGTCGCGACACGCGGTGCCCGTGCGGCCCAGCCGCGGCCTGGGGTCCGGCCAGGCGGACGGGCGGCTGCGGAACCCGGCCGGGGCCTTGGGCTGTGGTGTCCGCGGGCCTCGTGGTTACCCTGTGCGGCGTCGGTCGGGAGGGTGTCGGTGGTGCAGGACGGTGAGCTGGCGCGGCGGGCCGGGCGTGGTGAGTCCGCGGCCGCCGCGGAGTTGCTGACCCGGATCAGACCTGGTGTCGTGCGGTACTGCTGGGCGCATCTGGGTTCGTTGCGGCACGCCCCGGTCTCCCCGGACGACGTGGCGCAGGAGGTGTGCCTCGCGGTGTTCGAGGCGTTGCCCCGGTTCCGCGACCGCGGGATGCCCTTCGCCGCCTTCGTGTTCCGCATCGCCGCGAACAAGGTGGCCGACGCCTACCGCGCCGCGCGTGCCGCCTCGTCCACCCAGCCGATCGAGACGTTGCCGGAAGCGGCGGACGACCAGTGGGATCCGGAGCGCCGGGCCGTGACCGCGGACCTGTCCCGCCGGGTGCTGCGCCTGCTGGCCGACCTGTCGGACACCCAGCGCGAGATCGTCGTGCTCCGGGTGGCGGCGGGGTTGTCGGCCGACGAGGTCGGCGCGGTGCTCGGCATGACGCCGGCGGCGGTGCGGATGTCCCAGTCCAGGGCGCTGGCGAACCTGCGCGCGCGGGTCCGCGACCAGGACGCTGCCGACGAGGTGGTCGCATGAGTAGCTCCGCAGACCTACCGGATGGTCCGCCAATGGACGTCAGCGGGCTCATCGAGGACGACCTGCTGCTGGACCGGCTCGGCCGCGGGGAGGACCCCGCCGGCCACGGGGAGGCCGTCGACACGCTGTCGCGGTGGCGGGCGGCGATGCCGGAGCCGGCCACCCCGGAAGAGCCGCTGCTCGCGGCGGCCCTGTCGACCCTCAGGCGGTCACGCCGCGGCACCCGGTGGGCACGCGGCTCGCTGGTCGTGGCGACCGCGGCAGTGCTGGCCTGTGGTGGCGTGGCCGCGGCAGCCCAGGGCGCGTCCCCGGACAGTCCGCTGTGGCCGGTCACCGAGCTGGTGTTCCCGGACCTGGCGGCGTCGCGCGTCCTGGCCGACGCCACCCACGCCGTCGGCCAGGCCCGTGCCGCGGCGGGGGATGGTCGCTACGAGTCCGCCGCGTGGCTGCTCGACCAAGCGTGGTCGTTGGCCGAGCGGGTCGACGAGCCGGGCGAAGGCGACCGGCTGCGGACGGACATCACGGCCATGCGCGCCGACATCGCGGCGCGGCGGATCACGGGGGACCCCGGCGGACACCTCAAGGCCGATCCGGGCGTGCGACCCACCGCGTCCACCGTGGTGCCGCCGGCGACACCACGACCACCTACTGCCACTCCGACGGCGAGCCGCGAACCCGGCGTGCACAATTCGGTCGGAGTGGTGCCCACGCGGACCGGTGCCGCCCAGACCACTCTGCCGGGCGGTCTTCCGCCGGTGTCCGCGCCTCTGACGATCCAGCCGCAGAACGACGTGGCACCCGCGTCGGCGGCACCTGGGCACTAACCCGAACAGCGCACTGTCACTGCGTTGAATGGCGTCATTTCGATCAATTGCGGAAGTTTCCCGACCAGGCGCGTTGCGCGGCGGCCGCGGCACCGATCCACAGCGGACCAAGCACGATCCCGCCGAGGGTCAAGGAGCGTCCATGCGTGTACGCCGCTCTCTCCTGACCGCGCTCGCCCTAACCTGCGCGGTAGCGCTGGTACCAGGCGCCGCGGCCGCAGTCGTCCCACCGGACGTCGCCGCCGAACACGACTCGTCGTTCGACGTCCGGAAAGGCACCGCGGTGCAACCCACCGCTGACCAGCTGAGTGCCGCGCGTGCCCTGGCCGGCGAGGCCGGCCCCGGCACCAGGGTGACGTGGGACCCGAGGTTCGGCACCCCTCGCACCATCCGCCGCGACGGCGGGTGGCTCACAGCTCGGCGCGACGGGGCGCCCGCCGATGTCGCCCGGTCCTTCCTCGACTCCAACCGTGCCGTGCTGGGGCTCACCGCCGCAGACGTCGCCGCGCTGACCGTCGTGCGCGACCACGAGCTCGTCGGCACCGGGACGCGGGTGGTCACGTTCCGGCAGGTGTTCGGAGGAGCGCCCGCCGTGCGCGGCGGTCACCTCACGATCGCCGTGGCAGCGGATGGACGGGTGTTGTCCTACGCGGGCGACCCCGCGCGAGGCGGACTGCTCACCGAGCACCGGCTCACCTCGGCGCAGGCGCTCGGCGCCGTCGTGGCCGGGCTCGCGCCCGGCGTCTCGTTCACGCCGGCCTCGGCGGGAGCCCAGGCCGGATTCGAGAAGTTCGCCAGGGGGCCGTTCGCCGCGGAGTCCTATGTGGAGAAGGCGGCGTTCCCGACCGCGGAGGGCGCACGCCCGGCCTTCCGCGTGCTGTTCGTCAAGGCGCTCGACCAGGCGTGGGACACCGTGGTCGACGCGGCCACCGGTGAGATCCTCTACCGCGCCGGTCTCGTGGAGCACGACGCGGAAGGCACGGTGTACGAGAACCATCCAGGCGCGGCGCGCGGTGGCACACCGGTGATCAAGCCGTTCGGGCCCAACGCGCAGTCCCCCAGCGGGTACGTCGACCCGACCGGCCTGGCCGGACTGCCCGGCCCGACCACGTTCGGCAACAACGCCAACAGCTACGCCAACCACTCCAACTTCCTGGTGCCCGCCGACCAGGGGCCGCGCCCGGTCAGCCCCACCGGCCAGTTCAACTTCGCCTACGCCGACAACTGGGGCCGCAGCGCCGGGCAGACCGTGCCGCCGAGCTACGTCCTGGACGTCGATGCAGCGACCACCAACCTGTTCTGGCACCACAACCGCATCCACGACGAGTTCTACGCGCTCGGCTTCACCGAGTCCGCGGGCAACTTCCAGGTCGCCAACAACGGCAAGGGCGGTAACGGCGGCGACCCGATCCTGGGCCTGGTGCAGGCCGGCGCGGCGACGGGCGGCTCGCCCACCTACACCGGCCGGGACAACGCCTACATGCTCACCCTGCCGGACGGCATCGCGCCGTGGAGCGGCATGTTCCTGTGGGAGCCGATCAACGACGCGTTCGAGGGCCCGCACCGCGACGGCGACTTCGACGCCACCGTCATCGAGCACGAGTACGCGCACGGGCTGTCCAACCGCTACGTCAGCGGGCAGGACAACGCCCTCAACGCCCACCAGTCCGGTTCGATGGGCGAGGGCTGGGGCGACTGGTACGGGCTGAACTACCTGTACGGCAAGGGGTTGAGCGACAAGGCCGTGGTCGGTGAGTACGCCACCGGCAACGCCGCGCGCGGCATCCGCAACTGGGACTACGACGCCAACCCGACCACGTTCGGCGACATCGGCTACGACCTCGTCGGCGACGAGGTGCATGCGGACGGCGAGATCTGGACCGCGACCCTGTGGCAGATGCGCCGAGCCCTCGTCGCGAGGTTCGGTGAAGCGACAGGCGCCGAGATCGCCGCGCGCGTGATCACCGACGCGATGCCGCTGTCGCCGCCGGATCCGTCCTTTGTGGACATGAGGGACGCGATGCGCACGGCGTTGGACAACCGCTACCACTCCCGCGCCGACTACTCGACCGTCGTCGACACCGCCTTCGGGGCGTTCGCCCAGCGCGGCCTCGGCGCCGGAGCCACCAGCGACGGCGGTGACGACACCGACCCGGTGCCGTCCTTCGCACACGTCAACCCGGCGCTCAACGGGACGTTGACCGGCACCGTCGTCAACGCGGCGACCGGCAAGCCGATCGCCGGCGCGAAGGTTGTCCTCGGGGTGTTCGAGGCGCGCGTGTCCCCGCTTCGGACGTCTTCGGCGACCGGCGCGTTCTCGGCCACCGTGGCCGACGGCGCCTACCCCGTCACCATCACCGCACCGGGCTTCGGTTCCCGCACGTTCACCGGGATCACGGTCAAGGCGGGCAAGACCACCGCGCGGAAGTTCTCGCTCAGCCCGAACCTCGCCTCGGTCGCCAACGGTGCCACCGTCGTCTCCTCGACCACGGCCGACGCCACGCGACTGCTGGACGACACCGAGGCCAGCACCTGGTCGACCACACCGGGCACCGGCAACGTCGTGGTCAAGCTGGCCGCCGCGGCGCCGATCTCCAGCGTCCAGGTCAGCGCGTTCACCACGGCGCGGTTCGAGGGCCTGCGCGGGTTCACGCTGCAAACCTCGACCGACGGCGTCAACTGGCGGACCGTGCGGTCGGCACCTGACGCGTTCGGCTACCAGGCGCCGCGTCCGGTTGCGCCCGATCTGCACTACCGGACGTTCACGCTCGACCAGCCGGTGCAGGCGCAGTACGTCCGGTTCTGGGCCGACTCGGCGCTCGGCGAGACCAAGACCAACGTCCAGGCGGCGGAACTGCAGGTGTTCACGACCGCCGCCACCGGAGTCGAACCACTGCCGCCGCTGCCGCCCGACGAGCCGATCACCGACACGGGCACCATCGCCGCCGGCAACCCCGGCACCGGCACGGCGCCCGCGGGCGTCACCGCCACCGCGCTCACCACCAGCTGCGCTGTGCCGTCCGCTCCCGTCCAGGGGGCTGACGGCTGGGTGACACGGCTGCCCGACAGCTTCGGTGACGGCGCCCACCGGGTCGCCGTCACCGGCAGCGGCCCCGCCTACGACATCGACCTCTACTTCTACAACTCGTCGTGCGAGCAGATCGGCTCGGCCGCGACATCCGCCGCGGATGAGTCCGCGACCCTGCCCAGCGGCACCCGCTATGTGCTGAGCCAACTCTGGCTGGGCGCCAACGTGCCGATCACCGTCACCGCAACCGACACGCAATGATTCGCGGGTCCCGGCACACAGCCTGAGACCGCGCCCAGCCCGGCAGCACCCACTCTCCCCCGGGTTCGCTGCCGACGACCGTGGTGTCCTTCCCCTTCCCCTTCCCCCACCCCACCCCAGGGGAAGGACACCACGGGTTCCCGCGCGGCGCTCGGTACGGCCTGACGAGCAGTCGTAGCGCCAACCTCACGATCATGCCCCTGTGGCCCACGGAGCACGATCACCGCGGCTCAGCAGTCCGGTGCAGGGATCCGGCATCATCGAGCAACGAACCTCCGCTTCGTCGAAGTCGACGCAGAAGTCAAGACCTGTTGGGACGCGAGATCCGCTCCGGCTACCAGACCTCACAGGGGCTGGGCGGAGATCGAGCTCTTCCTCAGCTGGGCGGGCCGCCTGAATCGGCACGACCACGTGTGCTCGCGGCGTGATCGACCAGCGCTGCCGGGCTGCGGCAAATCGACCCAGCGCCGATAAATTCGTGCCGGTGCACCTGGACGTCCCCGCTGCCGCCGCCACGTTCGCGCCCGCATCATGCCCTGATGAGAAGCCCTCGCCGCAGTGTGTGACGCGATGGTATGGGTAAGGATGTCTGTAGTGTCGCCCAGACGGTTTGTCGGTGGCGGTGTGGTGTCTCCCCACTCGGGCGGTCGTTGCCCGCTTCCGCGCCGTAGAAGCGGATCTGTCCAAAAGGGACACCGGCTACGTCGGCGTCCCCGTTACCGCTCCGCTCACCGAGCTGCAGATCGCCCGGCAAGTTCGGGCACTGAACCTCTCACTCGGCGAGCTCTGGCCGCACGTGCGCGGGCGGGTCCGCGAGTAGTTGCCGCTGTAGAACCACCGACACGCAGTAGCGTGAACACCGTGACCACCCCGCCCGTGAACACCCCCCAATGCCATGCGTGTCGGTACTGGTCACGATGCTCAACGCCGTCGCCGAGGCGCGACCCTGTGGTTACTGGTCGAGGGTTTCCGCGTACACGACTGGCTTCTCGTCCAGGCGTCGGCAGTTGAGTGTCGAGCTACGGGTGGCGTGTCGCAGACGTCCGCTCATGCCGCCGAGTGAGTGCTGAAGCCCAACGCGTGTTTAGAAGCTCAAGCGGAGTTGCACGAACGGCCAGCAAAGGCAGCACCCCCGTAGGAGACCAAGGGGAACAGTGCTGACCTGGGCTTTGGCGTTTCCGCTCAACGCTGGACCCCGCGAGGGGAACAGGGCTGAACTGCGGAAACGCTTGATCACTTTGGTGCCCCCGGCAGGATTCGAACCTGCGCACCCGCCTCCGGAGGGCGGTGCTCTATCCCCTGAGCTACGGGGGCCGTAGCTACGTGGGAAGCATAGCGCACGGCGGAAACCTGGCTTCGACCGGCTGGTCCGTGTGTTCGAGAGGCAGCCGTCAGGCGCCTCACAGGCGTCTTGATCTGCGTATTCAGACTCCGTCGCCCAGGAGCGGTGCCTCTGGGCGAGCGGAGGTGCGCCGGATGGCCTCGATGTTCGTCACCCCGTCGCCAGGTGTGGTCTGCGACACAGTGGAGCATGGACGGAGTCGCACTCGACCGCATAGGACGGTGGGTTTACGTCGCCGGCGGCTCGTAACGCGTGGGCATCCGGCGTTTGTGGCGCCCCTCGGGCATCGCAGGGCCGGCGATCTTGACGAACATGAACAGAAAGGCGATCGCGAAGACGAACGTCGACAACCAGCCCAGGAAGACCTGCGATCGCACGTCCGGCGTCAGCTCCGTGCCCCGCCTCGCGGTGTGGACGGCATACTCCTTGCCGATGTCCGAGGGTTCCAGCCAGCCGGTCACGGTCCACTTGGTGACGTTTCCGCTCGGCTGGGAGCGGACCTCGGTCTGACACCTGTAGTAGAAGCCGAATCCCCGAGGTGCCACCGGGCCGTGGCGTTCGCAGGACTTCGCCACCGCGACCAGCTTCGCCTTCGCTGGGTCGCCGGGCTCGACCTCGTCCCAGAAGTGGTTGAAGATCGTGGCGCCGAGCAGGTAGCCGAGTGCGGGAACGAGCAGGAAGGCGAAGATCCGGTGGAGTGCCTTCATCAGCCCTTTTCTTCCTCTTCCTTCAGCTCGCGCCACGTCTTCCAGCCGCGGTTGTCCACGATCTTCGCGCCCTCCTTGCGGAATTCCTCGGCCATCGCGGGGCCGATGTCCTTCGGGAGGCCGGTGACTCCGTCGACGACGACCTTCTTCGCTCCCGCTCCCGCATCCTTCATCATGTCGACGAAGTTGAAGTCCTTCATCGCGCGGGCGATGTCGGCGTCCGCGCCCCGCTTGAGCACGGTCACGAAGTCGTCGCCGCGCTTGGCGAGGTTCGTGCTGGCGTTGGCGAGCACGTCGTCCAGCTTCTTGAACAGGCCGCCCGCCTTGCTGAACGCTTTGGTGAGCTTGCGGCACCACTCGATGCACTTCTGCGCGTACTTCACCGCGGTGGGCACGCACTCGGCGATGGCACCGGCGATGCCCGCGCCGAGCGCCGCGACGGCCGGGGCCCAGCGCAGGCAGATGCTGATCAGTTTGCCGATCGCCTCGGAGATCAGGTCGCGAACGATGTCGCGGACGACCTTGAGGATCGTGCGGCAGATGGTGATCAGGATTCCCATGCCGCTGGCGGCGGTGCCGATGGCGCCGTAAGTGTCCGCGCGGTCGGTGCCGAACGTGCGGTACTGCGTCGAATCGTCACCCTGCCACTGGCCCGCGTCCTTGTTGACGGTGTCCTTCAGGTCGGCCTGGACCTCGTCGAGGTAGCTTCCGACCGACTGCCAGGTCTTCGCCATGCCGTCCAGCGCGGTCTGGTCGCCGGTCAGCCAGTCGAGTGGTTCCTTGAGGAAGCTGACGTGCTCCATCAGCCAGCCGAAGCCCGCGCTGAACAGGTACGCGAGCGGGTCGGTGAGAGCGGTGGCGATGTCGCCGGCGGCGCTGGCGAGGTTGAGCAGGCCCTCCGCCCAGTTGCCGTCTGAGAAGCCCTTGACCGCTTCGGTGACGTCGTGGAACAGGCCGGCGCCCTCGGTGGCCGGGGTGTCTTCGCCCTTGCGGACCAGCGGGTTCGGGGCCGTGGCCAAGGCGGGCCCCATGCTCGGCGTGCTCAAAACGCACCTCCCTTGAAGCGGTTGGTCTGCATCTCTTCGTTGTTCTTGACGTCCTCACGCCAGTCCAGGACGCGCTTGTGGTGGTCGAGCGCGGCCTCGGCCGCCTCTTTGAGGCCGTTCATCGCCCCGTACTGCGCTGCAGCGCAGAGTGCCGCGAGCGGGATGCCGAGCAGGCCGAACGCCTCGGGGTTCGATGTCGTGTCGGCCGCGCTCATGGCGGTGTTGATGCGCCCTCCGATCTCGTTCAGCCGACCGGCGTGGCTCTGCATCTCGTCGATGTTGATGCGGTAGTTCATCGGAGGAAGCCCCCGTTGCTGAAGTCGTCGTCATCCTCGACCGGGCGGCGCCGGGGCGGCTGCGGCGGGCGGGTCGACTGCGGCGGGGGAGGGGGCGGTGGGGTGTCGTCCTCGATGGCTCCCAGACGCGGCTCGGACGAGCCGTATCCGCCACCGCCCGGCACGTACTGCGGCGGGGGCGGCGGCTGGGCGCTGCGCAGCTTGTCCATCATCAGGTGCATGGCCTCGGAGTCGGCACCCATCAACGGCGACATCGCCTCCTGAACCGTGGTCGCGACACGGCTCTGCGCGGCCTGCACGGTGCGCATGATGTCCTGCGCGACGGACGCGCTGTCCTTGCGCTGCAGGGCCTGGCCGAGTTCCAGGCCGACGAGGTTGCCCGCGTCGTTCACGGTCACGGTGATCTGCCCGTCCGGACTGCGCTCGGTGATGCGCATGTTCGCGAGGTTCTCGCGGATGGCGTCGCTCCTGGCCTGAGCCTCGGCGAGCTTGCCTTCGTACTGGCTGAACAGCTGTTCGGGATCGAACACGCGTTCCCCCAGGATTGCATCTCGTGCTGAACGCCACCGGAGATTAGTGGATCGCGTTGCTCCGCACTGGCCAACGGGACAATCGGCTGATCAGTCGCGGCGATTGACGCGAGGCGAGGTGGCCGTGAGGTGCATCACCGCTGGCCAGGCGAATTCAGGTGCACCGATTGCACTCATGCGCATGTCGCTATATGTTCCTGGCATGGGTCACGGGCACGGGCACGGAACGGCGTCGGGGAGCGGGCAGCACTCCGGCAAGCTGTGGATCGCGTTCGGCATCGGCGCGGTGTTCATGGTGGTCGAGTTCGTGGTGGGCTTCGCGACGTCGTCCCTGGCGCTGATCTCCGACGCCGCGCACATGCTCACGGACGTGCTGGGTGTGGGCATGGCGCTGGCCGCGATCATGGTGGCGCGCCGGGCCAAGGCGGGGAAGAACCGGACGTTCGGGTTCTACCGGGCCGAGGTGCTCGCGGCGCTGGCCAACGCGGTGCTGCTGTTCGGTGTCGCGGGTTACGTGATCTACGAGGCGATCGGGCGGTTCCAGGATCCGCCCGCGGTGCCGGGCTGGCCGGTGCTCATCGCGGCGGCGCTCGGCCTCGGCGCCAACCTCGTCAGCTTCAGCGTTCTCCGGGAAGGCGCCAAGGACAGCATCAACGTCAAGGGTGCGTACCTGGAGGTGCTCGCGGACCTGATCGGGTCGGTGGGCGTGCTCATCTCCGCCCTCGTCACGCTGACGCTGGGGTGGAAGTACGCGGACCCGGTCATGGGTGTGCTGATCGGCGTGTGGGTGTTGCCGCGGACGTACAGCCTGGCCAAGAACGCGCTGCACATCCTGTTCCAGCACGCGCCCGAGCGGTTGGACGTGACCGAGATGCAGAAGGCTCTGACGGCGCTGCCCGGGGTTGCGGAGGCGCACGACCTGCACGTGTGGACGCTCACCAGTGGCATGGAGGTGGCTTCGGCGCACCTCACCACCGCGAAGGACGCGGATCACGAGAACGTGCTCAAGGCGGCGCAGTCGTTGCTGGCGACCAAGTACCACATCGAGCACGCCACGTTGCAGGTCGAGGGCGGCTCGTCAGCGCAGCGGTGCCGGGAGCTTTCCTGGTGAGGCAGGCAGGTCGCGGAATCCGTCCTTAGTGGACGGGGCCCCGGTTCGTGACGGAACGGCCTCGGTGCGAGGTTGCGGCACGGCCACCCAGATGCGGCCTCGCTCGAACGGCACCACAAGAGCCTCCCCAGTCACAGCGATGAATTGCCAAGATCTCATCGAAGTATGTCCGAACGGGATAGATCCGTTCAGGTGAACGAGAAAAGCCGCGTCCCGTGACGGAACGCGGCCTTTCCGGTTCAAACGAAATCAGTTGCTCGCTACAGAGCAGTGCACTGTCCTGCCTTCGGCCCCTTCACCTCGTTCGGGAAGCCGTTGTTCGACGGTTCCGGGTTGTTGCCCGTGCAGGACAGCGGGCCGCCGACGCTCGAGAAGGCGACGACCGACCTGGTCCTGTTCGACGTCAGTGACACAGGGCCACCGACCGAGGTGTTCTCCAGGGCGACTTCCGACGACGTGGCGTGCGCCGTCACCGGGCCGCCGACCTTCACGCCGACCAGCACCACGGAAGCGGCGTCCGTCGCCGACAGCGGGCCCTTGATCTCGCCGCCGAACATCAGCAGCGTGGCGCCCTTGGCGACCGTGACGGGGCCGTTGATCGTGGCACCGTCCACACAGGTCACGCCCTTGGCCTGCAGGCCGCCGTCGACCGTGCCGGTCACCGTCGTGGTGCAGGCGGGCAGCGGCTTCGACATCAGCTCGAACTCCGCCAGTGCGACGTCCTCCGAGAACTCCAGACGGTAGAAGTTGTAGCGGCCCGGCGACGCGATCTTGAACGACCGGGTGTACTGCTGCCACTGGAAGTTCTCGCCGGAGCGCTTGTCGACCGTTGCCCACGTCTTGCCGTCGTAGGAGGCCTTGAGCTCCCAGGACGACGGGGACTTGCCCGACTTCGCGTTGGTCAGCGTGTAGAACTCCGCCTTCTCCTTGGCGTCGGCCGCCTTGAAGTCGAACGTGCGGACCACCGCGGAGGTGCCGGAGTTGTTGTCCACCAGAGCAGCCGTGGACACACCCGCGGACACGTCGCGCAGCGGCGTCGGAACCGCGTCACCGGTGGTGATCGAGTCCGGCACGTCGCCTGCGCCCGTACCCCACGCCGACGGCGCCGGGCCCATGTCGAAGTCGATCGTGGCGCCGGCCGCGAGCACGTCGTGCGGCAGCGACGTCTTGTTCCACGCCTTGCCGTTGACCTTCACGCCCTGAACGTAGATGTTCTTCGCGCTGTTCTTCGGCGCGTTGATCACCAGCTTCTTGCCGTTCTCCAGCTTCACGGTCGCCTTGGTGAACAGCGGCGAACCGATCGCGTAGGCCGGCTTGCCCATCTGCAACGGGTAGAAGCCCAGCGACGAGAACAGGTGCCACGCGGACATCTCGCCGTTGTCCTCGTCACCGGCGTAGCCCTGACCCTGCTCGGAACCCACGTACAGGCGCGCCAGGATCTCGCGGACCTTCTCCGCGGTGCGGGCGGGCTTGCCGGCGTAGTTGTACATGTAGGCGATGTGGTGCGACGGCTGGTTGGAGTGGCCGTACTGGCCCATCCGGACGTCGCGCGCCTCGATCATCTCGTGGATCACGCCGCCGTAGCCGCCGGGGAACTTGGCCGTTTCTGGCAGCGTGAAGAACTGGTCGAGCTTCTGCGCCAGCTTCTCCCGCCCGCCGTACAGGTTCGCGAGGCCCTGTCCGTCGTGCGGCACCGTGAAGGCCATGTTCCAGCCGTTCGTCTCGGTGTAGTCGTAGCGCCAGTCCTGCGGGTTGTACTTCGCCGGGTCCTCGACGCGCCACGAGCCGTCGATGTTGCGGCCCTGGAAGAAGCCGATCCGCTGGTCGAACGTCAGCACGTAGTTCTGGGCGCGGTTGAGGAAGTACTCGTGCTCCTCGGCGTACCGCTTCTCACCCGTCTTCTCGTGCAGCGCCTTCGCCATCGACGCGATGCCGAAGTCGTTGAGGTAGCCTTCGATCGCCCACGACCACGCCTCGTGCAGCTGGTCGTTCGCGGTGTAGCCGAGGAACACCGACCGGTCCATGCCCTTGCGGCCGACGTTGTTGCTCGGCGGCACGACGGACGCGTTCTTCACCGCGGCGTCGTAGGCGGCCTTGATGTCGAAGTTCGACACGCCCTTCAGGTACGCGTCCGCGAACGCCACGTCGGAGCTCGTGCCGGTCATCAGGTCGGCGTAACCGGGGGAGGACCAGCGCGAGATCCAGCCGCCGTCCTTGTACTGCTGGACGAAGCCCTCGGCCATCTCGCCCGCCTTGGAAGGGGTGAAGAGGCTGTAGGCGGGCCAGGTCGTGCGGTAGGTGTCCCAGAAGCCGTTGTTGACGTAGATCTTGCCGTCGACGATCTTCGCGCCGGTGCGCGTGGGCGTGTTCTCACCGACCAGAGGCGACACCGGGGACGCGTACTGGATCTTGTCGCCGACCTTCTCGTAGCCCGAGTTCGGGTACAGGTAGAGCCGGTACATGTTGGAGTACAGCGTGATCAGCTGCTCCTCGGACGCGCCCTCGACGGTGAGGATGCCGAGCACCTTGTCCCACGCGGCCTGCGCGCGGTCGCGCACCGCCTCGAACGAGTCGGACGCGCTGATCTCCTGGTCGAGGTTGGCGCGCGCCTGGTCGACCGAGATCAGCGAGGTCGCGATCTTCAGCTGGACCGTCTTGTCCGCGAACGAGAAGTAGCCGCCGACCGCGTCACGACCGGCACCGGACAAACGGCCGCTCGCCGTCACCGGCCTGTCGACCTTGCCGTAGACGAACAGGCGGGTCGCGCCGGTCGAGAGGCCGCTCTTGACGTCCGAGAAGCCCGTGACGACACCAGAAGCGGCGTCCAGGGTGAGACCACCGAGGTTGTTGACGTTGTCGAACACCAGGTTCTTCTCACCGGAGTCGGCGAACGTGAACCGGAACACCGCCGCGTGGTCCGTCGGCGCGATCTCGGTCTTCATGCCGTTCTCGAAGGTCACGCCGTAGTAGTGCGCCTTCGCGACTTCGTTGTCGTGCTTGAACGGCAGCGACCGCAACGCGCGGTCCTGCGTCGGAGCCTTGTCCGACGGCATGACCTGGAACGTCTGGCGGTCACCCATCCACGGGCTGGGCTCGTGGGACGCGGTGAACGCCTGCAGCGTCGGCAGGTTCTGCGCGTTGTTGCGCTGCTGGTACTCGTACAGCCAGCTCTGCGAACCCGCGTTGGTCATCGGGGTCCAGAAGTTGAAGCCGTGCGGCACCGCGGTCGCCGGGAAGTTGTTGCCCCGCGAGAACGAGCCGTTCGAGTTCGTGCCGCGCGTGGTCAGCACGTAGTCCGAGGGCTTCGCGTACTGCTTCGTGACGACGTCGCCGATCCTGATGTCGTCGAACCAGGCACCGAACTCCGTCGGGCCCTTGGGGCCGTCGTAGGCGACCAGGATCCGCTTGATCGTCTTGCCGGCCGCGACCGCGCCGATCGTGGACGCCACCTTGTTCCACTGGTTGGCGTACAGGAACTTGCCCGCGCCCTGGCCCTGCGGCGACAGCACCGCGCCGTGCTGGTCGACCGCCTTGAGGTCGCTCAGGTACGTGCCGTCGGAGAACGCGAGATCCACCGACGAGTACGTGCTCGGGTAGTTCAGGTTGTCGGTCACGAAGTCCGGGAAGATCATGTACGACAGCTCGGTCTTCTGCTCGACCTTGATGTCGACGTCGAAGACCTTGTTGTAGCTGTAGGCCCGGCCCTCGGTCGTGTGCCTGCCCTGGGCGCGGAACGCCTTCACGCCCGTCCAGCCGACCCGTGCCTTGGACGTGTAACCGCCCGTGGGGCCGTTGCCGACGACGCTGCGCATGTTCGGCGCCGGTGGGTTCGTGGAGCCGTCGGAGAGCTGCACCTCGGCGAGCTGCACGATGTTCGGGGAGCCGCTGTTCAGCGTGATGTCGAGCTTGTACTGGGTGAACGCCGCCGGAGCGGCGATGTCGTAGAGCTTGGTCTGGAAGCGCTCGGCGAACGTCTCGCCGGTGCGGGTGTCGAGCACGGTCCAGTCGGTGCCGTTGTTCGAGCCCTGCAGGGTCCAGTTCTTCGGGTCGCGCTCGGGGGCGTCGTTGGCCGATGAGAGCGCGTACTTCTTGATCGTCTGAGCTTGGGCGAACGTGAACTTCGCCCAGGCGGTGTTGGTGAAGACCAGCCACTTGGTGTTCACGCTGCCATCGGTGAGGTTCGCCGCGTACTCGCCGGCGTCCGCGTACTCCCCGTTGGCGGTCACCGTGGCGTGCTCGGCGACGTTGCCGGGGATGCCCGTGCCGTCCGAACCGATCACGCCCGCCGACTTCGGCTTGCCCGCCGCGTCGGTCTCGACCGTGCTGATCCACGACGGTTGGGGTTGACCGTCCTCAAAGGACGACGAAAAGCCCACGCCTGACTCCTCGGGTGCGGCGGCCGCGTAGCCGTTGGTGACGCCGCACACCAGTGTCGCAGTGATCGCAACGCTCAACAGTGCCGTTGTTCGTCTCTTCCCCAGTTGCCTCATTGCAACCCTTCCGCCGCCTTGCCTGCCCCGTTCGCGAGGGAGCGTTTCTGCAGGTGACATCGTTGTCAAGAGATCGGCCAGAAACTGTCTTCGAACTTGTCCTCTCAACAGTTGCGCGCGTGGTCCACCGCTCAAGATCTAGACTCGTTCGGTGACCGACCGCAAGCCGCCAGAGGTGGGTACACCAGCGGGCATGCGCGTGCTCAACCAACGCGCTGTGCTGGATCGGTTGCGCCGTCTGGGTGCCGCCACCCGCCCGCAGATCGCGAAGGACACCGGGCTGTCCAAGCCGACGGTCGGACAGGCTCTCGTCGATCTCGAACGGCACGGCCTGGTGCGCCCGATCGGCCGCACGACATCCGGGCCCGGACGTTCAGCCGTGGTCTACGAACCGAATCCGGCCGCGGGGTACGTGCTCGGCGTCGACATCGGGCGGGAACGGATCCGGGCGGCCGTGGCCGACCTGGGCGGATCCGTCGTGGCACGCGTGGACGAGCGCAACCGCAGCCGGTCCGCTTCGGCGCTGGTGCGCACGGTGACGGAGCTGGCCTCGCACACGGTGGCGGATGCTGGGATGGCTCTCACGGACGTCGTGGTGAAGGTGATCGGCAGCCCCGGCGTGATCGACCAGCGCTCGCGGGTCGTGCGGCACGCGCCCAACCTGCCGGGGTGGGAGTCCGCGGGCGTGCTCGACGGGCTGGAATCGTCGCTGGGGCCGGTCGTGATCGTGGAGAACGACGCCAACCTGGCCGCATTGGGCGAGCACGTCTACGGGGCGGCTCAGGACGCTCGCGTGTTCGTGTGCGTCACCGTCGGCACCGGTGTGGGCATGGGCATCGTCGTGGACGGCGTGCTGTTCCGCGGCGCGCACGGGGCGGCGGGCGAGGTCGGGTTCCTGCCGTTCGGCAAGGCCACTTCGGATGTCCAGCGTGGACAGCTGGAGGACGCCGCGGCGGCGGAATCCGTTGTGGCGCTGGCACATGAACGCGGACTGCCGGCGCGCTCGGCCCGTCAGGTGTTCGCCGCCGCGCGTTCGGGTGACGCGCAGGCGCTCGAAGTCGTGCGGATCGAGGCGGAACGGCTGGCGTTCCTGGTGGCCTCCGTCGCCGCGGTGATCGACCCCGAACTGGTCGTTCTGGGTGGTGGCGTCGGGTCGAACGTCGACTTGCTGCTCGCTCCGATGGAAGCTTCGCTGCGCACGATGACGCCGCTGGCGCCCCCGATCGCCGCGGGTTCGCTGGGTGACGGCGCGGTGCTCTCCGGAGCTCTCGCGATGGGCCTGCGAGCCGCCCGCGAACTCGTCTTCGAAGTGACTCTCTGAGAGTAGTCGAGTGACCCCTACCTGGTAGTTCACTCAATTGTCGTAACTGTTAACGGTGTTTTGTGGCTTAGCGTTACCGGAACCTCCACCTGGAGGGTGTTGTGTCCTTCCGTTGCAAGGGGAGTCGGTAGGGGGATGCGGGGGACGTAGCCCCCTACCGGCCGTGCACTGGGCAGGTGCCGCGCCCGCACCATCAGCCTGCCCAGTGCAGTAACCGGGGGTCAGCGCGGCGTGGGCCTGTGCACGTTGGCCACCGTCGACTCGCGATGCGTCGCGTCCGCGATCCACCGACCTGGGATGGACGCGTCGATCACGCCCTCCTCCAGCCACGTGTAGTTGCCGTCCATGACCTGCTTGGCCAGCAGCACGTCGCTGTCGTCGGTGTTCTTCCACAGCCTCTCGAACAGCTCGTCGACCCGGATCCGCGCCTGCTTGGCGAACGCGCCCGCGAGCTGCTGGGAGTTGGGGTTCTGGTCCTGCGCGGCCCGCACGCACGCGGCGCTGATCGCGAACAGCTCGGCGCCGATGTCCACGATCCGGCTGAGGAACCGCTGCTTGCGCTCCATCTTCCCCTGCCACCGCGACATGGCGTAGAACGTCTGCCGCGCCAGCTTGCGCGCCGACCGCTCGACGAACCGCAGGTGCTTGGCCAGCGGCCCGAACTCGGTGTACGCGGCGGGGCTCTGCCCCTTGCCGACGACGAGCGTGGGCAGCCACTTCGCGTAGAACCCGCCGGCCTTCGCCGCGGCCTTCATCTTCGCCTGGCGGTCGGCGTCGGGGTCGATGATGTCGCCGGCCACCGACAGGTGCGCGTCGACGGCCTCGCGGGCGATCAGCAGGTGCATGATCTCCGTGGAGCCTTCGAAGATGCGGTTGATGCGCAGGTCGCGCAGGACCTGCTCGGCCGCGATGCCGCGTTCTCCGCGCGCCGCCTGGCTTTCCGCCGTCTCGTAGCCGCGTCCGCCGCGGATCTGGACCAGTTCGTCCGCGACGAGCCAGGCCTTCTCACTCGCGTAGAGCTTGGCGAGCGCGGCCTCGATGCGGATGTCGTGCTTGCCGGCGTCCGCCATCTCGGAACTGAGGTCCAGCACGGCTTCCAGCGCGTACGCCGTCGCCGCGATGTAGGCGATCTTGCCCGCGATGGCCTCGTGCTTGCCAACCGGCAGGCCCCACTGCGTGCGCGCGGAGCCCCACTCACGCGCGATCTTCAGGCACCACTTGGCACTGCCCGCGCAGAGGGCGGGAAGGCTCAGGCGGCCGGTGTTGAGGGTGGCCAGGGCGATCTTGAGGCCGGCCCCCTCCTTGCCGATGAGGTTCTTCTTGGGCACCCGGACGTTGTGGAACCTGGTCACACCGTTTTCGAGCCCTCGCAGCCCCATGAACGCGTTGCGGTTCTCGACGGTGATGCCCTCGGCGTCGGCTTCGACGACGAACGCGCTGATGCCGCGCTCCGGCACCTGCGCCATGACGACGAGGAGGTCGGCCACGACACCGTTGGTGGTCCACAGCTTCACGCCGTTGAGGACGTAGTCGTCACCGTCGGGCGTCGCGGTGGTGCCGAGGCGCGCGGGGTCACTGCCCACGTCCGGCTCGGTGAGGAGGAACGCCGTGATCTCGCCCTTCGCGCAGCGCGGCAGGAACTCGGCCTTCTGCTCGGGGCTGCCGAACATCGCGATGGGCTGGGGAACGCCGATGGACTGGTGGGCGGACAGCATGGCGCCGAGGGCGGGGCTGGCCGAGCCGACCAGCATCAGGGCCTTGTTGTAGTAGACCTGCGTGAGGCCGACGCCGCCGTACTCCGGTTTGATCTTCATGCCGAACGCGCCGAGGTCCTTCAGGCCCTTCAGCACGTCGTCGGGGATCTGCGCGTCCCGTTCGATGACGGTGTTGTCGATGTGGGACTCGGTGAACTCGCGGAGCTTCTTCAGGAACGCTTCACCGCGCTCGCGGTCCTCGGCCGTGCCACTCGGATGCGGGTGGATGAGGTCGATGCGGAAGTGACCGAGGAAGAGCTCCTTGCCGAAGCTCGGTCGCTGCCAGCGGGTTTCCCGTGCTTGTTCGGCGACCTGCCTGGCCGCGCGCTCGTCGACGGTCATGGTTACCTCCGAGTAGGGGTGTGACCCACGTTACTCAGCGGTAGGCGGATGTCCACCGGTCCGGAGGGTGAAACGGGCGCGGGACGTGCAACGTTCGTCTACAGCAGGCCGAGGCTGTTGAACGACATCACCACGATGGTGAACACGCCGGCGAACGAGCCTGCGCCGGCGGTCCAGGTCGCGGATCTGCCGGCGTGGTCGGCTTTCTTGACCAGCACCGCCACCAAGGTCCCGACGACGCCGAACAGAACCGCGATGGTCACGAGTGCCACCTTTAGTGGATCCATCAGGGCGACCTCTTCTCAAGAATAGTTCGTAGGCTCCAGGTGCTACTGTAGCAGTGGGTCGAGACTGGAATGGAGGTCGCGTGGAACGTCTTGAACTCGACGAGGACGTGCATCAGCAAGTGCGCCTGCTCGCGCGAGCCTGGAGCGTGACGGAGAGCGAGGTCATTCGCCGCTTGGTCAACGCGTTCGTGAACCAAGACGCCGTGGCCGCACCCGCCGCACCCGTAGAGCCTGTTGCGATATATGCGGACTACGAGGGGCACCACGTCGAGGCGGAGTTCCATCCAGCCACCAGAAGGGTCTCCATCACGAGCGGCTCACTCACCGGCCGCTCGTTCAAGAGTCCGAGCGGTGCCGCCATCGCCGTGGTCCAGGCGCTGAATCCGAGCGTGCACCCCAACCGCAACGGGTGGTCCTTCTGGTTCATTCAGGAGACCGGCCGAGCGCTTCAGTCGATTCGCTCAAGCAGCAACTCTTAGCAAGTTTGAGAACGCCGTCGTGTGCAACGCGAAGGGCCGCCCCCGCGGAAGCGAGAACGGCCCCTTACGACGAAGACCGGGCTACGGCAGCGGTGCGGCTCCGCGCTTGGCCAGGTAGTCCTTCATCACGTCGAGTTCAGAAGTCTGCGACTTCAGCATGTTGTCGGCGAGCGTCCGCACGAACGGCTGCCCGGCCTGCCTGGCCGCGTACTCGGCCATCGGCGCCCCGCCCACGTGGTGGCGGATCATGAGCTGGAGGAAGTACACCTCGAGGTCTCGGCCCGAGAGCCCGCGCAGCTTCGTCAGCTCCTCTGTGGTGGCCATGCCGGGCATGAGCGGCTGGCCGGGCGTTGCCGTGGTGGCGCCGTGGCCGTGGATGCCGGCGTCGTTCATCCACGCCATGTACACGCCGTCGGGTGACTGTTCGTGCTCGTTCCACATCATCAGCCAGCCCTTCATTCGCCCCACCTGTTCGAGCTGGGTGGAGGCGATGTCGAAGGCGAGCTGCCGGATGTCCGGGTCGGTGGACCGGTCGCGGGCGATGTTGGCCATCTGGATGCCCTGCAGGTGGTGCACCGCCATGTCCTGGCAGAAGCCGACGTCCACGGAGCCGGAGGCCGGTGCCGCGGACGACGTCGAGCCGGGGAGCTTCACGAGCAGGCCGATCGCCGCGCCCAGCAGGAGCACGGCGAGCACCGCCGCGGTGATCACGAGGGTCCGAGCGACCCCGGAGGAACGCTCGGACTCGCTGGTCTCCGGTGAGGTCATCAGCTGGACGGCGGCGTCGAGCCGGAGCCCGACGTCGGGGGCGTGCTCGGCTGTCCCTGCTGTCCCTCGGTGGCGGAGTCGTCCTTGCCGCCGTCCATCGGCACGGCGTCGGGGCCCGGCTTCTCGGCCACGAACGGGGCCGGGTTCGACAGGAACTGCGAGTTCTCGCAGGAGGCGCCGACCTCCGGGTAGGTGTTCGGGTTGCGGCGCAGCGAGGAGATGAACTGGTCGATGCGCTCGTCGTCGGCGTTGTCCACCTTCAGCTGGTGGCCCCACGACTGCAGCGAGATCGGCTTGTCGAGACCGGGGAACGGCGACAGCATCGTGTACGGCTGGCCCTCGGCCCTGGCCTTGAGCTTGTTGAGCGCGTCGTCCTTGACCTGGTCGGGGTTGTACGCGATCCAGACGGCGCCGTGCTCCAGCCCGTGCACCATGTTCTCGGTGCGGACGGCCTTGTCGTAGACGACACCGGTGCAGTCGGCCCACTGCGAGTCGTGCGGACCGCCGAAGGCCGGGGTCTGGTCGTACGCGACGCGCTGGGTCGGCTCGACGTGCCGGGAGCCCTTGTAGTCCTTGATCACGATGCCCGCGAGCTGCGTCGACGGGTCCTTGTTCGTGTCGGACGGCTTCCACTTGGCCAGCGCGGCCTCTTTGGCGTTGTTCGCCTGGATCTGCGTGAACGCGTATCCGAACACGCCGCCCGCGAGGCCCAGCACGGCGATCACCGCGATGATCGTGCCCCACGGCTTCGGCTTGCTCGCCACCACCGAGGAACGGGCTGCGGCCACGCTGTTGCGTGTGGCCTTCGTCTTCTTGCCGCTGGTCATGTCCGCCTCAGATGTCGTCCTGGTCAACCGGCGCCAGTGTAGGGACTTCGTGTCTGATCACTGTCAGCGCGTAGCGATACCACGTGGGCGTTAACACTTGCCGTCTCACCCTCCGAGACCCGGTAACCCGGTCGAGACCTGCGACAACGCTTCTCTAGACTCATGCGTCGTGACCCCTGAAGTGCTCGCCGATCTCGTCCGGACCGCGGTTGCCCGGTTGCTGGCTGACCGAGGCCTGGACATCACCTCGCTCCCCGAGCAGGTGACGGTCGAGCGACCCAGGAACCCCGAGCACGGGGACTACTCCACGAACATCGCGCTCCAGCTCGCCAAGAAGGCCGGTGTCGCCCCGCGCGACCTCGCGACGTCGCTCGTCGAGGCGCTGCGGACCCAGCCGGCCATCGCGAAGGCGGACGTGGCCGGTCCCGGCTTCATCAACCTGACCATCGCCACCGAGGCGCAGGGCGCGATCGTCGAGGACGCGCTGAAGGACGGCTACGGCACCGGTTCCGAGCTGGCCGGCCAGAAGATCAACCTGGAGTTCGTCTCGGCGAACCCGACCGGCCCCATCCACCTCGGTGGTGCGCGCTGGGCGGCCGTCGGTGACGCGCTCGGACGGGTCCTCGAAGCACGTGGCGGTGACGTCACGCGCGAGTACTACTTCAACGACGCAGGCGCGCAGATCGACAGGTTCGTCCGGTCCCTGATCGCCGCGGCGAAGGGCGAGCCGGCCCCCGAGGACGGCTACGCGGGCACGTACGTGAGCGACATCGCCGCCGAGGTGCTGCGTCGTGAACCGGGTGCGCTGGGCGACCCCGAGACGGTGCGCGAGGTCGGCGTCGGGCTCATGTTCGAGGAGATCAAGCGCAGCCTGCACGACTTCGGCGTCGACTTCGACGTCTACTTCCACGAGGACTCGCTGCACCAGAGCGGTCGTGTGGACGAGGCGGTCGCCAAGCTCAAGGCGAACGGCTCGCTGTACGAGAAGGACGGCGCCTGGTGGCTGCGGTCCACGGACTTCGGCGACGACAAGGACCGTGTCGTCATCAAGAGCGACGGCAACCCGGCCTACATCGCGGGTGACATCGCCTACCTCGTCGACAAGCGCGGCCGCGGCTTCGACCTGTGCATCTACATGCTCGGCGCCGACCACCACGGCTACATCGCGCGCCTCAAGGCCGCGGCGGCCGCGCTGGGCGACGACCCGGACAGCGTCGAGGTGCTGATCGGCCAGCTCGTGAACCTCGTGAGCGGCGGCCAGCCGGTTCGGATGAGCAAGCGCGCGGGCACCGTCATCACGATGGAGGACCTGGTCGACGCGGTCGGCGTGGACGCGGCGCGCTACGCCATGATCCGGTCGAGCGTCGACTCCAGCCTCGACATCGACCTCGACCTGCTGCGCAAGCACAGCAACGACAACCCGGTCTACTACGTGCAGTACGCCCACGCGCGCACGTCGTCGATCCTCCGCAACGCCGCCGACCTGGGCATCACCCCCGGTGAGGACTTCGCGCTGCTCACCCACGAGCGTGAAGGCGACCTCATCCGCACCATCGGCGAGTTCCCGCGCGTGGTGGCCACCGCCGCCGAACTGCGGGAGCCCCACCGCGTGGCTCGCTACCTCGAAGAGCTCGCGGGGACGTACCACCGCTTCCAGCAGGACTGCCGCGTGCTTCCGCGCGGCGATGAGGAGACGACTCCGTTGCACCAGGTCAGGCTTCAGCTCGTCAACGCGACCAGGCGGGTCTTCGCCGCGGGCCTCGGCCTGCTCGGCGTGACCGCCCCGGAGCGCATGTGATGCGCGCGCACCCGGCCGGACCCCGGCACGCCGACGTGATGGTCCCCGGCAACACCGCCGGCGACCGCCCGAGCACCGCAGAGCAGCTCGACCACCTGCACCCGACCGTTTGGCCGCGCAACGCCACCCGCAACGCCGACGGCGTCGTGGAGCTGGGCGGCGTGGACGTGCGCGGGCTCGCCGAGCAGTACGGCACCCCGCTGTTCGTCATGGACGAGCAGGACTTCCGCGCGCGTTGCCGCGAGCACGCCGAGGCCTTCGGCGACCCGACGCTCGTGCACTACGCCTCCAAGGCGTTCCTGAGCGTGCAGGTCGCGAAGTGGGTGGCGGAAGAGGGCCTCTCGATCGACGTCTGCAGTGGCGGCGAGCTCGCGATCGCTCTCAGGGCGAACTTTCCTGCCGAGCGCATTGCGTTGCACGGCAACAACAAGAGCGTTCCCGAGCTGATCGCGGCCGTCGAGGCCGGCGTCGGCGGGATCGTGCTCGACTCGTACCACGAGATCGCCCGCCTCGACCAGATCGCCCGCGAGCGCGGTGTGGTGCAGCCGGTGCTGATCCGCGTGACGGTCGGCGTCGAGGCGCACACCCACGAGTTCATCGCGACCGCGCACGAGGACCAGAAGTTCGGCTTCTCGCTGTCCTCCGGCGACGCGGCCGAGGCCGTGCGGCGCGTGCTCAAGGCGAGCGGCCTCAAGCTCGTCGGCTTGCACAGCCACATCGGCTCGCAGATCTTCGACGCGTCCGGCTTCGAGGTCGCCGCGCGGCGGGTGATCGGCCTGCTCGCGGACATCCGCGAGGAGCACGGCGAGATCGACTCGTTGAGCGTCGTCGACCTCGGCGGCGGCCTCGGCATCGCGTACACGCCGGACGACGACCCGCCCCCGCCCGCGGAGCTCGCGCGGCAGCTGCACAACATCGTGCAGAAGGAGTGCGAGCACAACGGCCTGGAGATGCCTCGCATCGCGGTGGAGCCCGGCCGCGCGATCGTCGGCCCCGGCACGGTCACCGTGTACGAGGTCGGCACCATCAAGGACGTCGAGCTGGACGGTGGCGCCCGGCGCCGGTACGTCAGCGTCGACGGCGGCATGAGCGACAACATCCGCACGGCGCTCTACGACGCGGTCTACGACTGCAAGCTCGTCTCGCGCGCCGCGGAGCCCGAGTCGCGTGCGGTCCTGTGCCGCGTGGTCGGCAAGCACTGCGAGTCCGGTGACATCGTGGTACGTGACTGCTGGCTGCCGGACGACCTCGCGCCGGGAGACCTGATCGCGATCGCTGCGACCGGGGCCTACTGCTACTCGATGGCGAGCGGGTACAACCGACTTCCACGGCCCGCGCTCGCCGCGGTGACCGGTGGAGAGGCGCGGCTGCTGCTGCGCCGTGAGACCGAGGACGACTTGTTCCGTCTGGAGGTATAGGACAGTGCCGGAAGTGAAACCTATTCGGGTCGCCTTGCTCGGTTGTGGCACGGTGGGCACGGAGGTAGTCCGGCTGCTGACGGACCAGGCCGAGGACCTCACCCAGCGCATCGGCGCGCCGGTTGAGCTCGCGGGCATCGCCGTGCGCAGGCCGAACAAACACCGAGACGTGCCGGAGCACCTGCTCACCACGGACGCCGCCGCGCTCGTCGCGTCGGACGACGTGGACGTCATCGTCGAGGTCATCGGCGGCATCGAACCGACGCGCGGGTTGCTGCTGGACGCGTTGAAGGCGGGCAAGTCCGTCGTCACCGCGAACAAGGCGCTGCTCGCCGAGCACGGGCCCGACCTGTTCGAGGCCGCCGACTCCTCCGGTGCCGACCTCTACTTCGAGGCTGCCGTCGCCGGCGCGATCCCGTTGCTGCGCCCGCTGCGGGAATCCCTTGCGGGAGACCGGATCACGCGCGTCATGGGCATCGTGAACGGCACGACGAACTTCATCCTGTCCGCGATGGACGCCACGGGCGCCGGTTACGGCGAGACGCTCGAGGAGGCCTCGCGGCTCGGTTACGCCGAGGCGGACCCGACCGCCGACGTCGACGGGTTCGACGCCGCGTCGAAGGCCGCAATCCTTGCGTCCCTTGCGTTCCACACGCGAGTGACGGCTGCGGACGTCTACCGCGAGGGCATCCGCGCGGTGTCCGCGGCGGACATCGCGGCGGCGAAGGGCCTCGGCCGCACGGTGAAGCTGCTCGCGATCTGCGAGCGGGTCGTCGCCCCGTCCGGCCAGGAATCAGTCGCCGTTCGAGTGCACCCGGCCATGATCCCCAGGACGCATCCGCTGGCGAGCGTGAACGGTGCGTTCAACGCGGTGTTCGTCGAGGCCGACGCGGCGGGGGAGATGATGTTCTACGGGCAGGGTGCCGGTGGCGCCCCGACGGCGAGCGCCGTGGTCGGCGACCTGGTCGCCGTGGCGCGCAACAAGGTCGCGAGCGGACGTGGTCCGCGCGAGTCGGCCTACGCCGCGCTTCCCGTGCAGCCCATGGGTAACACGCCCACGCGCTACCACATCAGCCTCGACGTGGCGGACAAGCCCGGTGTCCTCTCGCAGGTCGCCGCGGTCTTCGCCGAGCACCACGTGAGCATCGCCGCGGTGCGCCAGGAAGGCCGCGTCGAGGACGCCAGCCTGGTGATCGTCACGCACGCGGCGACGGACGCCGCGCTGCGGTCCACTGTGGACAAGATCGGCGGCCTCCCGGTGGTGCGGGAGGTCGTGAGCGTGATGAGGGTGGAGGGCGAAGAATGAGCGGCCCTGAAGGAATGAGCACTGTCAAAGCGGGCTGGCCCGGTCTCATCCACGCGTACCGCGACCGGATCGAGATCCCGGAAGGCGCGGAGATCGTGACGCTGCACGAGGGCGGTACGCCGCTGGTGCACGCGAAGCGCCTCTCCGAGGCAACCGGCTCCGACGTGTACGTGAAGGTCGAGGGCGCGAACCCGACCGGTTCGTTCAAGGACCGCGGCATGACGGTCGCGATGACGTACGCGCTCGCGTCCGGCATCAAGGCGGTCATCTGCGCCTCCACCGGCAACACGTCGGCGTCCGCCGCCGCCTACGCGGCCAAGGCCGGGCTCACCGCCGCCGTGCTGGTGCCCAGCGGCAAGATCGCGATGGGCAAGCTCGCGCAGGCCGTCATGCACGGCGCGAAGATCCTCCAGATCGACGGCAACTTCGACGACTGCCTGGAACTGGCGTCCAAGACTGCGGCCGAATACCCGGTGACGCTGGTGAACTCGGTCAACCCGGTGCGGCTGATCGGCCAGCGGACCGCCGCGTGGGAGATCTGCGACGTGCTCGGCCAGGCGCCGGACTTCCACTGCCTGCCGGTCGGCAACGCGGGCAACATCACCGCGTACTGGCAGGGCTACCAGGCGTACGAGCAGGGCCTGCCCAAGATGTACGGCTTCCAGGCCGCGGGTGCGGCGCCTCTCGTCTCCGGCGTGCCGGTGCCGAACCCAGAGACCATCGCCACGGCGATCCGGGTCGGCAGCCCGGCGTCGTGGACCGGCGCGATCACCGCTCGCGACGAGTCCGGTGGCCTGATCGACGCGGTCACCGACGAGCAGATCCTGGCCGCCTACCGGCTGCTGGCGGCGAGCGAGGGCATCTTCGTGGAGCCGGCGTCGGCGGCGTCCATCGCCGGTCTGCTGATGACCGCCGAGGACGGCCGGCTGCCGAAGGGCTCGACGGTTGTGTGCACCGTCACCGGGCACGGTCTGAAGGACCCCGACACCGCGTTGCTCGGCGTCACCGAGGTCGAGCCGGTCCCGGTCGACCCCGGCGCCGTCGCGCACGCGCTGGAGCTCGCGTGAGGTTTCTGGTTTCCGTCCCCGCGTCGACCGCGAACCTCGGTTCGGGGTTCGACGCGCTGGGCATGGCGCTCGGGTTGTACGACGAGATCGAGGTGGCCGTCCCGGAAGACAACTCTGGCGGTCTCTCGATCACGGTCGAGGGCGCTGGATCAGGTGACGTCCCGCTCGACGAGAGCCATCTCGTCGTGCGGGCCGTCCGCGCCGCCGGATACACCGGTGGACTCGCCCTGAAGTGCCGCAACGTCATTCCGCACGCACGTGGACTGGGCTCGTCGGCCGCAGCGATCGTGGCGGGTGTCGCAGCCGGATTCACCCTGACGGGTCGCGAGTTGGACACGGACGCGTTGCAAATCGCTGCCGAGTTCGAAGGTCATGCGGACAACGCGGCGGCCTCTTTGTTCGGCGGCATTGTCATTGCGTGGTCTGAAGGAGAGCGATACCGCGCCGTCCGGATGGAGCCCGACGCACGGGTGCGCCCGGTCGTGCTGATTCCATCCCAGGAGTCGTCCACCAAGACGACGCGCGGCCTGCTTCCGGCCGAAGTGCCGCACGTGGACGCCGCGCACGCCGCAGGACGGGCTGCCCTGGCGGTGCACGCGCTGACGTCGGACCCGTCGTTTCTCCTTGCTGCGACTGAGGATCGCCTCCACCAGAACTACCGCGAGCCCGCGTGGCCCGACACCGTTCGGGTGATCAACGATCTTCGCAAGCTCGGTGTTCCCGCCTGCGTGTCCGGAGCGGGACCCACCGTGATCGCGTTCGGCGACCTCCCGGCCGAGGTCGACGTCAACGGCTTCGACGTGCGGAGACTCGACGTCGACACCGCCGGCGTGCGCGTTCGTCCATTGGACTGACACGCCCGACCCCGGTTGTTGCATGCGGGGAGACCGGCGTCTACCCTCGGGGGCGATCAGTCACCGCGCGCACGGGCGCCGGTGTCGCGCCCGGACACTCGTTCCGGGTCGCAATCCTTTTGTGTTCCGGCTCTGTGCCGTGCGGGCGGGGCGGACGCAAAAGAGGCACCCGATCGCCGTGTGACCTGAGAAAAGTCCCGTGCTTGCCGGAAGCGGTGTGTGCTTCCGTCTGCATCGGACTGACCGTCGTTCCCCAGTTGAAGCGGGAAGACGGGTCCGCTGGGCCGCGTAGGAGGCGGGGCCTGGTCAGGAAGGACATGTGTGAGCAACACCGATTTGCTGAGCAGCGATGTCGCAGCTGCTTCTGGTTCTGGAGCCGAGGAGACCGCTCTGTCCACCCCTTCGAACGGCACGACGCCGCGCCGCCGCGCGGGTCTGTCCGGCATGGTGCTCGCTGAGCTTCGCGAGCTCGCCGGCCAGCTGGGCATCACCGGAACCGCAGGTCTGCGCAAGGGCGACCTGATCGCGGCCATCAAGGAGAAGCAGGGCTCCGGCGCCCCGGCCAAAGCCGAGAAGCCCGCGAAGGCCGAGAAGGCCGCCGCGAAGGCTCCCGCCGAGAAGCCGGCCGTCGCCGAAAAGCCTGTTCAGCAGCAGCTCGAGGTAGCGGAAAAGCCCGCTGCCGCCGCTGCTCCCGCTCCCGCCGAAACCGGCACGTCCGCGGAGGAGGGCGGTCGCCGAGGCAACCGTCGTCGCCGCTCCGGCCGTGGTGGCGGAAACGCCGAGGCGGGCGAGAGCCAGCAGCCCGAGCAGCGCGCTGAGCGTGCCGAGCGCCCCGAGCGTCAGGAGCGCGCTGAGCGTTCCGGTGACCGCCAGGAGCGTTCCGAGCGTCAGGACCGTGGTGACCGTCAGGACCGCGGTGAGCGCCAGGATCGTGGTGACCGTCAGGATCGTGGCGAGCGCCAGGACCGTGGCGACCGCCAGGACCGTGGCGACCGCAGTGGTCGTGACCGCAACCGCGACCGCGACCGCCAGGGCGGCCAGTCCCAGGACGGCGACGAGGACGGTGGTCGTCGCGGCCGGTTCCGCGACCGTCGCCGCCGCGGTGGCCGCGGTGAGGGTGTCGAGCGCGGTGACCGTGAGACCGAGGTGCGCGAGGACGACGTCCTGCTCCCGGTCGCGGGCATCCTGGACGTGCTGGAGAACTACGCGTTCGTCCGCACGTCGGGCTACCTGGCCGGCTCGAACGACGTCTACGTCTCGCTCTCGCTCGTCCGCAAGTACGGCCTGCGCCGCGGTGACGCCATCACCGGCGCCGTCCGTCAGCCGCGCGAGGGCGAGCAGCAGCGCCAGAAGTTCAACCCGCTGGTCCGCGTCGACAAGATCAACGGCCTGGACCCGGACGAGGCCCGCAACCGCCCGGACTTCACCAAGCTGACGCCGCTCTACCCGAACGAGCGTCTGCGCCTGGAGACCGAGCCGCACATCCTCACCACCCGTGTCATCGACCTGGTGATGCCGATCGGCAAGGGCCAGCGCGCCCTGATCGTGTCGCCCCCGAAGGCCGGCAAGACCTCGGTGCTGCAGGCGATCGCCAACGCGATCACCAAGAACAACCCCGAGTGCCACCTGATGGTCGTCCTCGTCGACGAGCGTCCGGAAGAGGTCACCGACATGCAGCGCTCGGTGAAGGGCGAGGTCATCGCCTCGACCTTCGACCGCCCGCCGTCGGACCACACCACCATCTCCGAGCTCGCGATCGAGCGCGCGAAGAGGCTGGTGGAGATGGGCCACGACGTGGTCGTGCTGCTCGACTCGATCACGCGACTGGGCCGCGCCTACAACCTGGCGGCGCCGGCCTCCGGCCGCATCCTGTCCGGTGGTGTCGACTCCACCGCGCTGTACCCGCCGAAGCGCTTCCTGGGTGCCGCCCGGAACATCGAGGGCGGCGGCTCGCTGACCGTCATCGCGACGGCGCTGGTCGAGACCGGTTCCGCCGGTGACTCGGTCATCTTCGAGGAGTTCAAGGGCACGGGTAACGCCGAGCTCAAGCTCGACCGGAAGATCGCGGACAAGCGGACGTTCCCGGCTGTCGACGTCGACTCGTCGGGTACTCGCAAGGAAGAGCTGCTGCTGTCGCCGGATGAGATGGCGGTCACGCACAAGCTCCGTCGGGTGCTGCACGCGCTGGACGGTCAGCAGGCCATCGACCTGCTGCTCGACCGGCTGCGCAAGTCGCGCACGAACATCGAGTTCCTGATGCAGGTGGCGAAGACGACGCCTGGCGCCGAGCAGGACTGATCGGCTGCTTGAGTTTCACGTGAAAAGACCCCCGGTGCAGGTCACCGGGGGTCTTTTCGTGTTGCTTCACTCGAATGCCGAGGTGCTCAGCGGCAGTCGGACGCCGGTCGGCTCTCATCGGTCTGCACCAGGGACTGGAACACCAGGCCCAGCAACACCGGCAGCCCCACCACCGTCGTGACCAGCGCGGGAATCTCCACCGCGCCCACCACCACCCCGGCAGCCAGCACCGCGGCCAGATACGGGAACCGCACCCACACGCGATGCCAGGGCCGCCGCCACCGCACCCCACCGGACACGGCCGCTGCGACCGCCACTCCGGCCCCGGACACGACGGGCGACAACGGCACCGTCGTCCAGGAAGCAGTGATCAGCCCTGCCGACCCCATCAGGCCGAACACGGCGGCGGAGAAGAGGAACGGCACAGCCAGCCACAGGCGCGGGCTCATCGGCCGTTCGGTGGTGCAGAACACGGCACACAGTGTGATGGAAGCTCACCAACAACACTGAGCCGTATTTGGTCGAACGGGCACACCTTGCGCCGAACGGCGTATCACGGAGGTTAAGCGGTTGTGACTTCTGACACGCGGAGGCGTCGGGAACAACCGCGTTTTTGCACGTGTTGAAGGGTCTGGCACACTAAACGGTCGAGTCCGGCTCCGGTTCACCCGTCATCAGCAACAGGGACCCGGCGGCCATCCTTGAAAGGGACAAGATCTTGAAGACTGGAATCCACCCGGAGTACGTGACCACCGAGGTCACCTGCGGCTGCGGCAACACCTTCACCACCCGGAGCACCAAGACCTCCGGCTCCGTGCACGTCGAGGTCTGCTCGAACTGCCACCCGTTCTACACGGGCAAGCAGAAGATCCTGGACACCGGTGGCCGCGTCGCGCGCTTCGAGGCGCGTTACGGCAAGCGCAACAAGTAGCTGCGTTAACGGCGCCTGACCCCGGCAAACGAGCCGGGGTCAGGCGCCGTTGCCGTCTCCACCACCAAAAGAGGAGCCAAGAACGTGTCGCAGTCGCTGGACAGCCTGCTCGCCGAGTACGACGAGCTCGAGAAGAGGCTCGCCGACCCCAGCGTGCACGCTGACCAGGCGGGCGCGCGCAAGCTCGGCAAGCGGTACGCCGCGCTCGGCCCGATCGTGAAGACGGCTCGGGAGATCGAGCAGGTTCGCAGCGACCTCGAGGCCGCGAAGGAGCTGGCGAGCGAGGACTCGGCGTTTGCCGAGGAGGCCAAGCAGCTCGAGGAGCAGCTCCCCAAGCTGGAGGAGAAGCTCACCGAGCTCCTGCTGCCGCGCGACCCGCACGACGGCGACGACGTGCTGCTGGAGATCAAGTCCGGTGAGGGTGGCGAGGAGTCCGCGCTGTTCGCCGGCGATCTGCTGCGGATGTACACGCGCTACGCCGAGCGTCAGGGCTGGAAGGTCGAGATGCTCGACGGCACCGACTCCGACCTGGGCGGGTTCAAGGACGTCACGGTCGCCATCAAGGCGAAGAGCCCGACGCCGGACGGTGTCTGGAGCCGGCTGAAGTGGGAGGGCGGCGTGCACCGCGTGCAGCGCGTGCCCGTCACGGAGTCGCAGGGCCGCATCCACACGTCCGCTGCCGGTGTTCTCGTGTTCCCGGAGGCCGAGGAAACGGCCGAGGTCGAGATCGACGAGAAGGACCTGCGCATCGACGTCTACCGCTCGTCCGGCAAGGGCGGGCAGTCGGTCAACACCACCGACTCCGCTGTGCGCATCACGCACCTGCCGACCGGCATCGTCGTCTCGTGTCAGAACGAGCGCAGCCAGCTGCAGAACAAGGCCCGCGCCATGCAGGTCCTGCAGTCGCGCCTCGCTGTCCTCGCCGAGGAGCAGAAGGCGCAGGAGCAGTCGGACGCCCGTCGCAGCCAGATCCGCACGGTCGACCGGTCGGAGCGGGTGAGGACCTACAACTTCCCCGAATCACGAATTTCTGATCACCGGGTTGGGTACAAAGCGCATAACCTGGACCAGGTGCTCGACGGTGACCTGGACGCGGTGGTGGACGCGCTGGCCGCCGCCGACCGGGCAGAACGGCTCGCAGGCGGGTAAACCGACGTGAGAGGGGCGCGTTGTGGCCGAGATCCTGGTGAATCCCCAGATCGCACCCCTCGACCAACCGGTCGACATCGTCGTCGTGGGTCTTCCGCCTGGTGACGAGATCACCGTTCAACTGTCCACGGGCGACCGTGCGTCCCACGGTGTCTTCACCGCTGACGAGCGGGGCGTCGTGGACCTCACCCGGCACGCCCCGAAGGAAGGCACCTATCGCGGTGTCGATCCGATGGGCCTGTTCTGGTCGCTCGAACGCACCGGCGGCAAACCGGGTCCGATGTGCCTGTCCGTCGAGGGCGCTGGCGAGATCGAGCTCAAGCGGCTGACGATCCCCGAGGGCGTCGAACGCGTCGAGGTCCGCGAGAACGGGCTCGTAGGCACTCTGTTCGCCCCTGAGGACGATGGAGGAGACCTGCCGGGCGTGATCGTGCTCGGTGGCTCCGAGGGCGGCCTGCACGAGTCCGACGCCGCTCTCCTGGCCGCGCACGGGTTCGTGACTTTCGCGCTGGGCTACTTCGGCATGAAGGGGCTGCCGGAGCATCTCGTCGACATCCCGCTCGAGTACTTCGGCACCGCGATCGACCACCTGGCAGAACGGTGCGGCGAGATCGGCGTCATCGGCGGGTCGCGCGGTGGCGAGCTGGCGTTGCTGATCGGTGCCACCCACCCGCAGGTCAGGGCCGTGGTCAGCGTGGTGGGCAGCGGCGTGGTGACCCAGGGCATCGGGCCGGGCGCCAACCTGCTGCAGAAGCTGTCGTACGAAGCGGCGTCGTGGACGTACAAGGGCGAGCCGCTGCCGTACCTGCCGTACTACGTGAGCGACGAGCTGCGCTCGAAGATCGTGAACGACGAGCCGGTGCCGTTGAGGCTCGCGTTCGACACGTCCGACGGCATCCCCGAGGACACCGAGATCCGCGTGGAGAACATCGTCGGGGGTGTGTTGCTCATCTCGTCCGGACACGACGACGGGTGGCCGAGCACGGAACTGAGCGAGGTCGCCATGCGGCGGCTGAAGGACCACGAGCACCCGTTCCCGTACGAGCACGTCGTGTATCCCGAGGCAGGACACCTGATAGCGGCGCCGCCGTACCGTCCGGCGACGGATGTGACCTATCCGGGGCCCGGTGTCACCTTCTCGGGTGGTGGTGTTCCGCACGCCACCGCGCACGCTCAGGCGAACGCTTGGAAAAGGACGGTTGAGTTCTTGCAGGAGCAGCTCGGGACCTAGGGTGTGTGCTTATGAGCGCACACTTTGATGTCGTCGTCGTGGGTGCGGGTCCCGGCGGGTACGTGGCCGCGATCCGGGCGGCTCAGCTCGGGCTGAAGACCGCCGTTGTCGAGGAGAAGTACTGGGGCGGCGTCTGCCTGAACGTGGGCTGCATCCCGTCGAAGGCTCTCCTGCGCAACGCCGAGCTCGCGCACATCTTCACGCACGAGCAGAAGACGTTCGGCATCAAGGTCGACGGCAACGTCAGCTTCGACTACAGCGCGGCGTGGCAGCGCAGCCGCAAGGTCGCGGAAGGGCGCGTCAAGGGCGTGCACTTCCTCATGAAGAAGAACGGCATCACCGAGTACAACGGGTGGGCCAACTTCACCGACGACCACACGCTGACCGTGAACGGCGAGACGATCACCTTCGGCCACGCGATCATCGCGGTGGGCGCGACGACCCGGATGCTGCCGAACACGCAGAAGTCCGACCGCGTCGTGACCTACGAAGAGCAGATCATGACCGAGGACCTGCCCGAGTCGATCATCATCGCCGGCGCGGGCGCGATCGGCGTCGAGTTCGCCTACGTCATGCACAACTACGGCGTGAAGGTCACCATCGTCGAGTTCCTCGACCGGATGGTGCCGCTCGAGGACGAAGAGGTGTCCGCCGAGCTGCTCAAGCGCTACAAGAAGCTGGGCGTCGACGTGCGCGTCGGCACCCGCGTCGAGTCGATCGACGAGTCGGGCGAGAAGGTCCGCGTCACCGTCTCCAAGAACGGCGCCCAGGAAGTCCTGGAGGCCGACAAGGTCATGCAGGCCATCGGTTTCGTGCCGCGGGTCGAGGGCTACGGCCTCGAGAACACCGGCGTGAAGCTGACCGAGCGCGGCGCGATCGACATCGACGGCCGCGGCCGCACCTCCGTGCCGCACATCTTCGCCATCGGTGACGTCACCGCGAAGCTGATGCTCGCGCACACGGCCGAGTCCATGGGCATCATCGCCGCGGAGACCATCGCGGGCGCCGAGACCATGGAGCTCGACTACGTGATGATCCCGCGGGCGACGTTCTGCCAGCCGCAGATCGCGTCGTTCGGCTACACCGAGGCGCAGGCCCGCGAGAAGGGCTTCGACGTCCAGGTCTCGAAGTTCCCGTTCACCGCGAACGGCAAGGCGCACGGCCTCGCCGAGCCCGGCGGCTTCGTGAAGCTGATCAGCGACGCCAAGCACGGCGAGCTGCTCGGCGGCCACATCATCGGCCCGGAGGCCACCGAACTGCTGCCCGAGCTCACGCTGGCGCAGCAGTGGGACCTCACGGTGCACGAGGTCGCGCGCAACGTGCACGCGCACCCGACGCTTTCGGAGGCCGTCAAGGAAGCCGTGCACGGCCTGGCCGGGCACATGATCAACTTCTGAGATAGTTTCTCGCTGATGATGAACCGGCAGCCGCTCCGCCTTGCCATCTCCGAGGCGGCCAAGATCCTCGCCGAGGCCGGCGTGGACAGCCCGCGCGTCGACGCGGAGTTCCTGGCCGCGCACGTGCTCGGCGTGGAACGGGGGCGGCTGCCGCTCATCCCGCTGGTCGATCCACCTGTGATCGACCAGCTGCACAAGCTCGTCAGGACGCGGGCCTCGCGGATTCCGTTGCAGCACATCCTCGGCTGGGCGCCCATGGGTGCCATCACGGTCGAGGTCGGGCCGGGCGTGTTCGTGCCGCGGCCGGAGACCGAGCTGCTGATGGAGTGGGGCCTCAAGGCGCTCGTGGGCGTTTCCTCGCCCGTCGTGGTGGATCTGTGCACCGGCACGGGCGCGTTGGCACTGTCGGTCGCCGCGGCCCGCCCGGACGCGGTGGTGCACGCGGTGGAGATCGATCCCCAAGCGCTCGCGTGGACACGGCGCAACGCCGACGCGCGGGTGGCCGCCGGGGACACACCCATCCGCCTGCACTCCGGTGACGCCACGGATCCGTCGCTCCTGTCCGATCTGGACGGTCAGGTTGATCTCGTGGTGTGCAATCCGCCTTACGTGCCAGAGGGAACCGAAGTGCAGCCCGAGGTCGGCGTGCACGATCCGCACCACGCGGTGTTCTCCGGCGCCGACGGGCTGGACGTGATCCGGCACGTGGTCTCCGCCGCGGCACGGTGGCTCAAGCCGGGCGGTGCCGTGGGAATCGAGCACGACGACACGCAGGGCGAGTCCGTGCCCGCGCTGCTGGCGGCGCGCCGGGTGCTCACGGACGTCGCCGACCACGCCGATCTGGCCGGGCGCCCCCGGTTCGCGACCGCCCGCAGGGTCTAGAAGAGCGCGTCGAAGGCTTTCGCCAGCTCCTTCATCCGCTCGCCGAGCCCGCGATCGCTCAGCCTCTCCATCAGGTGCTCGGCAACGTCCTTGCCCGGCTTGGGTTTGCGCGCCTCGATCCGCAGGTCGTCGACAATCTCGATGGTCGACGTGGGAGCCTTGGCGTCGTTGAGGTCCTCGCGCAGCTCGTCGAGGAGCCGCAACACCGCCGAGACGTCCTTGATGTGTCCGATGTGGACGCCCGCAGCCCTGTTTCGTTCACTCATGGGTTTTCCTTGCTCGTGCCGACCTTCGTGGTTCCGGTGTGCGCCCTGCCGGCGCCGGTGATGCGCGCCTTGTTCCCGATCGCGAGCCCTGCGTCGCCTCTCACCGGCTTGAACCTGGCGTAGCAGCTGCCGCTCCTGCACCGCTCGCCGGTGAACGCGCAGGGCACGAAGATCGGCGCGATCGCGCTCGCGGCCGACCCGAGCACGAGCGACCCGTGCGGCGAGCCCCGCCGCACGCGTTGCCCGCCCCTGAACCACACTCCGGCCGCGAGCACGAGCAGCTGCGGCAACGCGAGCAACGTGCCGTTGCCGACGAACGGTCCCGTCGCCGCCGACGGCTTGCTGTCGCACACCCCGCGCCACGTCCGCACGACCTCCGCGCCGACGTTGACGCCGGGCGGCGGCCGCGGATCCGGCCGAGCGGCCTGCATCGGGTACCTGTGAATGGCCGAGTCCGTGCACTCCTGGTCGTGGTGCGCGGCTCCGCAGCGGAAGCGGGTCGTGTCGTCGCGCAACTCCGGAGAATCGCTTCCTATCGTCGCCGCAGGAGCTGACATTGTCCTGTCCACTTTCTGTCATTGAATCGAGCACTTTGCGTTTGTGCTGGTCGGTGACTTGTTTAATGCGCATTCCGATGCCTTTGGTTCTGATAACTGGCACAATAGTCGCTCGAGATCGGAATCGGACCCCAGGTGGCAGAATTGCGAATTGTCAATGCGCCGAACGAGGGCAGATGACTCCCTTCCCAGACGCCCCACCGATCCGCTGCTTCCTGAGCTACGCCCGCCAGGACGACGTGGTGATGGACTTCGTTGATCCCTTCGCCACCGCCCTGCGCCACTACGCCTACGCCGACCGGGGCCGCGACCTGGAGATCTTCTTGGATCGCGAAGCCATCGGCTGGGGCGATCTCGCCCAGCCGGCGATCAGGGCTTCGGTGCGCAGCGCCACCGTCTTCCTGCCCGTCCTGACCCGCCGCTACTTCGATCGCCCGTACTGCCGCGAGGAACTCTTCGTCTTCTACAACCAGGCCTACGTGGAAGGCGTTCGCGGCCTGCTCCTCCCGGTCGTCCTGCTGGGACACGACCACCTCACCGACGACAACCCGGACCTGGCCGTGCAGATCATCGTGGAGCGCCAGCACCGCAGTGTCCGTGAGGCGTGGCTCGACGGCCCTGCCTCTCCGGCATGGCGGCGGACGATGCTCGCTCTGGCCGGTGAGCTGGTGGACCACGTCGAGGAGGCGGAGCGTCGCCTTGTCACCGAAGCTGATCCGCACCTGCCCGACGCTGCGGAAGCCGTCGCCGACATCGAACGCTTCGGGTACGACACGGGCCACGTCGTGGAGTTGACTTCTCAGGTGCTGCAGCAGTTCCAGAACATCGTTGTGACGGCTACCGATGACGCGTCGCGGGCGGAGGCGCTGCTACCAGGCGCACTGCGGCTGCGGGACTCCGCCCGTGCGTACGAACGCAGAGTCTCCGAGGTCGATCGCCTGGTGCGCGCGAGACCGGTTCGGCTCGGGCCCGGCGCCGCGGCTCTCCGAGAGCTCGTCGACGCCATCGAGCAGTTGCTCACCAGCACGGCGAACGCGGAGCTGATGAGCGTGCCGATGCGTCGGCCGATGATCGCTTTCCGGGAGGGACTGACCGCATTGCGGAGCGCGGTGAACATGGTCACCGCCTGGAAGGACTTGCCAAATCCTGGCCAATAACTCGCCGACTCGCGGGGCGTGGTCCGTCCGGTCCTAGTTTCGGACGGGTGTCCGAGCCCGCTGAGTTGGCACGCGAGTACGTGCGAGCACTGGCCACCGCCGCCGGTCTCCACGTGTCCGCCTGTGACGCCGCCCGCGACGGCGTCGACTTCGGGTTCCGTTTTCCTTCCGCCGTCTTTCCCGCTGTGGAGGCACGGGTCGTGTGGACGGCGAAGCCGCGTGGTGACGGTGAGGACGCGGAGTGGATCTACGACGGTCTCGACGAGGTGTGCTTCAACCGGCTGGCTGGGCGCGACTTCACCGTGCCGCGCTTCCTGTTCCTGCTGGTGCTGCCACCTGATCGCGCCTACTTGTCGTTCCAGTCCGACGGGATGGTGCTCCGGCACCTCGGCTACTTCCATCCGATGGGCGACGAGGTTCCGGTGTCCGCGCCCGATCGCTCGCGATGCAGGACTGTGCAGCTGTCGCTGGCCAGGGTGCTGACCGGCGCCTCGTTGCGCGAGTTGTTGCGGAGCGTTCGATGACCGCGCTCCCGGTGGAGGCGATCACCGGCTACCTCCGCGCCACGGGGTGGTATCCGCAACCGCGGATGTGGACCACGTTGACGGTGTGGACACACGACGACGGCGCCGAAGTGCTGGTGCCCGCGCGGGACGGCATGAACGACGCGGAACTGCGCGTCCGTGAACTGCTGCAGGGCGTCGCGGCACGGGAAGGTCGTGCTGTTGCGGACGTTGCGCTGGACATCGCCACACCGCCCGCGGACATGATCAGCGTGCACACACATCCGCCGGACGCACCGAGCGGTTGGTCTTCGCTGTCGTTCGCGGTGGAGAACCTCACCAGTCTCACGAACGTCGTGCACGCTACGACGAGAGCAGTGGACCAGGGTGCCTACATCGGCTCACGGGGCAGGTTGCCCAAAAAGGTGCACGACATGGTCGGCCGGATGCAGGTCGGACCTGCCCGCGCAGGTAGTTGTGTGTTGCCGGTCAGGGTTCCGGTCGACGACTACGCGCGCCGAGTTCTGGTCAGGCTCAACACAGCTCTGGACGCCGTGAGGATGGCGGTGGCGCAGGACGATCTCGCGGCGTTCCGGCACGCGGTGGTCGCAGGTGCCTCGGCGGACCTGTGCGACGCGCTGTCCGGGTTCGCGGGCGAGCAGGCGGCGTGGCCGTTCGGCTTCTCGTTCCGATGGGCAGCCGGTGACGCCCCGGGGCACACGGTTCCCGAGATGACGTTCGACGCGGGTGCCGGAGCCCGCATCCGTGCTGGAGCGCGGTTTCTGCGGACGACGCAGGACCTCGGCACGGTCACGGTGACCGGGCTGGTGCGCACGGCACGGATCGACCGGATGGTGCAGGTCGACACCGTGTGGATGCGGTTGCTCAACCTGACCTGGTTCGACGCGGCGGTCACTGCCCAGAAGGAGAAGCACCCGGTGACCGTCTCCGGACGGCTCGTAAGCGAGGGCCGGCGCGCTGAACTGAAAGTGGACCGCTTCGACGTAATCGACTGCGAGGGATGAGGATGCGGGAGCTCGGGATCAAGCAGCGTGCGGCGCTGATCACGCTGATGGCTGAGGCGCGAGAGGTTTCCAACAACGAACTCGAGAACCTCGCCGGCTTCCGCCTCGATGGTGAGGAACGCCGGGTGCTCAACGAACTCGGGCTCGTCGCGAGCGTCCGGGAGCGGAACAACAGGCCGTACCGGCACGAGCTGACCGACGCGGGATGGGATTGGTGTGCAACGGAGTTGACGTCCAGCACGCCACCGAGGTCCCAATCCGCGGGCGGAGCGCTCTACGCGTTGCTCGGCGGTCTGGCGCGGTTCCTCGAACGGTCGGGACTGCGTTTGAACGAGATCTTCGAGGCCGGTGAGCTCGCCATTGATCGGCGGGTGCGCGCGGCCTACACCAAGCTCGCTCCCGAGCCGCGTGCCTGGGTCGGGCTCGCGGCACTGCGCAGTGCGCTCAACGGGGAGCCACGCGGTGAGGTGGACGAGGCGTTGCACCGGTTGAACCGGGCTGCCGACGTCAACATCATTCCCGAGTCGAACCAGAAGGTGCTGACCCAGGACGACCACGAGGCGGCCATCCGCATCGGTGGAGAGGACCGCCACCTCATCGCGATCGGTGCGCGATGACTCCCGAGGAACGCAAGGCCTTGGCGGCGTTGCGGTTCAACTGGGCGCTGACGCCCGACGACGTCTGGGGCGGAGCCCAGTTCCACGTCGAGGGCCTGCACACCGAGGTCGAGGAAGCCGTCCTCGCGGGACTGGCGGATGCCGCGCGCAGCACGGGTGCCAGCCCGATCGGGCTGGTGATCCAAGGCCAGAAGGGTTCCGGCAAGACCCACCTGCTCGGCTGGGTGCGGGGCCAGGTGCAGGAGACGGGTGGCTACTTCTTCCTGGTGAAGCTCATGGAGGGCAACGCCTTCTGGACGAACACCGCGAACGCGTTCGTCGAGGGGCTGGTGCGGCCGGGCGCGGGTGGGCGGAGCCAGGTCGCCCAGTTCCTGGACAGGTTGTCCGTGCTGACGGGTACGCCGGCGACGAACCTCGACGAGTTCGTCGCCTCTGTGCGCCGGTTCAACCGTCTGGTGTGGCAGGAGTGCCAGGACACGTTGCGGGCGTTGGTCCTCTTCGCGTCGCCGGACGATCGTCTCTCCAACATCGGCGATGACTACCTGAGCGGGATGCCGGAGACGACCCCCGGCGATCGCGAGACGTGGCGCATCCGGCCGCATCCGAAGCAGCCGCAGGAGATCGTCAGCGAGATCACCAAACTGCTGGCGCTGACCGGTCCGATCGTGGTGGCGGTGGACCAGATCGACCAGCTGGTCGCGGTGTCGAAGCAGGCCACCGGTGGCGAATCAGAGGAAGACGACGGCCAGCTGTTCGCCCGTGTCGGTGAAGGCCTGATGTCGTTGCGGGACCACACGAGCAGGACCCTGTCGTTGGTCGCGTGCCTGCCCCACGTCTGGGAATCGTTGCGACGCAAGGCCGCGGACACGTTCGCCGACCGGTTCCGGTCGGAGCGGCAACTCGCGGAGATCCCGAACGGCGGTCTGGCCCGCGCGTTGGTGGAGAAGCGGCTCGCGGTGACCTATCAGGAACTGGACTTCGTCCCGCCCGGCCCGACCTGGCCGATCAGCAAGTACGCGTTCGCCGGCATGCAGCAGTACACGCCGCGAAAGCTGTTGCAGCGCATCGACGAGCACGCCAGGTGGTGCCTGCGCGGTGACACCGTGCGGGAGCTGGACCGGTTCGACGCGGAGGCGGAACCCGTGGCCGCGCAGCCGCCACCGGCAGAGGACGATCTGACCGCCCTGGACGGCGTGTTCGAGAAGCTGCGTGCGGAAGCGGACGTTCGTCCCGCCCTCGACCAGGGAACCGAGGACGAGGTGGTGCCAGGCCTCTTGTCGGCCGCGCTGACCGCGTGGATCGCCGAGCTGGGGGAGAACGACCAGGGCTGGAGCCTGGAGTCGCCGCCGTCGGTGAAACCGGCGTTGCACGCGAGGCTGATCCGCACCCTGGACGAGGACACGGAGAACGAGGCGCACTGGGCGTTCCGCGCGATCGCGGCCCCGCATCACGGGGCCGCGTTGTCGCGGTTGTCGAAGGCGCGCAGCGCGGCCGCGCACCACCTCGGCTCCGACCGCCGCAGGCTGATCCTGCTGCGCAACCAGCCGTGGTCGTCTGGCCCTGTAACCCAGGAGAAGATCGCCGAGTTCCGCGAGGCCGGCGGCAGGGACGTGCCCGTGTCCGAGTCGGATCTGCGCGCGTTCGCCGCGTTGAAGGAAATGCTGGCCGCACAGGATCCGCGGCTGCCCGCCTGGCTGATGGCGCGCAAGCCCGCGAGCGACACCGAGCTGCTGTCCGGGGTGCTGCCGACCTTGTTCCCCGCGATGTCCGGCCGGCTGACCACTGAACCGGTCGCCGCCTCCGGTGTGCCGATCGGCAGTGTGACCGTGGAACTGGCGACGTTGCGGGAACACGTCTTCATCTGCGCGGGCACCGGTTCCGGTAAGACGGTTCTGCTCAGGAGGCTGGTCGAGGAGTGCGCGCTGCGGGGCGTGTCGGCGATCGTCCTGGACCCGAACAACGATCTCGCACGCCTGGGTGACGCGTGGCCGACACCTCCACCTCGCTGGGGATCCGGCGACGCCGAACGCGCACGCACCTACCTCGCGGGCACGGAAGTCGTGGTGTGGACACCGAAACGGCAGTCCGGCAGGCCGTTGTCCTTCCAGCCGCTGCCCGACTTCGCAGGCGTGCTCGAGAACCCGGACGAGTTCGAGATGGCACTGGACGTCGCGGTGTCGGCGCTGGCTCCCCGTGCCGGCATCGCGACGTCCACGGTCAGGAACCAGCGGTCGAGAGCGGTGCTTCGCGATGCGCTGAAGTCGTTCGCGGGTATGGAGAAGCGCGAACTGGAGTCGTTCATCGACCTGCTGGCCGACCTGCCGAACGGCGTCACGGGCATGGCCAACGCCCGAGCGATGGCGGGCGAGATGGCGGAAACCCTGAAGGCCACGATGATCAACGACCGCCTGTTCGCGGGCGCGGGCGAGCCGGTGGACCCCGCCCTGCTGCTCACGCCGTCACCCGGCAAGGCGGCGCGTGTGTCAGTGATCAGCTTCGTCGGTCTCACGTCCGAGGAACAGCGGCAGAGCTTCGTGAGCCAGTTGCAGATGGAGCTCTTCGCCTGGGTCAAGCGCAACCCCGCGCAGTCCCTCGGCTGGCTGCTCGTGATGGACGAGGCGCAGACGCTGGCCCCGTCCGGCAAGGCCACGACCTCGACGGCGAGCACCCAGATGCTGGCCGCCCAGGCACGCAAGTACGGCCTGGGCCTGGTGTTCGCGACGCAGGCGCCCAAGGGGCTGGACAACCGCATCACCGGCAACGCGACCACGCAGATCTTCGGCAGGCTGAGCAGTCCCGCGCAGATTCGTGCGGCAGAGGAGCTGGCCAGGGCCAGAGGCAGCGCCGTGCCGGACATAGCCCGGTTGACCAGAGGTGAGTTCTTCGTCGCGACCGACGCCACCGGCTTCCACCTCACCACGGTGCCGATGTGCCTGAGCCATCACCCGCCGAATCCGTTGACAGAGGACGAGGTGATCGACCGAGCCCGCCGGTGAATTGACAATTCGTGGCCAATTACCTGACGTTCAGTCACGTTAGGGCCAAACGGTCGTATGTTCTTGCACCGGGGAGGGCACGCGGTCACGCGCTTGAGGAACCGCCGCCTCGCGCGTGACCGCGTGTGCGCCGATCTAGAAGAAATCCGGCTGCAGCTTGGGCTTGTCCGGCCGTTTCTTGGGCTTCCGCGCAGGCCACCAGAGCACAAGAGCGAAGTACACAGCTCCTGCCAGCACCGAGAGTCCCGTCACTGCGCTGATCAGCGGCCTGATCGTGCCGGGCTCCGCGTAGCCCGCCAAGCCGGTGCGGTCGACGACGAGGTCGATTCGCTCGCCGATCGGCTTGGTCCAGTAGCCGGGACTGGGGCGGTAGTCGATCTGCAGCGAGCCACAGCTCAGGTCATTGCGGTAGTAGCTCGGCGCCCGACGGGAGGTGTGCTCTGACCGACCGGTGACAAGGCAGTCGTTCGCCGGTGCGCCGTAGATCGAGAGCCACAGGGACTTCATCCCCACCGAGGACACGAACGCGATCGAGACGACGACGAGCATTGCCCAGGCGGAGGTCCTGCTCCAAGGACGCAGCCGACTTGTCGCGAACCAGGCCGCTGCTCCGGAGAGCAGAGCGACGGCGATGGCGAGGAGTGATCTCAGGTCACCCTTCATCGCCAGAAGTGGCGCTGCGATCGCGCAACCGATCGCTGCCGCCAGGAGCGCCGCCCAGCGCGCCCGTCCGGTGGGGTGTGACTGATCGTCTGACGAGGTCACAGGTCGAGATATCCCTGCTGTCGTTCGAACGCCTTCTTCTTCTCGTCCGGGATGCCCTGCGACTGCAGTTCGTCCTGCTTGGAGGTTTCGCGAAGCACATCCGCACCCAGTTTGATCTGGTAGCCGCCGTCCATGACGTTCGGCACCGAGTGCGGCGTGACGGAACCGTCGGCTCTGGTGATCGGCTTGAACGGCGTGTAAGCGTCGACGGCGTCTTGTTGCCACGGCTTGGACGGAACCTTCTGGCTGTACGGCTCTTCGTACTTGTTCCTCCAGGTATTGCCCGCGTCTGCGTAACCGTCCTTGAACTCGTGTCCGCCTTGCTTGAGCTTGTCGAACGCCTCGCCCGTGGTAGGACGTGAGTTTCCCCAGTTCTCCAGCCGTTTTCCGGCGTCGCTCAGCGCATCCGCCCTCGGGGTGGCCGGTGCGTGCGGAGCGCTCGGCGCGTCGACACCTCGCCCTCCCTTGCCGAATCGTGCGAGCCGCGCCAGCACGTCGCCCAGCTTCGCAAAGAGGTTCTTGAGCCTGCCGGCGATCCTGGTGACGATCTTCACCAGCTTGGCGATCTGCTGAGTGATCTTGCCGAGCACCACCGCACCGCGTCCGACGGCCCACGCTGAGAACGCCGCGATCGAGCTGCCCAGCGACACGTAGGACGAGGCGAGCGCGATGATCGCATTGCGGATGACCTCGTAGATGAACATGGCGACGAGGTCACGGAGCATGCCGCGCACTGCGGCCGTGATCGTGCCCGCCGTGGCAACCTGCTCCCCAACTGCCGCGCACGACCTGCTGACTGCCGTCATCTCGACGGCGAGCTGACTCTGGCTTGAGCGGAAGCGCTCGGCCGCAGCCTCCTGCCACGAACCGACCTGGCTCTGCATTGCCTTGTTCTGCTCGTCCGCGATCTGCGCGATCGCGACCGAGACCTGGTTCCACGTGCCGACCGCGGCTTTGATCTTGTCGCCGTTGCCTGCGAGCCAGTCCAGCGGTTCACGCAGGAAACTGAGGTGCTCGATGAGCCAGCCGATTCCCGCGGTCGCCAGCGCTCCGACCGGGTCCATGAACACGCCGAGTGCGTCGAGGCCGAGTGCGGCCGCGTTGAGTCCCAGCTCAGCCGCGTCACCCTCGCCGAGTCGTTTCATCGAGTCGACCGTCTGGGCCAGGGACTCGAACACTCCGGCGCCGGCGAAGTTGTCGGGATCGGCCCAGTCATCGCCTCCCTTCAACGAGGTGAAGGTCATCAGGAGCCCCCGAACCGCTGGCGGTTGGCGTCCTCGTTCAGCTTGTAGAACGATGCTGTGGCCTTCGTGTTCTCCGCAGCCTCACCGACCCCCTCGGCGAGCTTGCGGATGGCCTCGACAGTCTTGACCGCGGAGTCCTCGGCGTCGAAGGCGAAGAACTGCAGGAGAACACCGAACGTGTCGCCGCCGAGGTTCACCCCGGCGGCCTTGTCCGCAGCCGCCTCAAGCGCCTGCTGACGAGTGAACTGATCCTTGGCGAAAGCGTGCAGCTCGCTCGGGTTGACGCTGAACCCGCTCATCTGAGCACGCTCCCGAAGCCGTCCTCGTCGTCATCCTGCGGGCGCTGTGGCCGTGCGGGAGACGATGTGGGTTTCTGCGCCGGGCTGTCCCAGGAGACCTCGCGCATCACCTGACCGTCTTCCTGCGGTGGCGGCGGTTCCTCTTCCTCCTGTTGTGGGATGAAGCTGCGCATGAAGTCCATCGCCTCGGTGCCACCGAACTCCGGCTCCACAATGGACGCCACCTGCTCGGCCGCCTGAACCTGTGCCTTCTGCACGGTTTGCATCACGAGCTGGCTGAGCTGGACGTGAGTGAGGCGCATCGCGGTGGGCGAGAACTCGATGTGCTGCAAGGCGCCGTTGGGTGCCACGCGCACGGTCACCGCCTCGTTGGGTGAGGTGACGGTGCTGCTGGCGTGCTGGATCTGCTCCTGCATCTGCTGGGAGCGTTGCTGGAGCTGCCGCGCCTTGGACTCGAGGTCCGCGATCATCTGTTCCGGGTTCATCGCTCCCTCGTCATCGCCAGCACCTGCCCGAGGTGTCGTGCCAGGCCCATGTTGTCGGCGGGGCTGATGGTGAACCAGCCTTTGCGGGTCTCGACGTTGGCGTAGCGCCCCTGTTTCGTGTCGATCCAGGTCACGGGCGGGAAGTCCCGCTTGGTGCGGCCCTGGCCCATCTGCACTAGGAAGTGGCCGTTGCCGATGGCCGGGCCGGTCAGCATCTGCTTGGCGATGCGGACGTCGTCGTTCTCCATCGTGCGCACGGCCTGGCGGAAGCCTCGCTGTTCCTGAGGTTGCTGCTGTTCGAACGCCTCACCGGGAACCGTCACCGGCCTGCCGGGGCCGGGGCGGCCGGGTGGCATGGCGTTGACCAGGCTGGTGGCGATCTCGTTGGGCTGCACCAGGTTCAGGGTGACGCTGGTGTCCTCCTGGGTCACCAGCACCGCGTAGCCGCCGCGGGCGACCACGCCGGCGCGGACCAGCTTTTCCTGGTTCACGTCTGGGATGCACAGGGCGACGACGCTGAGTTCGGGGCGTGCCAACAGGTTCAGCGCGTCCTCGAGGTCCGGCTCCGGCCTGCCGCGCCGCGCAAGGTTGCGGCGTTCGAGATCAGCGTGCACCGCGGCTTTGATGCGGGCGCGCTCGTCGAGCGTGTCGCCGTGCTGGCTGATGTCGAACGGGTACGGCATGCTCCCCGCCCGCAGGTCCTCCCAGAGGACCTCGAACGCGGGCAGGGAGAGCTGGGCGATCTGCCTCATCCGCCGATCACCGGCGGCGCGACCATGCGATCGTCGTCGAAGAACTCGTCAGTGGGCACGAGGTAGTTCGACTTGTGTTCTTTGTCTTCCTCGCCACCCTTGCCGGCACCAGCGCTACCGGCACCCATGCCCGCGGCACCGGCAGCACCTCCGCGACCCGCCGCACCGGCGCCCGCCCCGGCTCCACCCGGACCGCTGCCCATGACTCCGGCACCGCCGCCGGGGTTGGCGGGACCGAAGCTGCCCATGCCGCGACCGGCACCGCCCATGCCACCGGCGCCCGTGCCGCGGCCACCGCCCGCGCCGCCACCGCCGGGTCCACCCGGCCCGCCAGGCCCGCCGGGGCGCATGCCTTGCCCGCCACCGGGAGGCCTGCCCTGACCTCCGCCGCCGGGTGGGCGCATGCCGGGAGGCAGCGCGCCCGGAGGTCCGTACGGCGGACGGTTCTGGTTGCCACCTCCGGGCGGGTTGTTCGGGTTGAAGTTGCCGGGGAGGTTCGGGTCCTTGGCCTGCGGTGCTACCCAGGACGGGTTCGTCGTGCCGTTGCCGGTGTTCGACGGCATGTTCGGCATGCCGGTGTTGTTGCTGAACCTCTGGTCCGTGTTGACGTTGCTGAGGCTCTGCGAATGCGTGGTGCTGCTCGGCTGCGTGACGCCCTGGTCCTGCGTGACCTGCGGCGTGGTGTCCATGGCTGGCATGGATTGCGCCGCGGACATCATCGTGGCGTCACGCGTCTGCATCACCTGGACGGCCTGCTGCTTGGCCTCTTGCTTCTCGTTGTACGTGGAAAACATCTCATAGGCCCCGCCAACCATGGCTGGTGGCGCGATGACAGCGGCGCCAGCCCACTTTCCGGCGATCTTCAACGGGTTGAAGTCGACCGGTTCGGGCATGCTCCGGTTCGCCTGTACCGCCGCGTCCCGCTGCACCGCGATGGCGCTGGCGGTGGCGTGGAACGCCGAACCGGTGTCGTCCGCGAACTGGCCGACCTTGCCCAGCGCCTGCCGAACCCCCTCGGCAGCCTTGCCGTTCCACCCGGCCTGGGAGTCGTTGACGATCTTGTTAAAATCGGCGGCCAGCTCTCTGAACGTGGTTCCGAACTGAGCCCAGACGTCGATAACACCCGTCGAGGCATTTGGGTCGTAGTTCTGGTTGACCAGACCTCTCATGTGTCCGTGCTCTTGGGCTGGATAGTTCTCCGTCGACGGTTGAACGACGGGCTTGACGGGCGCCATGCGGATTCCCCCCTCGAACGGCTTTACTGCAGCTTTGCGACGATCTTGTCTGCAGCCTTCTCGGCACGAGCGCACGCTGCGACCGTGTCGGTGGACGAGATGTCCAGGTTCGCGATGACCGAAACTGACGAGGTCTCGGTGACGGAGATCCAGAGCGCGCAGATGTTCTTGGCGCCTTCGAAACCCTCGGTCTTCTTCGCGTCGAACTTGCCCACCTTGACGTCGGAGACCTTGTCGCCCTCGACGTTCAGGTCCTTGAGGCCTGATTTCGTGCGGACTCCGGCGCTGAGGCCACCGTTGCCGCTGATCTTCCATTGACACTCGTCCGCAGTGCCGGTTTTCGTGTCTTTACCAGGGTATTCGAGCCCGAATTCGGTGACCTCGGATTGGGTCAGGAGATCGCAGGGCTTGATGGAAGCAAGTTTCGATGCGTTCTCGGAGCTGGTGGGGGTGCTGCCGGTAGTCGGTGCTGGGGTGGCGTTGCCACCGGTAGTGGTACATGCGGTGGACAGCGCCGCAATGCCGATGACAGCTGCGATCAGAGTGTGTTTCATGACTTCCCGTTGAGGTGCTTGAGCGAGTCGGCGTGAGCCTGATCGACATTCCGGTAGGAGGTGCGGCTCTTTTCTAGCTGCTCGATGAGCGAGTCAATGGCCTTGCCGATATCCGTGATCTGTGAAATAGCGCTTTGGCCAAACTGCTTGTTGATCTCGCTGATGGCCTGCGCGTAGCCGCCACCGAGCTTGGTGTCAGCAGTTAGCTGCTGCTTGCGGCGTTGGATCTCTCCCAGGGCGTCCTTCATATCGCGCAGCTTCTTGATCATGCTGTCGACGGCACTCGGGTCGACGGAGAACGTCCGTCCCCGACGCCACTCCTGTGGCGACCGCCTTGGTTGCCGTCGAGATCTCCGCGACGCCGGTCCCCAGCACGGCCTGGACTGACTTGCTCGACAGGCTGCGTGCAGGCTTCCCCCACGATGTTGCTTCCTCGGACACAGAAGCTCGACCCTCCCCGATAGCGCTCTGTGGTCGGCTCATGACCATACAGTGATGCGCCCGTTCGGGAGATGCGTTGAACTACTCAACCCTGTTTGGGTTAAAACTTTGCCTGGCCAGGAAGGCCTTGAACGCGCTAAGTGAGAATGAAAGCACAGGTCCAGAGGGGTGCTTGGAGTCGCGGACGCCCGCGCGGGTGATGGTCAATGCCACCTCGACGCAACCCTCCTGGCTGCCGCTGTAGCTGCTCTCACGCCACTCCACCTGTTTCCCGCCCACGCGCCAGGCCGATGATCATCCGCACCGATTCTTCCGCAGGTAGTGCGCCCCGGACCAGATGCCGGATGGCGGTTTCGTAGATGTCGATCTCTTCAGGTTCTCAATCGGCGCACCCACTCGTCGATGAGTGCGAGCAGTCGGGGTGGCTTTGGCCGGTCGAGAACGGAGTGGCTCTGGATGCGGACCGTCATGCGTGCCTCAACCTCATCGGCGGGCACCATTTCGCATTCGATCATCAAGGCACGCGTGTAGTCGGGGAGTTGGATCAGGCCGCGGACGTTCATGCACTCGTAGCGCTGCGGGCATCAGTTCTGTGCGTCGTTGTTCGGCGGTCGGGCCGGTGGCGATGGCACCACCCTGCAGACTCACGTTCCCGTTGTCCGCCAAGAAGTTGAGCACCCAGTCGATCTGGGTGTTCCCCAGGCAAGTCCGTCCTGTCCCGACGGACGGGGACGCGGCGACCGGAGGTCCGACGGGTGGCGGTCGCCGGGTCGCAAAAGTAGGCATTCGCGGCTGCGGCTCGAGGTTTGTCCCACACGTTCAGCTTGAGGTCGAGTTCGCGGTACTCCGCCTTGTTGACTGTGCCTTCGGCCACGATGTTGTGGTGCAGGCACGGCATGCCGCCCTGCAGCGCGAACTCCGGGTGGCGCTCCATCCTGGTCAGCGACGTCTTCGGATGGAACTGGGTCTTCACCGCAGCTTCCGGTGGGACGTCTCCGTCCAGGTAGTCGTGCATCACGACCCTGTCGTGGTTCAGCGCGACGCCCAGCCGGGTCAGGCTGTCGATCGTGATCACCGAGCAGGCGTCGTGGATCGGTGTGCCGCCGAACTTCGGCGCGGGCCCCGGCCAGGCACACGATCAGTCCCAGCGACGGCAGCACGAGGAACCAACGCATCAGCAGTTCTCGTCGGCCGCGGCCAAGGCGTTGCCGAGGTCGCGCGCGAACTCCCCGACCTTCTCCAGGCCGGTGCCGGGCCGGGCCATGGACCGTTCGATGATCTCCTCACCGAGCGTGACGATGTCTTTCTCCTGCATGAGGCCTCCTGGGGTCGAAGGCTCGGCCCACACGGCGGAAGTTCCCGGCACCGATGTGTGCGACCAGCCGTTCCAAGAGGTCCATCGGCATGGTGTCGGCGGACCACGCGTTGAGGCACAACCGGCAGATGGCGTTCAACCGGTCAGGTGGCTCGAATGTGCCGAACACGGCGGTCACAGGATGTGGGCAGAGCACGAAGTCAAGAAAGCCGGTTCCACTGCCCTCCGGGGAAGGTTTGCCGCCCTGGCAAAACCGATCGGAGGCGGCTGGCTAGGCTTGCCAGGGTGAGCACGGTCTACGACTGCAGCGAACCGAGCAACCGCGCGGCGGGTCTCGCCGCCGCGGCCGGTGCGGTGCGGAGCGGGCGCCTTGTCGTCCTGCCCACCGACACCGTTTACGGGATCGGCTGCGACGCGTTTGACGCTGAAGCGGTCCGGAGTCTTCTCGAGGCCAAGGGGCGTGGGCCTGACATGCCCGTGCCGGTGCTGGTCGGGTCCTGGACCACGATCGACGGGCTGGTTCTCAGCGTGCCCAGGCAGGCGAGGGCGCTCATCGAGGCGTTCTGGCCGGGCGGGCTGAGCATCGTGCTGCCGCACGCGCCGAGTTTGGCGTGGGACCTCGGGCAGACGCGCGGGACGGTGATGCTGCGGATGCCGTTGCACCCCGTCGCGCTGGAGCTCCTGCGGGACGTCGGGCCCATGGCCGTGTCCAGTGCCAACAAGACCGGGCACGCGCCGGCCTCCAGTGCGCAGGAGGCGCGGGACCAGCTCGGGGACGCGGTGCCCGTCTACCTCGACGGCGGGTTGAGCGGGGAGAACATCGCCTCGACCATCGTGGATCTCACCGGGGCCGACGCGCTCATCCTGCGTGAGGGTGCGGTGAGCAGGGAAGAGGTCAACGAGGTGCTGGGGATCGAGGTCGACGTCGCGCGATGAGCGGCGGCTGCCAGAATTGATCATGTCGCCGCGGGTACCGTGGCGAGCACCCCGAACCACTCCCGATTGATTGGTAGGCCCGTGGGGCCCGCATACTCGTTCGTCCTTCCCGTGCGCGAGTACCTGCTCGTCGCGTTGATCGCTGCCGTGGTGACGTTCCTGCTGGTCGGTCTGGTGCGCGCGATGGCGTTCCGGCTCGGGGCGGTGGCTTATCCGCGGCAACGCGACGTGCACGTGCAGCCCATGCCGCGCATGGGTGGTGTTGCCATCTACGGCGGCGTGCTGTGCGGCATGTTCGTGGCGCACCAACTGCCGGTGCTGCGGGCGGCGTTCGACTTCTCCAACGACCCGTGGGGTGTCATCGTCGCGGGTGGCGTCATCGTGCTCGTGGGTGCGATTGACGACAGGTTCGAGCTCGACTCGCTCACCAAGCTCGCCGGGCAGGTGACGGCGGCGGGCATCCTCGTGTTGTTCGGTCTGCAGTGGATGATCGCGTGGGTGCCGTGGGACGGCGGCGCGACGATCTCGCTGGACCAGAACCAGGGTGCGCTGCTGACCGTGCTGCTCGCGGTCACGATGATCAACGCGATGAACTTCGTCGACGGACTGGACGGGCTCGCCGCCGGCATCGGGCTCATCGCCGCGGCGGCCACGTGCGCGTTTTCGATCGGCCTGCTCGTCGAGCGGCAGGGTGCGGTCGAGGCCTACCCGCCCGCGCTGATCGCCGCCGCGCTCGCCGGTGCTTGCCTCGGGTTCCTGCCGCACAACTTCAACCCCGCGCGCATCTTCATGGGCGACTCGGGCTCGATGCTCATCGGGCTCATGCTCGCCGCCGCCACGACCAGCGCGTCCGGCAAGATCAACCAGGCGACCGGCAGCGCTGCCGACCTGCTCGGTCTGCTGTCGCCGCTGATCGTCGTCGCCGCCGTGCTCTTCGTGCCGCTGCTCGACCTGCTCATGGCGATCATCCGCCGCACCCGGCGCGGGGAAAGCCCGTTCTCGCCGGACAAGATGCACCTGCACCACCGGTTGCTGGAGATCGGGCACTCGCAGCGGCGCGCGGTGCTGCTCATCTACTTGTGGGCGGGCGTGCTCGCGTTCGGCGCGGTGGCGCTCACGTTGTTCGACCCGATCATCGTGGCGACCTGCTTCGTCATCGGGCTGATCGTGACGTTCGTGGTTTCGGTGATCCCGCGGCTCAGGGACGCCCGCAAGCCGTAAACGGCGTTCATCTTGTTTGGACCCGCTTAACCGGCGTTAACCCGGGCTGCCCGCCGGGCGGCGCGAGTGAGTTCCTACACTTCAGTGCATGAGCGGCAGCAACGATGCAGTCAAGGCCGTCACGCACGAGCTGACCGTCCAGCGGCTCGCCGGGGAAATGTTCCGCGCGGCTGCCTGGGCCGCGCTCGGCACGTTTGTCCTCGGCGTCGCCGTGTCAACTGTGATCTGGGGGACCGCTGGTCTCGTCGGGTCATTGATCGGTGGTGCGATCGCCATCGGCTCGAGCCTCGCGACGCTGTTGTTGATGCGCAAGACCGCGGCGCTCGATCCCATGTTCGTGATGGTCGCCGCACTCGGCGGATTCATGGGCAAGCTGATCGTGCTGCTACTCGCTGTGATCTTGCTGCGCAACCAGTCGTGGCTCGAACCCAAGGCACTCGGAATCACCCTGGTGGCGACTGTGCTCGTGACGTCGTTCCTGGAGGCCAGAGCTTCCAAGCGCAGCCGTAGCCAGATGGTGGTCCCCGCCTCCGAAGGCACCTGAGACCTGCTGATATGGTCCGCGCTGACCAGGGACACCCGATCGAAGGGGTGCCTCTCGTAGTCGCTTGCGAACCGTAAGGTACGTTAAGTCCAGATCGTGACGATTCCCCCGGCGGAGTGAACGCCGGCCGGGAGAACCGGAAGGAACACAGTGACCAAGTTGCTGGCTTCGGGGGGCGAGTTCGTCGCTCCCGGTGTGAAGGACTTCTTCCTCCCGCCGATCTTCGGCGGGGTCACGAAGCCGATGGTCCTGCTGGTGCTGTCGATCGTGATCATCGCGGCCTTCTTCCTCGCCGCGAGCCGCAACCTGAAGCTCATCCCCGGCAAGTTCCAGTTCGCCGCCGAGTCGGTTTACGACTTCGGGCGCAACAACATTGCCAGGGAGCAGATCGGCGCGAAGGACTTCAAGCCGTTCATCCCGCTGATCCTCACGATCTTCACCTTCATCCTCGTGAACAACCTGTTCGGGCTCATCCCGCTCATCCAGTTCCCGACGATGTCGCACATCGGCTTCCCGCTCGCCGTTTCGTTGCTCGTTGTTTACCCGGTGTACCACTTCGTCGGGTTCAAGCGGCACGGCTTCGTGGGTTACTTGAAGCACCAGACGGTTCCGCCGGGCGCGCCGTGGTTCGTGCTCCCGCTGCTGATTCCGATCGAGTTCTTCCAGAAGTTCATTCTGAACCCGCTCACGCTCGCGATCCGAGTTTTCGCGGCCATGTTCGCGGGGCACCTCCTGCTGCTGGTGTTCACCCTGGCCGGTGAGTTCCTGCTGCTGAACGGCGGGCTGACCGTCATCGTGGCGCCGGTGTCCTTCGCCTTCGCCATCGCGCTGACCTTCCTGGAGGCACTGATCATGTGCCTGCAGGCCTACATCTTCGCGCTGCTGTCTGCCAGCTACATCGGCATGGCGCTGGCAGAAGAGCACTGAGTTACAGCACAAAGCCTCCGATCCGCGAACACTCGCGGACCGAGTTGGAAAGGGAACAGCAACAGTGAGCGCTTCCGTCGTTCTTGCCCAGGCCGGAGACATCAACCCGGGTCTTGCTGCGATCGGCTACGGCCTCGCGGCCATCGGCCCCGGCATCGGTGTGGGTCTGATCTTCTCCTCGGTCATCAGCGGCACCGCCCGCCAGCCCGAGGCCCGCGGCGTTCTGCTCGGTCTCGCGTGGACCACGTTCGCCATCGTCGAGGTCCTCGCGCTGATCGGCTTCGTCGTCTACTTCATCGCGACTGCCTGACCGAATCCTGATCGCGTTAGGAGAACCCGTGATGGACACCCTCATCCTGGCTGCGGAAGGACCGGTCAACCCGGTCATCCCGCACACCTCGGAGATCATCCTCGGTCTCGTCGCGTTCCTGCTCCTCTTCTTCGTCATCAAGAAGTTCGTGTCGCCGCGCTTCGAGGCGCTGTACGCGGAGCGGACGGCCAAGATCGAGGGTGGCATCGAGAAGGCGGAGCAGGCTCAGGCCGAGGCTCAGCGCACGCTCGAGCAGTACAAGGAGCAGCTGGCCGAGGCTCGCGCCGAGGCCGCGCGCATCCGCGACGACGCGCGGGCCGAGGGCCTGCAGATCATCGAGGAGCTGCGCGAGCAGGCGCAGGCCGAGTCCGCGCGCATCGTGGCGCAGGGCCAGCACCAGCTGGACGCGCAGCGCGCCCAGATCGTCGCGGAGCTGCGTGCCGACCTCGGTCGCACTGCGGTTGAGCTGGCGAGCAAGGTCGTGGGCGAGTCCCTCGAGGACGAAGCCCGCCGCCGCGGCACCGTCGACCGCTTCCTCAACGAGCTGGACGCCGTCGCGGCGCCGGCGAGCAAGTAGAGGCTGCCAATGACGCTGCATGCCGCAAGTCGTGAAGCTCTGGCAGCCGCGGAACTGCGGCTGCTGGAGCTGGCCGACGCCGCGTCGGCGGACGAGCAGGTCAAGCTGGGCGACGAGCTGTTCGCCGTGCTGGACCTGCTGATCGAGCAGGCCGCGCTGCGCCGCGCCCTCGCCGACGCGTCGTCGGAGCCCGCCGGTCGTGAGCAGTTCGTCCGCGGCCTGTTCGCGGGCAAGGTGAGCGATGCGACCCTGCAGGTGCTGGTCGCCGTCGTGACCGCTCGCTGGTCCAGCCCGCGTGAGTTCGTCGACGGTGTCGAGTCGCTCGCCCGCACCACGCTGCTGGTGCGCGCCGAGCGCGGCGGCGAGCTCGACTCGGTGGAGGACGAGCTGTTCCGGCTCGGCCGCATCGTGGCGGGTTCGCACGACCTCGAGCGCCTGCTGGGGGATCCCGCGGGTGCCGTTGACGGCAAGGTCGCGCTGGTCGACTCCCTGATCGAGGGAAAGGTCAGCTCGGTCACCAAGAAGCTGGTGGACCAGCTGGTCCGCAACCCGCGCGGCATGCGCGTGGCGGACGGCCTGGCCGAGCTCGCCGACCTGGCGGCCAAGCGCCGTCAGCGTTCTGTCGCGCACGTCCGGTCCGCGGTGGAGCTGACCGCGGAGCAGATCGACCGCTTGACCGCGACGCTGACCACGATCTACTCGCGCCCGATCGCGCTGCACGTCGAGGTCGACCCGGCCCTGGCCGGCGGCCTCACGATCAAGATCGGCGACGAGATCATCGACGGAAGCATCGCCGGCCGGTTGGCGGCTCTGCGCCGCAATCTCGCCAGCTAGCCCCCGAGCCCTTTCCCAAGAACGAAGAAGTGAGAGCAGGAACGACATGGCGGAGCTGACGATCTCGTCGGACGAGATCCGCAGTGCGATCGAGAAGTACGTCTCGAGCTACTCCCCGGAGGTCAGCCGGGAAGAGGTTGGTGTCGTCGCCGAGACCTACGACGGCATCGCCATCGTCGAGGGCCTCCCGGGCACGATGACCAACGAGCTGCTCGAGTTCCCCGGTGGCGTCCTCGGCGTCGCCCTGAACCTCGAGGTCCGCGAGATCGGTGCGGTCATCCTCGGTGACTTCGACAAGATCGAAGAAGGCCAGGAGGTCCGCCGGACGGGCAAGGTCCTGTCCGTGCCGGTCGGCGACGGCTTCCTCGGTCGCGTCGTCAACCCGCTGGGCCAGCCGATCGACGGTCTCGGCGACATCGTCGCGGACGACAACCGCGCGCTCGAGCTTCAGGCCGCGTCCGTGCTGCAGCGTCAGCCGGTGTCCGAGCCGATGCAGACCGGCATCAAGGCGATCGACGCGATGACCCCGATCGGTCGCGGCCAGCGCCAGCTGATCATCGGTGACCGCAAGACCGGCAAGACCGCGGTCTGCATCGACACGATCATCAACCAGAAGAAGGCCTGGGAGTCGGGCGACCCCAAGCAGCAGGTCCGCTGCGTCTACGTCGCCATCGGCCAGAAGGGCTCCACCATCGCGGGCGTCAAGACCGCGCTGGAGGAGGCGGGCGCACTCGAGTACACGACGATCGTCGCCGCCCCCGCTTCTGACTCGGCCGGCTTCAAGTGGCTGGCGCCGTACACCGGCTCCGCCATCGGCCAGCACTGGATGTACCAGGGCAAGCACGTCCTGATCATCTTCGACGACCTGACCAAGCAGGCCGAGGCGTACCGCGCGATCTCGCTGCTGCTGCGCCGCCCGCCGGGCCGCGAGGCGTACCCCGGCGACGTCTTCTACTTGCACTCGCGTCTCCTCGAGCGTTGCGCGAAGCTGTCGGACGAGATGGGCGGCGGCTCGATGACGGGTCTCCCGATCATCGAGACCAAGGCGAACGACGTGTCGGCGTACATCCCGACCAACGTCATCTCGATCACCGACGGTCAGTGCTTCCTCGAGTCCGACCTGTTCAACGCCGGTGTCCGCCCGGCCGTCAACGTGGGTATCTCCGTTTCCCGCGTCGGTGGTGCCGCGCAGATCAAGGCGATGAAGCAGGTCGCGGGCTCGCTGCGTCTCGACCTGTCGCAGTTCCGCGAGCTGGAGGCCTTCTCCGCGTTCGCGTCCGACCTCGACGCCGCCTCGCGCGCCCAGCTGGACCGCGGTGCTCGTCTGGTCGAGCTGCTCAAGCAGGGCCAGTACTCCCCGGTGCCCGTCGAGGAGCAGGTCGTCGAGATCTTCGCCGCGACCAAGGGCCACCTGGACGACGTCCCCGTCGGCGACATCCGCCGGTTCGTCGCCGAGTTCAAGGACTCGCTGCGCCGCAACCACGCGGACGTGCTCGCGGGCATCGTCGAGACCAAGCAGTTCGGTGACGACGCCCAGAAGCGCATCGCTGACGCCGTGGCCGAGTTCAAGAAGCAGTTCACCGCTTCGGACGGCACGACGATCGTCAACGAGGCGCCCGAGAAGGCCATGGACGCCGACAAGGTCGCTCAGGAGTCGGTGAAGCTGCACAAGCCCGAGCCGACCAAGAAGTGATCTGAGCCATGGGCGCACAGATTCGGGAGCTTCGCCAACGGATCCGAACGGTCAACTCGACCAAGAAGATCACGAAGGCCTACGAGCTCATCGCGACGTCTCGCCTCGCGAAGGCGCAGACCAGGGTCGCGGCCTCCCGGCCGTACGCGGACGAGATCACGAACGTGCTCTCCGCGTTGGCCGAGGCCTCGGCGAACCTCGACCACCCGCTGCTGTCGGAGCGTGAGAACCCGAAGCGCGCCGCGGTGCTGGTGATCACGAGCGACAAGGGCATGTGCGGCGGTTACAACGCCAACGTCCTCAAGGCCGCCGAGCAGCTGATCCAGCTGCTCCGGTCCGAGGGCAAGGAGCCGGTGCTGTACGTGACCGGCCGCAAGGGTCAGGGCTACTACCAGTTCCGCCGTCGCGCGGTCGCCGGCGTGTGGAGCGGGTTCTCGCAGACCCCGCACTACGTCAACGCCGTCGAGGCCGGTGACGCGCTGGTGCAGGCGTTCCTGGAGGGCACGGAGGACGGCGCGGAGGGCGTGGACGAGATCCACGTCGTGTACACCGAGTTCAAGTCCATGCTCAGCCAGACGCCGACCGCCAGGCGGATCGCGCCGATGGAGGTCGAGTACACGGGCGAGGCCCCCAAGGGCCCGCGCGCGGTGTACGACTTCGAGCCCAGCGCGGAGGCGCTGCTCGGTGCGATGCTGCCCAAGTACGTGAAGACGCGTCTGTTCTCCGCCATGCTGGAGGCTGCGGCTTCGGAGTCGGCGGCTCGTCGTACGGCCATGAAGGCCGCGACGGACAACGCGACGGAGCTGGTCCGGAACCTCAGCCGGGCGGCGAACTCGGCCCGTCAGGCCCAGATCACCCAGGAGATCAGCGAGATCGTCGGTGGCGCTGCCGCGCTTACCGGTGGCGCAGGAAGTGATGAGTGACATGAGTGCTACTGCCACCACCACCCGCACCGGCCGTGTGGTCCGGGTGATCGGTGCGGTCGTCGACGTGGAGTTCCCGCGCGAGGCCGTGCCCGAGCTGTTCAACGCCCTGAACGTGGACATCACGTTCGAGGCCGTCGCCAAGACGCTGACCCTCGAGGTCGCGCAGCACCTCGGCGACAACCTCGTCCGCACCATCTCGATGCAGCCGACCGACGGTCTGGTTCGCGGTGCCACCGTGACCGACACCGGCAAGGCCATCTCCGTGCCGGTCGGTGACGTCGTCAAGGGCCACGTGTTCAACGCCCTCGGTGACTGCCTCGACGAGCCCGGCCTCGGCCGCGACGGCGAGCAGTGGGGCATCCACCGCAAGGCTCCGTCGTTCGACCAGCTCGAGGGCAAGACCGAGATCCTCGAGACCGGCATCAAGGTCATCGACCTCCTCACCCCGTACGTCAAGGGCGGCAAGATCGGCCTGTTCGGCGGCGCGGGTGTCGGCAAGACCGTTCTGATCCAGGAGATGATCACGCGTATCGCGCGTGAGTTCTCCGGTACCTCGGTCTTCGCCGGCGTCGGTGAGCGCACCCGTGAGGGTACGGACCTGCTGCTGGAGATGGAGGAGATGGAGGTCCTCCAGGACACCGCCCTCGTCTTCGGTCAGATGGACGAGCCGCCCGGCACGCGTATGCGCGTCGCCCTGTCCGCTCTCACGATGGCGGAGTACTTCCGCGACGTGCAGGGCCAGGACGTGCTGTTCTTCATCGACAACATCTTCCGCTTCACCCAGGCGGGTTCCGAGGTGTCGACCCTGCTGGGCCGCATGCCTTCCGCCGTGGGTTACCAGCCGACGCTGGCCGACGAGATGGGTGAGCTCCAGGAGCGCATCACCTCGACGCGCGGTAAGTCGATCACCTCGCTGCAGGCCATCTACGTGCCCGCGGACGACTACACCGACCCCGCCCCGGCGACCACCTTCGCCCACCTGGACGCGACGACGGAGCTTTCCCGTCCGATCTCCCAGAAGGGCATCTACCCGGCCGTCGACCCGCTGTCGTCGTCGTCTCGAATCCTCGAGCCGTCGATCGTGGGCGACGAGCACTACCGGGTCGCGCAGGAGGTGAAGCGGATCCTGCAGAAGTACAAGGAGCTGCAGGACATCATCGCCATCCTCGGTATGGACGAGCTGTCTGAAGAGGACAAGGTCCTCGTCGGTCGTGCGCGTCGTCTCGAGCGCTTCCTCGGCCAGAACTTCTTCGTCGCGGAGAAGTTCACCGGTCAGAAGGGGTCGTTCGTGCCGATCAAGGAGACGGTCGAGGCGTTCGACCGGGTCTGCAAGGGCGAGTTCGACCACTACCCGGAGCAGGCGTTCTTCTCCTGCGGCGGGTTGGACGACGTCGAGGCCAACGCCAAGAAGCTGGCCGGCAACTGAGCTAGCTCTGGGCTTTCCGAAGGGCCGTTCCTCCTCTGTGGAGGGACGGCCCTTCTGGCGTTTCCTGTCGAGTGTCGTCAGGTTTCCATTCAGTGGAAATGCACTCTCCCCTCCTTCTGTTGTATCGCCGGACGATGCACGGCATCTCAGGCAGTGCCTCGACGAGGAGGAGAGCTCGTGAACAAGTGGGTGTTGCCGCTGTGCTGGACGGCCGTCCTGCTCGACGGCTTCGATCTGGTCGTGCTCGGCACGGTGATCCCGGTGCTGTTGCAGGAGAAGCTGTTCACCACGGCGTCGGCCAGTGCGGTGTCCACGGCAGGTCTGGTCGGGATGATGCTGGGAGCGCTCATCATCGGCACCATCACCGACGTCATCGGGCGGCGCAAGGTGATGATCTGGGCGGTGGCCGCGTTCTCGGTGTTCACCCTGGCCTGTGCGGTGGCGCAGGACGCCACGACGTTCGGGGTGTTCAGGTTTCTCGCGGGGCTCGGGCTTGGCGGGTGCCTGCCCACGGCCATCGCGTTGGTGAACGAGGCTCGGCCCCAGCAGGGCGGGCGCGCCACCACGCTGATCATGACCGGGTACCACGTGGGTGCTGTCATCACGGCGCTGCTGGGAATCGTGCTCATTCCGCAGCTCGGATGGCGGTCGCTGTTCGTGGTCGGGGCGTTGCCCGCGTTGGTGCTGGTCCCCTTGATGGTCAAGCACCTGCCGGAGACCGTGGCTCGCAAGGCGCCCGCGCGGGAGGCGGTCGGCTCGCTGTTCAAGCCCGGGCTGCGGAAGGCGACGCTGGCGTTCTGGATGGCGTCGTTCATGGGCCTGTTGCTCGTGTACGGGCTCAACACCTGGTTGCCGCAGATCATGCGCAGCGCTGGGTACGAGCTCGGCACGGCGCTCGCCCTGCTTCTGACGCTCAACATCGGTGCGGTGGTCGGGCTTCTGATCGCCGGCACGGTGGCTGACCGGATCGGGGTCAGGCCGGCGGCCATCGGGTGGTTCGCGGGTGCTGTGGTGTTCCTGGCCCTGCTCAGCATCAAGCTGCCGGGGCAGAGCATCTACGTGGCCGTGTTGCTGGCCGGGTGTTTCGTGTTCAGCGCGCAGGTGCTCGTGTACGCGTATGCGGGGCGGGTCTACGAGGAGAACCGGGCCACCGGAATCGGGTGGGCCGCTGGGATCGGGCGGCTGGGGGCCATCAGCGGGCCGTTGCTCGGTGGGGCGTTGTTGACGGCCGGGCTGGCGCATCCGTGGGGGTTCTACGCGTTTGCGCTGGTGGCGGTGCTCGGGGCCGTGGGTGTGCTCGCCGTGGGGATGCCGTCCAAAACGGTCGTGCAGCACACGCGGTGATGGCACAGTCGGGTTATGTCCCGACATGCGCCGCACGACGATCCGGGCACACCGGACACCCGATCGCCCTGGCGGTACCTCTGGTGGCTGGTCGAGATGCAGCGCTGGCGGGTGCTTGCCGGGGCGTGCTGGGGGTCGCTGTGGATGTGCGGGTTGATCTTGCCGCCGTACCTCATCGCCAGGGCCATCGAAGAAGGGCTTCGGGGTGGGAGCCGCACCGCGTTGGTGTGGTGGTGCGTGGCGCTCGTCGTGGTGGCCGGGGTGCTGGCGCTCCTCGGAGTGGCCAGGCATCGCACGATGACGCTCGTGCGCACCGACGCCTCGCTGAGGACGGCGCAGGTTGTTGTTCGGCACGTCACCGCACTTGGTGGTGTGGTGCGGCGGAGGCTGTCCACCGGTGAGCTGACCTACCTGCAGAACGGGGACACGGCGCGGATCGCGCACGCGCTCACCAGCACCGGGCCCGGAGTGGGTGCCGTGATCGCGTACGCGGTCACTGCCGTGCTGCTCGTGCGGATCTCGGTGCTCGTCGCGGTGGTGGTGCTGCTCGGTGTGCCGGTGCTGGCGCTGGTCACCGGGCCGGTGATGCGGCGGCTGCACGCGGTGGAGGCCGGGTACCGGCACAGCCAGGGGGAACTGACGTCGCGGGCCGGGGACATCGTGGCCGGGCTGCGGGTGCTGTCCGGGATCGGGGGCAAGCCGGCGTTCGAGGAGCGCTTCAGGGCGATGTCCCGTGCGGTGCTGAAGGACGGCTACCGGGTTTCCGGCTGGTTGAGCTGGGTGCAGGCGTTGACCTGGGGGTTGCCTTCGCTGTTTCTCGCGGTGGTCACGTGGATCGTGGCGCGGATGGCGGTGACCGGGGCGATCACGGTTCCCGAGATGCTCGCGGTGTACCTGTACGTCACGACGTTGATCGTGCCCGTCAGCTTCTTCATGGAAGGCGCCGACGCGATTCCGCGGGCGCTGGTGTCGGCGCGGCGGGTGATCGACGTGCTCAGGTTGCGGCCGGAGGCCGGTGCCGCGGGAGAGCCGTTGGCGGTGCAGGACGGTGTGCTGACGGTTGTGGTGTCGGCGAACTCCACGCTGGCGCGGGACGCCGTCGAGCGGTTGCCGGGGGTGGTGGCGGACAACGACGACTACTTGTTCCGGGGGACCGTGCGCGAGGCGGTGTCGGTGGCCGAGCACGACGAGATCGACCTCGAGCAGGCGGTGTGGGCGGCGGCCGCGGTGGATGTCGTGGAGGCCTTGCCGGACGGGCTCGACTCGCGGCTGGAAGCGCAGGGGCGCAACGTGTCCGGCGGGCAGCGGCAGCGGCTCAGGCTGGTGCGGGCGTTGTTGAGCGAGCCGGACCTGCTGGTGTTGGTGGAGCCCACCTCGGCGTTGGACACGGTCACCGAGGCGGCTGTGGTCAAGCGGGTCAAGGAGGCGCGGTTCGGGCGGACCACCGTCGTCGTGTCGTCGTCGCCGTTGTGGGTGGGGCAGGCGGATCGGGTGGTGCACCTGGATCCCTCCGGTGTGCAGGGGGAACTGGAGGAGAGCCGATGAACCGGCTGCCGATCGCGGACCGGCGCGAGGTGCGGCGGGCGGCCGTGAGGTTGATGCGGGGTGAACGGCGGGCTCTGACCGCGGTTCTCGTGCTCACGGTGCTGACGGCGCTGGCCGGGCTCGTCGGGCCGTACCTGCTCGGCAAGATCGTGGGTGGCGTGAAGGACGGTGGGCTCACGCTGTCCACTGTGGACCTGTTCGCGCTGGGTGTGTTCGGTGCGGCTGTCGCACACCTGTTGCTGGTGCGGTACAGCGCTTTGCAGGCGGCACGCCTTGGCGAACGGTTTCTGGCCTCGCTGCGCGAGGAGGCCGTGACGCGTTCGCTGACCTTGCCGGCACGGGTGGTGGACCGGCTGAGCACCGGCGATCTGCTCACCCGTGTGACGAGCGATGTCGGCACGGTCGGGCAGGCGTTGCGGGACAGCGTGCCCGAGGTGTTCACCGGCGTCGTGCACATCGTCGTGGTGTTCGTGGCGATGTTCCTGCTGGATCCGCTGCTGGGTCTGGTGACGCTCGTCGGGGCGCCGTTCACCGTGTGGGTGCTTCGCTGGTACCTGGCACGTGCGCGCGACGCGTACCTCGCGGAGAGCGAGGTCAACGGTGACGTGGCGGAGATTTCCGCCGCGGTCGGTGAGGGCAGCCGGACCATCGAGACCTACGGGCTGCGTGACCGGATGGTGGCCGCGGCGGACGACACCATCGCGCGTTCGTACCGGGCGCGGCTGCGGACGTTGCGGCTGCGCAACGTGCTGTTCCCGGTGACCAGCTTCGTGAACACCCTGCCGACCGCGTTGGTGCTGCTCATCGGTGGCCTGGTGTACGCGGCCGACGGCGTCGGCATCGAGGTCGTCGTCACCGGCGCACTGTGGGTGTGGCGGCTGGGGGAGCCGATGGACCGCATTCTGTTCTGGATCGAGTTCCTGCAGCGGGGCAGCGCGTCGTTCGCCCGGATAGAGGGGATCGGGGCCGACGCGGAACCCGTTCCGGCGGTGGGAGTACCGGTCGACGACCGCATCGAGGTGCGCGGGGCTCATTACTCCTATGTGGACGGGCATGAGGTCCTGCACGGCGTGGATCTCGTTGTGCAGCCGGGAGAACGGCTCGCGATCGTCGGGGTGTCCGGTGCGGGCAAGTCGACCCTGGGCAGGCTGATCGCGGGCGTCGACCGGCCGGCCGAGGGGGCGGTGCTCGTCGGCGGGGTGCCGGTCGCGGATCTCGTGGCCGCGGGCGAGCAGCAGGTCGTGCTCGTGACGCAGGAGCATCACGTGTTCATCGGGACGTTGCGGGAGAACTTGGCGATGGCCGCCCCGGACGCACCGGACGAGCGGTTGGTCGAAGCCCTGCGCACCGTTGAGGCGCAGTGGTTCGACGAACTGCCGGAAGGGCTGGACACGAAGCTCGGCGCGGGCGGGCTGGAGCTCGATCCCGCGCAGGCACAACAACTCGCGCTCGCACGGGTCGAGGTCGCCGACCCGCACACGCTGGTGCTGGACGAGGCGACGTCCTCACTCGACCCGGCCACGGCCAGGCACACCGAGCGCGCGATCGCGGCCGTGCGGGAAAGTCGCACGGTGATCGCGATCGCGCACCGGTTGCAGACCGCGCGTGACGCCGACCGGATCGCGGTCGTCGACGCGGGTCGCGTCGTGGAGCTGGGGTCACACGACGACCTGGTGGCCAGAGACGGCACCTACGCGACGCTCTGGCGGTCGTGGCACGGCGGTTAGAGCGGCACAGTTGTCGTGTCGCCGTTGCGCATCACGGCCACCTGCGTGGTGCCGGGCGGCGCCAGCCACGCGTGCTCGCGTTCCTCTGGCCCGAGCAACGTGTTGCGGTCGGCGAGGAGCGTGCCCTGGCCGTCCGGCAACACCAGCCGTACCGGTACGGGCGTGCCCTTCGCCGCGAGGCTGCCCGTCAGCGCGCGGTCGAACGTGCCGTCCGGCTGGTAGAGAGCGCCGACCAGCCCCCCGTTCGCCTCGGTCACCACCGCGAACCGGCCGTCGGGGAGCCAGGCCCGAACCTCCCAGAGCGTCCACTCCGTGCCGTAGTCCACGTAGCCCCGCCGCCAGACGTCCTCGGACACCAGCTTGTCCTGGCTCTGGCCGGGCTTGGCGGGCTCCTGCCTGGCGGAGGCCCACATCACGTCCGTCCAGCCGAGTCCGGGATGCGGCACCATCGCCTTCTGCCGCCCGGACTCCTCGCGCGGGGTGATCCGCACACCGACGCGGGTGAAGTCGCCGTCGGCGGGCGTGATGTCCGTGCGCACGAAGACGGGCTTCTCCGCCGGCTTGGCGCGCACGACGGCCACCCCGTCGTGGAGTTCGGCCTCCTGCCACGTGCGCGAGTACTTCAGGTCAGGTCCGCGCACGGGGTTGGCGGACCAGAAGACCCGCTCCCCGAGGCCCAGCACCACGTACGTCGCCTCGCCTTCGCCTTCGTCGATGCGGTAGATGCCCTGCTCTCCGGCCCCCTTGTAGACGAGCTCCTGGTCGACCACGTCGACTCCGCGCACCAGGCCCACCAGGGTCTGCGGTTCTGCCGCATGACCGACCCGCACCGACTGCGCGACCAGCGACGCCGGCCCGTCCGGGGTGTTCGCCGCCCAGAACACGTGCGCGTCCGGTGAGATCTCGGTCACGAAGTCGCGGGTCGGACGCTTCCCGTTCCACGCGGCGAGCACCTGCCGGATGTACTCGGTGTGCCCTGCCAGGTCACCGCTCGTCGCCGCGGTCAGGCGTGCGTCCGCGGCCGCGAACGGTTCCGGGGAGGGGGAGCGGGTCAGCACCACTCCCGCCGTCACGCCTGCGAGCAGTGCCAAAGCAGCTGTCACGGCGAGCAGCTTGCGCGTGTGTCGTCGTCGCGCACCGGCCATCACGTCCCCCACGAATCCCGGCCGCACGTCCAGTTCTGCTGTCGCGGCCTCCATTGCTTCCTTCAGTTCCACGTCAGCACCTGCTCACCCATCAGCTCCCGCATGCGGGCGAGGCCGCGCGAGGTCTGGCTCTTCACCGTGCCGACGCCGCAGCCGAGCGTGCGGGCGGTCTCGGCCTCGCTGAGGTCGTCGAAGAACCTCAGCACCAGAACCGCGCGCATCTTCCTCGGCAGCTGCGCCAACGCGCGCACCACGCTGTCCGCGTCCACGACCTGCTGTTCGTGCCCGCGAGACGCAGGCACCGCCCCCAGTTCCAACGGTGCCTCCGGCTTGCGGGAACGCCGTCGCCAGCGATTGGCCGCGGCGTTGGCCAGCGCGGTGCGCGCATAGGCCTCCGGAGAGGTTCTGATTCGGCGCCACTTGCCGTACATGCTCATGAGGACGTCCTGCAGAATGTCCTCGGCGGCGCCTTTGTCACCGCCGCACAGCAGGTAAGCGGTGCGCAACAGTGGCTGTGAACGCAACGCCACGAAGTCCTCGAAGTCCTGCATGTCCCCCCTTCGGCGGTTGTCGAAGGTACTGACACCGGGCGGGTCGGCAAGGTTGTCGGGCGACCGTTTAGACTCAGTTCGACTCCAGACGACGAGGGAGATACGCGTGGCCGAGATGACCGTTGAACTGGTCGCCGTTGAACGCCGCCTGTGGTCCGGCAAGGCCACCTCTGTATCGGCGCAGACGACCGAGGGCGAGATCGGCATCCTGCCCGGTCACGAGCCTGTTCTCGGCCAGCTGGTCGAGGGTGGCGTGGTGCGCGTCCGCACGACGGACGGGGCACTGGTCACCGCCGCGGTGCACGGTGGCTTCCTCTCCGTGACCGGCACCGGCGTCTCGATTCTCGCCGAGGACGCCGAGCTCGCGGGCGAGATCGACGTGGACGCGGCGCGGTCGGCGCTGCAGGACGCGGATGACGCCGAGCGCGCACGTGCGGCAGCGCGCGTGCGGGCCGTGGAACAGTCGGCCTGAGACCGGGCGCGAGGGCGCAGCCGTGGGGATCACCGAGATTGCCGGACTGATCCTTCTTGGGGTGGCGGTCGTCATCGCCTACTTCGCCTGGCGCCGCATCCGGCTGCTGCGTGAGGGTGGCGTGCACGTCGCGCTGCGCAGTCAGTTCGACGATCGTGGCCGTGGCTGGCATCTGGGCGTGGGGCACTACCGGGGCGACAAGTTCGCCTGGTTCCGGGTGCTCTCGCTCGGGTCCGGCCCGGACCAGCTGATTTCCAGAGACGGACTCGAGATCGACGCGCGTCGTGAGCCGACGGGGCCGGAGGCGTACGCCATGCCGGTCGGGGCCACGGTGCTGCGTTGCCGCTCCGCCTCGGGTGAGGTCGAGATCGCGATGGGCCCGGACGCGCTGACAGGATTTCTGTCCTGGTTGGAGTCAGCGCCTCCGGGCCGCAGCATTCCCTGGGCCTCCTAGGCATTGCCTCCAGGCTGCCAGAGCACGTCACCGTCCGGGTTCGCGACGCGGGCCAGGATGAACAGCAGGTCTGACAGCCGGTTCAGGTACTTCGCCGTGAGCACGTTCGTGTGCTCCTCGTCGGCCTCGATCAGCGCCCAGGCACGCCGTTCCGCCCTGCGTGCGATCGTGCGCGCCTGGTGCAGCAGAGCCGCGCCCGGTGTGCCGCCGTTCAGGATGAACGAGTCGAGCTTGCCCAGCCGCTCGTTGAAGGTGTCGCAGTACCCCTCCAGGCGGTCGACGTAGGCCTGGGTGATGCGCAGCGGCGGGTACTTCGGGTCCGGCACGATCGGCGTGCACAGGTCCGCTCCGACGTCGAACAGGTCGTTCTGCAACTTGCGCACGACGTCGTGGACGTCCTGCGCGAGCTGCCCGAGCGCCAGGGCCACGCCGAGGGCCGCGTTGGTCTCGTCGACGTCCGCGTACGCCTCGATGCGCGGATCGGTCTTGGGGACGCGGGAGAAGTCGCCGAGCCCGGTCGTGCCGTCGTCGCCGACCCGCGTGTAGATCTTGGTGAGATGTACCGCCATAAACGGCACTCTATGGCCGTCCGTAGGATTGCCGCGTGAGCGAGCATTTCCGGGTACACGGTGGCGCACGACTGGTCGGCGAAGTTGATGTCGTCGGCGCCAAGAACAGCGTCCTCAAGCTGATGGCTGCAGCTCTGCTCGCTGAAGGGACAACGACCCTCACCAACTGCCCGGACATCCTCGACGTGCCGCTGATGGCGGACGCGTTGCGCAGCCTCGGGTGCGAGGTCGAGCTCGAGGACGACGTGGCGAGGATCACCACCCCGTCCGAGCTGAGCTACCACGCCGACTCCGAGGCGATGGGCAAGCTGCGGGCGAGCATCTGCGTGCTGGGGCCGCTGGTCGGCCGGTGCAAGCGCGCGGTCGTGGCGCTGCCGGGCGGTGACGCGATCGGGTCGCGGCCGCTCGACATGCACCAGAGCGGTCTGGAGAAGCTCGGCGCCAAGACCTGGATCGAGCACGGTTGCATCGTCGCCGAGGCCGAAGGGCTGCACGGCGCGCAGATCTGGCTCGACTTCCCGAGCATGGGTGCCACCGAGAACATCCTGATGGCGGCCGTGCTGGCCAACGGCACGACGGTCATCGACAACGCCGCGCGCGAGCCGGAGATCGTCGACCTCTGCCTGATGCTGACGCAGATGGGCGCGCGGATCGAGGGCGCCGGCACGTCCACGCTCACCGTCCACGGGGTCGAGGAGCTCAAGCCGACCGAGCACCGTGTCATCGGTGACCGGATCGTCGGCGCCACGTGGGGGTTCGCCGCCGCCATGACGCGGGGCGACGTGCGGGTGCGCGGCGTCAACCCGCATCACCTCGACCTGGTGCTGGAGAAGCTGCGGATGGCGGGCGCCGAGGTGACCGTCTACGAGGGTGAGGACGAGGGCTTCCGCGTCGTCATGGAGGGCCGCCCGAAGGCGGTCGACTTCGTGACGCTGCCGTACCCCGGTTTCGCCACGGACAACCAGCCGTTCGCGATCGCGCTGTCCGCGGTCTCCGAGGGCACCGCGATGATCACCGAGAACCTGTTCGAGGCGCGGTTCCGGTTCATCGACGAGATGATCAGGCTCGGGGCCGACGCGCGCACGGACGGTCACCACGCGGTGATCCGCGGCGTCGAGCAGCTGTCCAGCGCCCCGGTGTGGGCTTCGGACATCCGCGCTGGTGCGGGGCTCGTCCTCGCCGGTCTGTGCGCGGACGGGGCCACCGAGGTCTACGAGATCTTCCACATCGAACGTGGTTACCCCGGGTTCGTGGAAAACCTCCGCAAGCTCGGCGCAGACGTGGAGCGCGTCAGCTCCTGAGCACCAGCCGCGCGTTCGCGACGTCCGCCGGGAACACCATCACCCGGTACGGCGCGTTCCGCGAACGCGTGGCACGCACCCCGTTCGCCTTCAGCTTCCGCACGAGGACGTTCGCGGCCTCCTCCGTGGGCACGATCGCCACCTCGCTCAGCAACCCGAAGTCCGTGCCCTCCAGATCCGGCACGGGCCGGTTGTCGTTGCCGACGAAGTACCGCAACGCGAGGGCCAGCAGTCCGACCACCCCGAACACGACCACTGTCTGGTAGATCGCCGTCACCCTCCAATCATGCTCCGTGGTCTCGATTCAGTGAGCAATCGCACGCGCGGCAGTGGTTACCGGCCAGTACGCTCCGGACAACGACTTGTGGGAGGTTGCTGTGCCGTACCCAGCTGACCGTGAACGCGACCGCCCCTGGGTGATGCGCACGTACGCGGGTCACTCCTCGGCTGCGGCTTCCAACGCGCTCTACCGGCGGAACCTCGCCAAGGGGCAGACGGGCCTCTCGGTGGCGTTCGACCTGCCGACGCAGACCGGCTACGACCCCGACGACGAGCTCGCCAAGGGCGAGGTCGGCAAGGTCGGCGTGCCGATCAGCCACATCGGCGACATGCGCCAGCTCTTCGACCAGATCCCGCTCAGCAGTGCCAACACGTCGATGACGATCAACGCGACGGCCATGTGGCTGCTCGCGCTGTACGTCACCGTGGCGGAGGACCAGGGCGCGGACCGGTCGGCGCTGGCCGGCACGACGCAGAACGACATCATCAAGGAGTACCTGTCCCGCGGCACTTACGTGTTCCCGCCGGGACCGTCGCTGCGGCTGATCACCGACATGGTCGCGTGGACCGTGTCGAACGTCCCGAAGTGGAACCCGATCAACATCTGCAGCTACCACCTCCAGGAGGTCGGCGCGACGCCGGCGCAGGAGGTCGCGTACGCGATGTGCACGGCGATCGCCGTCCTGGACTCGGTGCGCGACTCGGGTCAGGTGCCGCAGGAGAAGTTCGGTGACGTCGTCGCCCGCATCTCCTTCTTCGTGAACGCCGGTGTGCGCTTCATCGAGGAGATGTGCAAGATGCGTGCGTTCGCCCAGCTCTGGGACGAGATCACGCTGGAGCGCTACGGCGTCGAGAACCCGAAGCACCGCCGGTTCCGCTACGGCGTGCAGGTCAACTCGCTCGGTCTGACCGAGGCGCAGCCGGAGAACAACGTCCAGCGCATCGTGCTGGAGATGCTCGCGGTCTCGTTGTCGCGCAACGCTCGTGCCCGCGCGATCCAGCTGCCGGCGTGGAACGAGGCGCTCGGCCTGCCGCGCCCGTGGGACCAGCAGTGGGCACTGCGCATGCAGCAGGTGCTCGCCTACGAGACGGATCTGCTCGAGTACGAGGACATCTTCGACGGCTCGCCGGTGATCGAGGCCAAGGTCAACGACATCCTGGCCGGCGCGCGTGAGGAGATCGACCGCGTGCAGGCGATGGGTGGAGCCGTCGCGGCCGTCGAGTCCGGCTACATGAAGTCGCAGCTGGTCTCGTCGCTGGCCGACCGGCGCCGCCGGGTCGAGTCCGGCGAGGAGATCGTCGTCGGTGTCAACAAGTTCGACACCACCGAGCCGTCGCCGCTGCAGGCAGAGGGCGCCAACGCGATCGAGACCATCGACCCGGTCGTCGAGATGCACGCCGTCGAGGCGATCCAGCAGTGGCGGGCCTCTCGTGACAACGCTGCTGTCGCCGAGGCTTTGGACGCACTGCGCGAAGCCGCGAAGACGGACCAGAACCTGGTCGAGGTGACGCTGGCCTGTGCGCGCGCCGGCGTGACGACCGGTGAGTGGTCGCAGGCGCTGCGTGAGACGTTCGGCGAATACCGCGCGCCCACCGGTGTTTCCGGCGCCTCGGCGTCGGGCGAGGCGGGCTCGGAGATCGCCCGCGTGCGCGACCGCGTCCGCGCGACCGGCGAGGAGATCGGCGAGCGGCTGCGCATGCTGGTCGGCAAGCCGGGCCTCGACGGTCACTCCAACGGCGCCGAGCAGGTCGCCGTGCGGGCGCGCGACGTCGGCTTCGAGGTCGTCTACCAGGGCATCCGCCTGACGCCGTCGCAGATCGTGTCCGCGGCCGTGCAGGAGGACGTGCACGTCGTGGGCCTGTCGATCCTGTCCGGCTCGCACCTCGAGGTGGTGCCCGCGGTGGTCGACGGCCTGCGTGCCGCCGGTGCCGGGGACATCCCGGTGATCGTCGGCGGCATCATCCCACCGGACGACGCCGCGAAGCTGCGGGACCGGGGGGTGGCGCGGGTGTTCACGCCCAAGGACTACGAACTGACCGAGATCATGGACGAGATCGTCACCGTGATCCGTGAGGTGCGTTCTTTGCGCTAGAGCCTTAGATTCGCGGAATGGTCGACGTTGCGCGTGAGGGCTCGGTTGTCCGCATCACGATGAATCGGGTGGCCCGGCGCAACGCGCTGTCCGCCGAGCACCTCACGGAGCTGCTGGAGGCGTTCCGCGAGGCCGGTTCTTCGGACGCGGCCGGCATTGTGCTGGCCGCCGACGGCCCGGTGTTCAGCGCTGGGCACGACTTCGCGGACGTGCACGCCCGTGACGAAGACGGCGTGCGGCAGCTGCTGGAGCTGTGCACGGTGCTGATGAAGACCATCCAGTCCGTGCCGCAGGTGGTGATCGCACGCGTGCAGGGTCTGGCGACGGCTGCCGGGTGTCAGCTGGTGGCCTCGTGCGATCTCGCGGTGGCGTCGCTGGACGCCGGTTTCGCCCTGCCCGGGGGTAAAGCCGGGTGGTTCTGCCACACGCCCGCGGTGCCCGTCGCGCGGTCGGTCGGGCGCAAGCGGTTGATGGAGATGGTGCTCACCGGCGATGTGGTGGACGCCGCGACCGCCGTCGAGTGGGGCCTGATCAACCGCGCTGTGCCCGCTGGGGAGCTGGACGCCGCCGTGGACGAGCTGCTGGCGCGGGCCACGCGGGGGAGCCGGGCGTCGAAGGCGGTGGGCAAGCGGACGATCTACGCGCAGCTGGATCGGCCAGAGGCGGAGGCGTACGACATCGCGCTGGCCGTCATGGCCGAGACTTCGCAGTCCCCGTCAGCCAAAGAGGGGCGGGCGTCGTTCCTGGAGAAGCGGTCGCCCGTGTGGCCCGACTAGTCGCGAGCAGCCTGAGGGCGTCCGCGTTCGGGCCCGGCTCGGCCTGGTAGATCACCAGGTACTGGCCGGGTGCCTCGCGGACGTCGAACGAGTGGTAGTTCAGCTTGAGCGGGCCGACGGCGGGATGCACGAACTCCTTGGCGTCCTGGGTCTTCCCGCGCACCTCGTGCTGTTCCCACAGCTCCCTGAACACCGGGTGCTGGTTGAGCTCGGCGACCATGTGCCTGAGGCGCTGCGACTTCGGGTCGGCCGTTTGCCGCAGGTGCGCGACGGTGCTCTGCGCGACCCACTGCCAGCGCGGGTAGAAGCTCGTGGCGGCCGGGTCCAGGAACGTCATCCTGGCGGCGTTGTCGGCGGCGTGAACGGTTCGTACAGGGCGTCGGCCAGCGCGTTCGTGGCGAGGATGTCCAGCAGCGAGTTCATCACGAACGCCGGCATGTCGTGCATGCCGCTGATGAGCCGCCGCAGCTCCGGGCTGACGACCTGGGTCTCGTGGCCCTCCTCGGCGACGACTCCGGCGAGCCGGTGCAGGTGGGCGCGAGCGTCGGTGTCGAGTCTGAGGGCGCGGCTGAGCGCGTCGAGGACCTGGGCTGACGGGTTGGTCTCGCGGCCCTGCTCCAGGCGGGCGTAGTAGTCGGCGCTCACACCGGCCAGGACGGCGACCTCTTCTCGTCTGAGGCCTTTGACCTTGCGCTGGGTGTGGCTGGGCAGGCCCGCGTCCTCCGGGTTGACGCGGGCGCGGTGGGCTTTCAGGAACTCGCCGAGCACGTCCACGAGGTTATTCGCCTCGCGTGTGCATTGCCCAGGTGTGCCACACCTAGGCAGAAGGTGCCCTGGTTGGCGCTGTTCGGGCTGGCCATCGTGGTGTCCATGAGCAAAGTTGTGTTGATCAGTGGAGCTTCCAGCGGTATCGGTGAGGCCACGGCCCGCGTCCTGGCCGCTGCAGGGCATCAGGTGTTCCTCGGGGCGCGCCGGGAGGACAGGCTGGCCGCGCTGGCCGAGGAGATCGGCGGTGCCCACGCGCCGTTGGACGTGACCTCGCGGGAGTCCTTCCAGTCCTTTGTGGATGCTGCTGTGTCTCGCTACGGACGAGTCGACGTGTTGGTGAACAACGCGGGCGTGATGCCGTTGTCCCTCCTGGACTCCTTGAAGGTCGACGAGTGGGACCGCATGGTCGACGTGAACATTCGCGGTGTGCTGAACGGCATTGCCGCCGTGCTGCCGCTGTTCAGGTCTGGCGGTCACGTCGTGAACGTGGCCTCGGTCGGTGCGCACATGGTCATGCCGACCGCCGCCGTGTACTGCGCGACGAAGTACGCGGTGTGGGCGTTGTCGGAGGGACTGCGACAGGAGCGCGACGACCTGCGGGTCACCGTGATCTCGCCCGGTGTCACGGAGTCCGAGCTGGCGGACACCATCACCGAGGAGTACGCGTCGTCGTTGATGGAGGACTTCCGCAAGGTCGCGCTGCCGGCGTCGGCGATCGGTGACGCCATCGCCTACGCGATCTCGCAGCCCGCGGAGGTCGACGTGAACGAGATCGTGGTGCGGCCCGTCGCCCAGCAGGGCTAGGCGCCGGTCGTCGACCCCGGCCTGAGGATCATCAGCACGGTCACGGTGGCCCAGAGCAGGTTGAAGATCCCGGTGTACACGGCCAGGTGCTTGACGTCCCTGGTTTTGATCGCCTTCTCCTGGCCGGGCAGGATCTTGAGGGCGAGCAGGAACGCGGCGGCGGTGGTGAGCGCGATCGACACGATCACCCAGGGGTGGCCGGTCACGCCCGAGCAATAGTCAAGACCTGTGGATGAAGATCTTTATGCTGCGGTGGGTGGTGCGTGTTCGTCGGGTCGTTCGACGAGTGTGCCGTTCTCGAAGCGGGCGCCGGCTCGGACCAGAGCGACCAGTTGCG
>NZ_BAABBE010000024.1:0-131752 GCF_039537795.1 Lentzea roselyniae
AGGGACTACGGTGAGCATGGGCGTGCCTTCCCGACCGACGCGCCAACGTCGGCCTTGCTTGAGGATCAGCAGATCATCGGGAAGGTACGCCCCTTCCCAACTCATCCACAGATTTCAAGCATTGCTCCGGCTCGGGGTTGTCGACGTGTGGGGAGGCTCCTATGTCTGCCGTACCTTCGGACGAAGTCTTCGAAGTTCCTGCTGCCTCTCCGCTCCACCTCGTCAGAGGATCCGCGCCCGGCCTGTTCTGGTACCTCACCGAGCCCACCCGCTGCGCCCTCGACGTGGGCGAGTTCGTCGCCACGCGGTCGATGCTCAAAGGAGCGCCCGCCGGTGACGGCCATCCCGTGCTGGTGTTCCCCGGTCTCGGGGCCGCCGACTCGTCGACGGTGATGCTGCGCCGATTCCTGTCCGGTTTGGGCTATCGGGTGGTTCCGTGGGGCCTGGGGCGCAACATCGGCCCGACCCGGCGCGCGGTCGACGGAATGCACGCCCTGGTGAAGAAGGCGTCCTCCGAGCACGGCGGCCCGGTCTCCATCGTGGGCTGGTCGCTCGGCGGGATCTTCGCGCGCGAGATGGCACGCGACCACCCGCACCGGGTGCGTCAGGTGATCACGCTCGGCTCGCCGTACAACATGTCGGATCCCGTGCAGTCACGGGCGATGCCCGCCTTCGCGTTGTTCTCGCGCCTGCACATCCCGCGCGAGGAGTTCCCGCCGCTGGAGTCGACCAGGCCGCCGATCCCGGTGCCCGCCACGTCGATCTACTCCAAGACGGACGGGATCGTGTCGTGGGAGTCGTGCATCGAGGAGCCGGGGCCGCGGCGGGAGAACGTCCAGGTGTCGTCCTCGCACCTGGGATATGGCTTCAACTCGAGCGTTCTGTGGGTCGTGGCCGACCGGCTGGCGCAGGCGGAGGGCACGTGGGCGCCCTTCGCCGCGCCGCCGGGGATGGCCCGCCTGTACCCGCGGGCCGCCTGAGGCCTACTTCGTCATCGGCTTGCCGTTCGCCGTGACGTTGGTGAACTTCAGGCCGTCCACGTTCTTGACGGTGTTGGTGGTGGAGCCGACACCGTTGAACTTGCTGTCCCGGACCTCCAGGCCCTTCACGTGCTCCTGCGGCAGCCCGGACACGTCGAGGACCTTCGACGCCTTGGTGCAGCTGGAGTTCGAGATGACGAACGGCCCGAACTTGGGAACGTTGTTGCCCGTCTGCGAGTTGTAGGTCGTCGTCACGTAGACGAACGCGCGCGCGAAGACGCCGGACACGCTGTCCAGGTTGATGTTCTGCGAGAAGCCGCCGCGCTTCGTGTTCGACTTGACGTACAGGGCGAACTTGGTGGCGTTGACGCAGTTCAGCTTGTAACCGTAGACGTTGCGGATGCCGCCGGTCTGCTCGGAGCCGCACGTGATGGCGCCCCAGTTGCCGTTCATGCGGCAGTTGACGACGACGATGTTCTGGCACGGGACGTTGAGCCGTCGGCCGTCCTCGTCGCGGCCCGACTTGATGGCCACGTTGTCGTCGTGGGCGCCGAGGTCGCTGTTGGAGATCACGACGTGGTCGCACGACTCCGGGTCGCACGCGTCGGTGTTGTTAGCGGCCGTTGACGGGTCGGTGTGCACGTCGTCGACCGTGACGTTCTTGCAGAGCGTGGGGTGGATCTGCCAGAACTTCGGGTTCTTCAGCGTGACGCCCTGGATCAGCACGGTGTCGCACGAGTAGGGCTCGATGAACGTCGAGCGCATGTTCTTGCCCGAGCCGGGAACCACGCGCTTCTCGGGCGGGGTTCCCTTGGCCACCAACGACTCCAGGTACGAGCGGTCGCTGCCCTTGTTCCACGAACCGGTGGCGCCCGCGTCCAGGGTGCCGCGGCCGGTGATCGCGATGTTGGTCTGCTTGTACGCGTAGACCATGGGGGAGCGGTTCATGCACTCGATGCCCTCGTAGCGCGTCAGCACGGTCGGGAACTTCGAGGCGTCACCGGAGAACTTGAGCAGCACGCCGTCCTCCAGGTGGAAGTCGACGTTGCTCAGCAGGTGGATCGCGCCTGTCACGTAGGTGCCGCGCGGCACGATCACGTGGCCGCCGCCCGCCGCGTTGCAGGCGGCGATGGCCTTGCGGAACGCTTCGGTGTTGTCGGTCTTGTTGTCACCCTTGGCGCCGTACGCGGTCGCGTCGAAGTTCTTGTCGGGGAACGACGGGAGCTTCGTGTTCCGCACGATCTCGTTGGCGGCCGGCCAGGGCAGGTCGGGCACAGCGACCGCGAGGGCGGCCGGGGTCAGGACCGGGGTGGCGATGGCGGCCACGACGGTGGACATCATGAGCAGCCGACGGGTGATCCTGCCGTCCATTCGACGTCCTCTTCCTCGAGGCGAACGGCGGCGTTGGAACAAGACTGTAAACGTTTGCGGCGCGCCTCACAACAGCCGGAAAGCCGCCAGGGCGAGCTTCACCCGTGCCAGGTCGGCGACGTCCAGGACCTTGCCGATCTGCTCCAGGCGGCGCGAGACGCTGCTGTGGTGCAGGTGCAGCAGGTCGGCGGCGCGGCGCAACGAGCCGGTGGCGCAGTAGGCGTCCAGGGTCTCCAGATCTTCGGCGGACAGCGCGGCGACGGCGGCCACGTCGGCGTTCGCGCGCAGGCTCGCGACGGGCACCTCGACGACCGGCTGACGACGTGGTCGGCCCGGCACTTCACCGAGACTCCCTGGTACAACCGCGCCAAGGCCGTCCAGGCGTGGGAGCACTACCTGGGCGGGCAGCCCGCGACGCCGTACGCGGCACCCGCGCGCGCCGAGGACCTGTCGGACCTGCCGCCCGCCTACGTCGCGACCGCCGAGTTCTGCCCGAACCGCGATGAGGACATCGCCTACGCCATCAGGCTCATGCAGTCGGACGTGCAGGTCGAGCTGCACCAGTGGCCGGGCACGTTCCACGGCTCGCAGGCGCTGCTGTCGGCGGACGTCTCGCAACGCCAGTTCGCCGAGATCGGCGACGTGCTGCGCCGGGCGTTCGCATGAGGGCCGCGCTGGAGGCGATCCACCACGCCGGAGTTCCCGGCGTCTGGGCGGAAGTGCGGGACAACGGCCACGTGTGGCGCGGCGCCGCGGGCGAGGCCACGCCGGACATGCGGCACCGGGTCGGCAGCGTCACCAAGACGTTCACCGCCGCCGCGATCATGCAACTGGTGGAACGCGGCAAGATCGGCCTGGACATGCCCGTGCACGGCGAGGCCACCGTCCGGATGCTGCTGAACATGACCAGCGGCCTGGCCGACTACCGGTTCCTCGCGTTCCCGTCGCTGCTGGAGGGATCCGCGCAAAGCCTGGAGGACAACCAGTTCCGGCACTTCTACCCGCGCGAGCTGATCGAGCTGGGCACCGGAGCACCCGCTGTCCCGCCCGGTGTGTACTCCAACACCGGCTATCTGTTGCTGGGACGGCTCATCGAGTCGGTCACCGGCATGACGGCAGAGCGGTGGATCACGCGCAACGTCATCGAACGCGCCGGGCTGCGCAACACGATGTTCCCGACGGGGACGCGGATCGAGGGCCCGCACCCTCCCATGTACGAGGCGTTGTTCGGCCTGCTCGACCCGCCGCGTGACTACAGCGTCTACGACATGTCCTGGGTCGGCGTGTCGGCGTCGCTGATCTCGACCGTGGAGGACCTCAACCTCTTCTTCGCCGCACTGCTCGACGGCAAGATCGTGTCGCCGGAGTCGTTGGGGGAGATGCAGAAGACCGGTCCGGTGGTCGCCTTCGACGGCTCGACGATCGAGTACGGGCTCGGGCTGCACCGGCACGGGGACTTCTGGGGGCACGACGGTTCCGTGTGGGGCGGGGGCACGTGGTCGTTCCACAGCGTGGACGGCAAGCGCCAGGTGTCGCTCGCCGTCAACCTCCAGCGCTGGAACAACAAGGCGATCGACGAGGCGGTAGCGGCCTTTCAGCGGAAGGCGTTGCACGACCGGACGGTGCCACAATCGACCGATGGACGCCGATGACTTCCGCCGACGGCTCGTCCCGGGTGCCGATCTCCGCGGAATCACCTTTCCCGCCTACGACGACCTGGCCGGTGTAGATCTGCACGGTGCGGACCTCCGCGGCGCGGACCTCCGTGCGGTCAGCAGGTACGGCGACTGCAACGTGGAGCTCACCAACGCCAACCTGTCCGGTGCGGACCTTCGCGGGGCATGGCTCGGAGCACCGGACTTCGAGGGTGCCAACCTCAGTGGCGCCAACCTGTCGGGGCTCGACTTCAGGCGAACGCAGTTCGGTGAGGCGAACTTCAACAGGGCGGATCTCACCGGGGCCGACCTCACCGGGGCCGATCTCAGCCAGGCCGTCCTGACGTCCGCGGACCTGCGCGGCGCGAACCTCGCGGGTGCCGCGCTGCCCGACCTCTCGGCGCTCGACGGTGCCCGCTTCGACTCGTCCACGCGGTGGCCTCGGACCATCCCCGCGGCCAACGTGAACGAAGCGGACGGCACCTACGTGATCACCGCACCACCCCCGCCCGCGAGGGAGCCTCGGCGCACCCGCCGCGGGTCTCCTGACGAGACCCGCAACTCCATGACCTGGTAGTCAGCTGTAGATGGTGACCGTCAGCCGCGGGTTGGAACGAAAGTCGATCGGCTCGTAGGCGACGCGGGCGAGAGGCATCGAGCCGGCCGCCGCCGTCAGCGTCGTCTCGATCTCGTTGCGCTCGTCCTCGGTCAGGTACGGCCAGAACGAGCTGTGCCAGATCACCGTGTACGTGCCGCGCTCCTCGGGCGGCACGAGGTTCTCCCGCAGCCACCGCCCGGCGGGCGACCGCGCGACCTTCACGCCGACCTTGGCTGCGACCTCGATGGCGTCGTCGAGGTCCCACCGCAACGAGTCGTGCTCCGGCGGGATGAACGAGTGCAGGATCATCGCGTGCTTGGGGTCGCTCGGGTCACGCGGCTGCAGATCGCAGCCCGCCCGGTCGACGATCTCCAGCTCGGGCGGCTGCGGCCCGACCGCGGCCAGTCGCACCGGCGAGTCCTTGTCGCCCCACTCCCAGCCGAGGCCGAACCAGCGGTAGCGGTCCAGGATGAGGTTCAGCCCCGCGCAGGCACCGAGTTCGAGCAGCCGGACCTTGGGCGCCCCGATCATCGTCAGCCCGCGCAGGAGGAACCCGGCGGTCTTGGGTTGGTGCTGCTGCACCGTGCGGTCCAGCGCCGCCAGGATCTCGCCCGCGTTCTCGACAATCGCCCGCCGTGCCGCGAGCCACGCCAGCAGCGCCGTGGAATCGGACTCGCCCGCCATCGCGGCGGCGTGCGCGCTGGCGAACCGCTGGCTCAGCTCCGGCGCCTTTCCCGACAGCATCAGCAACCGCACACCCGCGAGCGCCTGGATGCCGAACAACGGACTGTGCACGGCGCTGTGCGAGCAGAGCAGCTCGGCCACCGGCCCGCCGCGGTCGAGCTCACTCGCGAGTTCCGAGAGGATGCGTGCCGACACGGGCGCGCTGGTGCGCAACCGCACCGCGAACGTGCGCAGTGTGGAGGCGCCGATGCCTGCCGCGGTCACGCTTCCCCCCTTCTTCGGCAAGGGACCTTACAAGGGCGTGAACGCATTCTTCCCATCCGAGACCGGGCGTGGCGCCAGAAGACGGTGGGTATCGTGCGGCCTGTGAGCGAGTTCCTGGAGCTGTCCGCGGCCGGTCCGGTCGCCACGTTGACGATCAACCGGCCGGCCAAGCGCAACGCGATGAGCTACGAGATGTGGTCCGCGCTGCCGGGGCTGATGGCTGAGGTTTCCGCTGATGAGCGCGTCAGGGTGCTGGTCATCCGGGGCGGCTCGCACTTCTCCGCCGGTGCCGACATCGCCGAGTTCTCGACGTTGCGACGGGGTGCTGCCGGGGCTGCTCACTACGGCGAGGCGGTGCACAACGGGGAACGCGCCGTTGCCCAGCTGGACAAGCCGACGATTGCCGCGATTTCCGGATTCTGCGTCGGCGGTGGGTGTGAGATCGCCCTCGCTTGCGACATTCGGGTGGCGTCTTTGGATGCGCAGTTCGGCATCACGCCCGCAAAACTCGGCATCGTTTACAACTTCACGTCCACCAAGGCGCTCGTCGACGCGGTCGGGCCGGCGTGGGCGAAGCAGATCCTGTTCTCGGCCGATTTGATGGACGCTTCGACGGCGCTGCGGATCGGGTTGGTGAACGAGGTCGTGGAGTCTTTGGACGCTCGGGTGAAGGAACTCTCCGAACAGATCGCGGGGCGTGCGCAGGTGTCCGTGCGCGGGGCCAAGAAGATCATCAACTCGATCACCGATGGTGGGCACGAGGACGACTTCGTGCGGGCGCTGTACGCGGAGGCCGCCTCCAGTGCGGACTACGAGGAGGGCGTGTCGGCGTTCCTGGAGAAGCGGCCGCCGAGGTTCTGATGGCTTCCCCTGTGCCACAGCCGACTTCGCGTGAGCCGCTGCAACCGATGCCGCGCAAGGTGATCGCTCTCGTGGCGACCGGAATCGCTCTCGTCACCATCGTGCTGGTGGTCGTGCTGTGGTGGTGGGGTACGGCCGGTCTCTCCGGCAAGGAGCTCGTCACCGCTCGGCTGGACGCGTTGCGCACCGGGTTGAGCATCGGGATCGGTGGTGGCGGGGTCTTCGCGTTGTACCTGGCGTGGCGGCGGCAGCACGCCACCGAGGTCGGGCTGGTGCAGAAGGAGCTCGACCAGGCCGATGTGGCACGGGCGTACGAGCTGCAGCGTGAAGTGGCCGAGCACAACCGCCTGCATGCGGAACGAGTCGCCGCGGCCACGGAGAAGGACGCCGCCGACCGGCGGGTCACGGAGCTGTACACCAAGGCGAGCGAGCAGCTCGGCTCGGACAAGGCGCCGGTCCGGTTCGCCGGTATCTACGCGCTGGAGCGGTTGGCGCAGGACAACCCCGAACATCGTCAGACCATCGTCAACCTGCTGTGCGCCTACCTGCGGATGCCCTACCCACCGCCCGGCGACGAGAACGACGCCGACCACCGCGAGCGGGTTCAGGAGTTGGAGGTCCGCCGCACCGCCCAGCACGTTCTCTCGTCCCACCTGCGCCCTGCGGCCGGTGTGACGTTCTGGGGCGAGGCGCAGGAAGTGAACCTCAACGGGGCCACCCTGGTCGACGTCGACTTCAGCGGCTGTCACTTCGGCGAAGCCGACTTCGGCGAAGCCGTGTTCGTCGGTACCGCGAACTTTGTGGGAGCCGCGTTCACCCGGCTCGCTTCGTTCAACCGCGTCGTGTTCGAGGGCTTCGCGCAATTCGTGGACGTCAAGTTCGACGCGGTTTTCTTCGTGAACGCCACCTTTCACGGGACCAACTTCATGAACGCCGCGTTCCGCCTCGCGCAGTTCGACGGCGCCAGGTTCCGCGCGGCTGTGCGTGCCGAAGTCGCCGAGGTCCACCATCCTCGCCATGGAGGAAGCGACCGCCCAGGCGACTACTTCAACACCGCCCACTTCCGGGAGCTGGGGAACTTCCGGCGGGCGTCCTTCGACGCCGGCGTCGACTTCAGCGATGTCACCGGCAGCGGACTGGAGTTCGGCGGGGCTTGCTTCGGGGGAGTCACGAAGTTCAACCGCACGACCATCCTGGCCGAATGCCTGGTGGATGACGGCGCTGGTCAGTTCATCCACGCCCAGGTCTCAACCGGCGATGTCGCCACCCGCTCGACCTGGCCCGAGAACTGGGTTGTCGGCGAGGACGGTGTGATCACAGAGCGGCCGGTTGAGACCTCGGCGAGCGACTAGAACACCTCGGCGGCGATCGTCGTGTCCGGCCCGTGGCCCGTGTGCACCACGGTGTCGCCGGGCAACGTCAACAGCTTCTCCCGGATGGACTTCTCGATCGTCGGCCGGTCCGAGAACGACCGCCCGGTGGCCCCGGGCCCGCCCTGGAACAACGTGTCCCCGGTGAACACCGCCCCCAGCGAGGGCACGTAGAAGCACACCGCACCAGGCGAATGCCCGGGCGTGTGCAGCACGTGGATCTCCTCGCCCGCAACGGTCAGAACCTGCCCGTCCTCCAAGGCCTGGTGCGGGATCACGCCGGTGTGCGTCAGCGACCACACGATGTGGTCGTCCTGGTGCAGGGCGAGAGGCGCGCCCGTGGCGTGGGCGAGGTCCGGGGCGACGCGGACATGGTCGTCGTGGGCGTGGGTCAAGAGAATCGCCACGACGCGACGGCCATCAACAACCTTCAAGATGGCATCGACGTCGTGCGGCGCGTCGATGACGACGCACTCCGACGAGTCCCCGATGACCCACACGTTGTTGTCGACGTCGAAAGTCTCGCCGTCCAGCGAGAAGGTGCCGGACGTGACGGCGTGGTCAACACGAAGCGCCATCAGAAGACCACGACCGATCGCAGCACCTCGCCGTGGTGCATCTTCTCGAAGGCGCCCTCGACGCCGTCCAGCGAGATCTCCTCGGTGACGAACGCGTCCAGGTCGAAGCGGCCCTGCTGGTACAGGTCGACGAGCATCGGGAAGTCGCGTGAGGGCAGGCAGTCGCCGTACCAGGAGGACTTCAGCGAGCCGCCGCGCGAGAAGAAGTCGATCAGCGGCATCTCGAGCTTCATGTCCGGCGTCGGAACGCCGACCAGGACCACGGTTCCGGCGAGGTCGCGGGCGTAGAAGGCCTGCTTCCAGGTTTCGGGGCGGCCCACGGCGTCGATCACCACGTCGGCGCCGAAGCCGTCGGTCAGGTGCTGGATCTCGGTGACCACGTCGTCGACGTCGCGGACGTTGATGGTGTGGGTGGCACCGAAGCCCTTGGCCCACTCCAGCTTTCGCGGGTCGGTGTCGACGGCGATGATCTTCGCGGCGCCGGCGATGCGGGCGCCCGCGATGGCGCCGTCACCGACGCCGCCGCAGCCGATCACGGCCACCGAGTCGCCGCGGGTCACTCCGCCGGTGTTCATGGCGGCGCCCACGCCGGCCATGACGCCGCAGCCCAGCAGGCCCACGGCTGCGGCTCGTGCGGAGGGGTCGACCTTTGTGCACTGTCCTGAGTGGACCAAGGTCTTTTCGGCGAACGCGCCGATGCCCAGTGCCGGCGAGAGCTTGGTGCCGTCGGTCAGCGTCATGGGCTGGGAGGCGTTGAACGTCGAGAAGCAGTACCAGGGCTTGCCGCGCTTGCAGGCGCGGCAGGTGCCGCAGACGGCGCGCCAGTTCAGCACGACGAAGTCGCCGGGCGCGAGGTCGGTGACGCCGGAGCCGACGGACTCCACCACGCCCGCGGCCTCGTGGCCCAGCAGGAACGGGAAGTCGTCGTTGATGCCGCCCTCGCGGTAGTGCAGGTCGGTGTGGCAGACGCCGCACGCCTGCACGCGAACCACGGCCTCGCCCGGACCGGGATCGGGCACCAGCACCGTGGTCAGCTCTACCGGCCGACCTTTTCCTCTGGCGACAACACCTCTGACCTCTTGCGCCACGCTGCGACTCCGTTCCTACCTGATCAAAGTCGTGCCTTCGAACTCGCCGAGCTCTTCCCGGTAGAACTCAATCCCTACACCGTTGGGGTCGCGGATGTACAGGCTGTCCTCGACGCCCCGGTCGGGGCCCAGGTACTCGATGCCCGCGTCGTCCAGTTTGGCCTTGATCTCGTCGAACCGCTCGGGGGACGTGGACAGCGCCAGGTGCTGCACGGCGCCGATCGTCTCCATGAACTCCGGGTGGTCGTGACCGGGGAAGTCGAAGAACCCCAGCAGGTTCTTGCTGCCGAGGTCGAAGAAGAAGTGGCTGGAGCCGCGGTAGTCGCGGTTCTCCACGAGCTCCACCAGCGGGAAGCCGAGGAACTCCTGGTAGAACTTGATGGTCTCCTCGACGTCCTTGCAGATCAACGCGATGTGGTGGACGCCGCGGGTGGGTGAGCCGCCGCGCTCGTCGAGCGGCTTCACGTACTTGTCGCGCAGCTCGTCGCGCTTGGACCTGATCGCGTCGAGCTCGGCACCCTCTGGCTGTGGCATGCGAGTGAGAATAGTTTAGTTTTCAAACTCTCGCAGGCTAACCAGCGACGCCCTCGAACTCCAGAACGCGCTCTTCCTGAAGCAGTGTGGCCTGCAGATATGCCAGGCTCGTCTCACGATCCAGACGAGTGTCGCACTCGAACCGCGCCAGGGAAAGATCACCCGGTTGCCGCGCGTAGACCTTCAGCGACGTGATGTCGTGCAGGCCGAAACCGTCCTCGATTCCCCACTGCCCGAGGTTCACCGCGCTCATCAGTTGTTCGGCGTCGTCGAGCGACGGTGCGGTGAAGAAAAGCCTGCCGTGCGCGTAGACGCCACGCGCGCCGCTCGGTGCGATGATCGTGATCGGGGTGCCCGCGCGGCAGGCCAGGAAGTGGAACGCGATGCCGCCGCCGCGTGAGCCGATCACCGTCGCCGCGGGCAGGCCGCTCCACGTCACGGGTCGTTTCGCGAACGCTTCGGCCTGGCCGAGCAGGAACTCGCGGTAGCTCTGCGGGTTGAGGTCCTGCAGGTAGTTCCACATCCGGAAGATGTGGTGGTAGCCGAGCTTGCCGGCGAGCTCCAGCGCGGCGCGGAACGCGAGCCGCCCGGCGTAGGTGTACTCGTCGCACGGGGGAATTCGTCCCGCGCAGAACAGGTATTCGCCGTCGTGGGCGTAGGTGATCGCCTTGTGCTCACCGGATTCGACGCCCCGCGAGCTGGTCCAGACCTCGGCGAAGCCGCTCCGCTCGTCGGCCAGGTGCACGGTCAGTTCCGGGTGACCGGCCCGCAGCACCGGGTTGAACGACGTGCCGGCGAACCGCACGACGCCCAGCCGGGAGCGGGCCGCGTCGTCCGGAACCGCGGTCAGCGGCTCGAACCTCGAGGAAAGCGCACGAGCCCGCAGCTGACGAGTCATCACTGGCCCTTTCGCAGGCAACCGGGCCAGATTAAGTCGCCAAACGATTGGTGTGTACCGCTGTGTCTCGTTTGGATGTTCGGCGGAACCGGTTACGGGTGCCGATCAATCCTCTTCGTCGCCGGGCCATTTGCCCGTCAGCTTCTGATATCCCTTGGCTCCGCCGCGGTCGATCGCGGCCTTGACCAGGCCGAAGATGGCTCCCTGCAACGCCGCGGCCAGCAGGACCTCGCGCCAGGTGCGGTTCCTCATCGTCGCGCTCGGCGCTTCCTTGTCGCCTGCCACGACTTTCCACACCTGTCCGAAGATGGCGGTCGCGACGAAGCCTCCCAGCGCGCCGAACAGCATTCCCAGTGGGCGGTAGAGCAACTTCATCCATTCCTCCTGGAAATTTTCCAGATGACGAGGACAAGTGCGATGAGCACTGCCGCGATGGCCGCCGGATGCCGGCGCGCCTTCTCGACCTGCTCCGCCACCGGCTCCGGCAGCGACTCGATCGCCTCGCTGGTGGCCCTGGTCATCCTGACCTTGGTGTCGCGCGCCTGCTCCTTCACCCTGCCGGGCACGTCGGCCTTGTGCGCCAACGCTTCCACGGTCTCACCGAGCTCGCGGCGGGTGCGCTCGACGTCGCGCTGCAGCTCTTCCCTGGGATCGCTCATCGGTGCGCACGCTCCTTGATCGTCGCGATGTCCTCCTGGACGTTGTCCATCGCCTGCCTCGGCACCGGCGGGGTGGCGCGCCGGACCTGTGAGCGGCCCATCAGCGCCACGACACCCGCGATCGCGAAGAGGACGGCCGCGACGATCAGTGCGGACGCCCACGCGGGTAGTACGAGGTTCAGGGCGAGGATGATGCCCGCGACGACGCTGAGCCCGCCCCACCACGCGAACACGCCGGCCGCGCCGAACATCCCGGCGCCGACACCGGCGTGCTTGCCCTTGTCCTTCAGCTCGGCGACCGCGAGACGGATCTCATCGCGGGCGAGCCTGCTCACCTGCTCGGACAGCTGGTTGACCAGCTGTGCGGTCGACGTGTCGGTGTTCATGCACGTCAGGTACCCACAGCTGATCTGGGTCAATCAGCCCTGCTGGGCTTCCTTCACCTTGGCGTGGACCTCTTCCATGTCCACGTCACGCGCCTGCTGGATCAGGCTGTCCAGCGCGTTGCCGGGCAGCGCACCCGGCTGTGCGAACAGCACGACACCCTCGCGGACGATCATCAGCGTCGGGATGCTGCGGATGCCGAACGTGGCCGCCAGCTCCTGCTGCGCCTCCGTGTCGACCTTGCCGAACACGAGATCCTCGTGCTTCTCCGACGCGGCCTCGTACGTGGGCGCGAACGCGCGGCACGGGCCGCACCACTCGGCCCAGAAGTCGACCAGGACGATGCCGGATCCGCCGACCACCTCGTCGAAGTTCTCCGTGGTCAGCTCGACCGTCGCCATGTGGTCCTCCTCGTTTTTCTGGGGGTACCCACTCCAACGGAGCAGACGTCAACGGAATTCCCTGGATGCGCGCGGCCACTCACGACTTCAACTTTTTGTGGACGTGTTCAACTCAACGTTGTACGGTCCCCGCCATGATGCCGCGCCTGCTCGTGACCTCGCTGCTCGTACTGGGGCTCGCCGCCTGCGGGTCCACGTCTGACCCCGCGCAGACGTCCACGCCGCCCTCGTCGGATCTGTCGTCGGTCAAGAAGGACGACAAGCTCGCCGCGCTGGTGCCGCCCGAGATCGCGTCGGCCGGCAAGCTGCGGGTCGGGTCGAACATCCAGAACCCGCCCAACAACTTCTACGACCAGGACGGCAAGACGCCGATGGGCTCGGAGGTCGACCTGATCAAGGCGATCGCCGCGAAGCTCGGGCTCAAGGCCGAGCACAGCGACATGGCGTTCAGCTCGCTGATCACGAGCCTGGAGACCAAGCGCGTCGACGTGACCATGGCGGCGATGAACGACACCGCCGAACGCCAGCAGAAGATCGACTTCGTCGACTACTTCACCTCCGGCATCACGATCATGGTGCAGAAGGGCAACCCGCAGGGCGTCAAGGGACCGGACGACCTGTGCGGCAAGGGCGTGGCGGTGAACCTCGGCAGCTCGCAGGAGCAGTTCGCCAAGGAGCAGAGCCAGAAGTGCCAGGCCCAGGGCAAGCCCGAGGTGCAGCTGAGCGTCACCGACAGCGACACCGGCAACCAGAACCAGCTGCGCACCGGCAGGGTCGCGGCGATCCTCAACGACCTGCCGACCGCCGTGTACGTCGCGAAGACCGCCGGTGACGGCAGCTACTTCGAGGTCGTCCAGCTCCCGCCGATCAACGGCGGCCCGTACGGCATCGGCGTCAACAAGGAGAACGCCAAGCTGTCCGAGGCGATCAAGGGCGCCCTGCAGTCGCTCATCGACGACGGCACCTACGACAGGATCCTCACCACCTGGGACATCAAGCAGGGTGCGATCGCGAAGGCCGCCATCAATGGCAAGTGATCTCGCCCAGAACGACCTCCGGGAAGAACTGGTCGTCGTGCCGCTGCGCCACCCCTGGCGGTGGTTCAGCGGCGCGCTGATCGTGCTGGTCATCGCGGGTCTCGGCTGGGCGATGGCCGAGGCGCAGATCCAGTGGGAGGACGTGCCGGGGTTCTTCACGCACCCCGTGATGCTCGAAGGCCTGCTCAACACCATCGTGCTCGCCGTCTGCGCGCAGGGCGGCGCGATCGTGCTGGGCGTGGTGATCGCGCTGATGCGGCTGTCGGCGAACCCCGTCGCGCGGTGGTTCGCCGTCGGCTACATCTGGCTCTTCCGCGGGCTGCCGGTGCTGCTGCAGATCCTGATCTGGTTCAACCTCGCGCTGGTGTTCCAGAACATCAGCATCCCGATGCTGTTCTCGGTGCCCACCAACGTGGTCATGACCGCGTTCGTCGCGGCACTGCTCGGCCTGGGGCTGAACGAGAGCGCCTACATGGCCGAGATCGTCCGCGCGGGCCTGAGCAGCGTCGACTCCGGCCAGACCGAGGCGGCCAAGTCGATCGGCATGACACCCATGACGACGCTCAGAAGGGTCGTGCTGCCGCAGGCGATGCGCGTGATCATCCCGCCGACCGGCAACAACTTCATCAACATGATCAAGGGCACCTCGATGGCGTCCGTGATCGCCTTCCTGGAGCTCATCCACGCCGCGAACAACATCTCGTCGCGCAACCTGGAGATCATGGAAACCCTGTTCGCCGCCGCGGCCTGGTACCTCGTGATGGTGTCCGTCGCGTCGATCGGGCAGCACTACCTGGAGCGTGCTTATGGCCCTCGTTGAGGCGATCGGGGTGCGCAAGTCCTTCGGCCACACCGAGGTGCTGCGCGGGATCGACCTGGAGGTCGAGCGCGGCGAGGTCGTCTGCCTGCTCGGGCCGTCCGGTGCGGGCAAGTCGACGTTCCTGCGCTGCGTGAACCACCTGGAGACCATCGACGCCGGCCGGATCTGGGTCGACGGCGTGCCGGTCGGGTTCCGCGCGGCCGGAGGCAAGCTCCACGAGCTGCGCGAGCACGAGGTCGCCCGGCAGCGGCGCGACGTCGGCATGGTGTTCCAGCGCTTCAACCTGTTCCCGCACCGCACCGCGCTGGAGAACGTCATGGAGGGCCCGGTCCAGGTGCTGCGGCGCGACCGCTCCGAGGTGCGGGCGGAGGCGTTGGCGCTGCTGGAACGGGTGGGCCTCGCGGAGAAGGCGGGCGCGTACCCGGGCCAGCTGTCCGGCGGCCAGCAGCAACGTGTCGCGATCGCGCGCGCTCTGGCGATGAAGCCCAAGCTGATGCTGTTCGACGAGCCCACGTCCGCGCTGGACCCGGAGCTGGTCGGCGAGGTGCTCGACGTCATGACCTCGCTGGCCCGCGACGGCATGACGATGATCGTGGTCACTCACGAGATCGGCTTCGCCCGCTCGGTCGCCGACCGCGTGGTGTTCCTCGTCGACGGCGCCGTGGTGGAGAGCGGCACACCGGCCGACGTGCTGGACAATCCACAGCAGCCGCGCACGCAACAGTTCCTCGCAAAGGTGTTCTGAGTTGACCGACTCCTCGTACCTCGCCCAGTTCCGTGAACCGGAGGGGTACCTCGACTTCGCCCGCTTCGGCCCGCCGTCGATCCCGGTGGTGCAGGCCACCTCGCGGCTGATGGAACAGGCCTCGCTCGCCGGGCCCTCCACAGTGGACACGCTGATGCGCGAGGAACAACGGGTGAAAGCCGCCGTCGCCCGGCTGTGCCGCTCCGACACCGACCACGTGGCGCTGGTGCCCAGCACCTCGATCGGCCTGTTCCAGGCCGCGTTCGGGCTGTCCGGGACCGTCATGTACTCGGAGTCGGAGTTCCCGGCCAACACCTATCCGTGGGTGCGGGCGGGACTCCCCTCGATCGTCTTCGAGGGTCCGGTGGCGCCGGCCGCCGTCGCGACCCGCCTGACGCCCGAGGTGTCCGCGCTGTCGGTGTCCGCTGTGGACTTCCGCACCGGCTACCGCGCGGACCTGGCGGCGTTGCGCGAGGTCGTCGGCGACCGGCTGCTGATCGTCGACGGCATCCAGGGCTTCGGCGTGGTCGACGAGCCGTGGGAGTTCGCCGACGTGCTGGTCGTCGGTGGGCAGAAGTGGCTGCGGGCCGGGTGGAGCACGGGTTTCGTCGTGCTGTCGGACCGGGCCTTGGAGCGGCTTTCGCCGGTGCTCTCCGGGTGGACGGGCGCGGTCGACGCCGGGCTGTTCGACAACTCGGTGCACGACGTGGCCCCGGACGCCGCCTCCTGGAACATCACGAACCTCTCGCCGGTCGTCTCCGGCGCTTTCGCGGAAGCGTTGGAGCTGGTCGAGCTCGCCGGGGTCAGCTCGCTGGAAGCGGCGGTGGCGGAGGTGGTCTCCGAGCTGGAGGAGATCGTGCTGTCGTGCGGCGGCAAGATCGTGTCGGCTCGCGAGCGGCGGGCCGGGATCCTCGCGTTCACCATGCCGGAGGCGGCTTCCGTGGTCGGGGAGGCCTTGAACGCCTTCGGAGTCACCGCGACCGTGCGGCCCGAGCACGTCCGGTTGTCGCCGCACGCCACGACCACGCGCGGGACGCTGGAACGGGTGCGGGCCGCGTTGAAGTCGCTGTCCGGGCCCTCGGTCTCCGAGGTTCCGGCGGCGTTGTCGGCGCTGGTGCCGACGGTCGACAGCCTCGCGTCGGCGCTGGGACCCGACACCGAGGTCGTCGTGCACGACCTGTCGCGGCTGCCGAACTCGATCATCGCGATCGCGGGCTCGCTGACCGGGCGGCAGGTGGGCGGGCCGATGACCGACCTGTTGCTGGGGCTGGTCCGGCGCGGCACGACCACCGACATGCCCGGCTATGAGACGTACGCGCCCGATGGGCGGGCCATCTGGTCGTCGACCACTTTCGTGCGCGATGCGGCCGGTGTGGCCGTGGGGTGCTTGTGCGTCAACAAGCTGGCGGCGCACGAGGCTTCCGGGCCCGTCGAGTCGTTTCCACAGGACGTGGACACGCTGCAGCGGGTGCTGGTCGAGAAGGCGATCGCCGATGTCGGTGTGCCGGTCGAACTGATGAAGAAGGTGCACAAGTCACAGGTCGTGCGCGTGCTGGACGAAGCCGGGTTCTTCCTGATCCGCGACTCCGTCGACCATCTAGCGGGTGTCCTGGAGGTCACCCGCTACACGATCTACAACTACCTCAACGAGAACCGAGGTACCTGATCAGGCTTGCCCAAGCGGGGGACGAGAACGCGAGCACGTCGCCACTCGCGTTCTTCGAGTCCCGCACGAATGCGTCCTGGGCCAGCGACACCTCCACACAGGCGCCGCTTTCGCTGCCACCGCTGTAGCTGCTCTTACGCCAGGTCCGCTTCTCCGTCATGAGGTTCCTCTCGAAGTCGGCTGACGTACTCCGCCAGCTTGCGCTTCGATTGTTCCTCATCCAATGCCAGCTCATCCAGTCGCTTGAACAGGCTGGTGGTGCGATCGACGGCGAGGCTGTCCTGCGCGAACACCTGGGCCAGGTCGGTTTCGCTGTAAGCGAGCGTGGGCGCTTTGTCGAACTCCAGCAACGCACAACCCGCCATCAGAGTGATGGCGTCGTCGGGGACGATCCGCAGAATGTGCGTGTTGAAGAGCATGCGGAGGTACTGGTCCTCCATGACCTTGTCGCTGCCGACACGTGTCTGCAAGACGCGTTCGAGGACGTAGAACCGGCATTCCGGCCTGTTGACACGGCGCAGGATCGACTGGCGGTCCATGCGGAACTTGACGCACCCCGCGATCTTTTCCTCGGGTACGAGGCCAGCTTTGCGGTACAGGGCGTCGGCGTACTCCCGAGTTTGGATGAGGCCGGGGACGGCGAGCACGTCGACCCACGTGATCTTCGTGGCCATCGACTCGGCCATGGCCAGCGTGCGCAGATCGTCCGGGACTTGCGCGATGTACGGGTCGAAGGCGTTGCGGTACCGGGTCAGGAAGTCGTTGAAGTAGTCGATGTCCTTGCCGCACGCCGTGAGATATTGGACCAGGTCGATCTCGCTCGCGCGCGCCTTGCCGTGCTCGATGTTGGACACCTTGCTTGGATCCCATCCAAGCAAAATCGCGAACTTGCGGCCGTTGAGCGTGGAGCACCGCTCGCGCAGGAGGCGCAGTTCCTCGCCGAGATCCCGGCTGTAGGCGGTGGATGTCGTCGCGGTCATGTGTCAACGCTATGGGTTGTTTCCGGTTCAAGGTACGGGCTCGTTCGGGTGAAAACGTCGCTTGTTCAAACAGACGTCCGCCGCTTACCGTTCGAGGTGTGAGAGCGCTCTCAAAGGTGAGATGGCTGGCCGGACTGGCCGCCGCAGCGATTGCCCTGTCGTCATTGGCGTCGTCCACCGCCGCGTCCGCGGCCGAGGACTACACGCAGAACGTGACGGCGCTGGACTCCACTCAGGCGAGGATCGACTTCACGCCGACGACCCCTGCCCTGTACGTCGACGTGCACTACTTGATCACCGGTGTTCCGCAGCAGAACTTCCGCATGACCAACAACGGCGGTGTCTGGCAGAAGACCGTCGGTGGGCTGTCATCGGGCTCTGTCATCGAATACTGGTTCACCTACGAGAAGAGCGGACCTCAGTACGACACGCCGCACTTCACCTACACACACGGCAGCACGCAAGCTCCCGTGGCCACGCCAACCTTCAGTCCGCCGGGTGGGGCGTACACGTCCGCCCAGACCGTGACGATCACGACGGCCACCGCCGGCGCGTCGATCCGGTACACAGTGGACGGTTCCACGCCGACCGCCGGCTCTCCGCTCTACACCGGGCCGATCTCCGTGCCCACCAGCCGCACGATCAACGCGATAGGCATCAAGGCCGGGCTCGCGAACTCGTCGGTGGGCAGCGCCACCTACACGATCGGCACGCAGCAGGGCTGCGTCCAGTCCGACAACCCGAACTTCGGGCCGAACACGCGCATCTTCGACCCGTCGATGTCCGCTGCGAGCATCCAGACGCAGCTCGACGCGGACTTCAACATGCAGAAGGACACGCTGACGGCGCAGATGGCGCCGCGCCGGGTCGCGCACCTGTTCAAGCCGGGCACGTACAACGGCATCCACGACGACGTGGGCTACTACACGTCCGTTTCGGGTCTGGGGCGCAACCCCGGAGATGTTCTGATCAACGGTGACATCACCGTGGACGCCTTCAACGAGTCCGACAAGGGCGTGGCGCTGCAGAACTTCTGGCGCTCCGCCGAGAACATGGCGGTCAACCCGAGCAACGGCACCAACCGGTGGGCCGTGGCGCAGGCGGCACCGTTCCGCCGCATGGACATCCGCGGCAACCTCGCGCTGTACCCGGCGTCGTACGGCTTCGCCAGCGGTGGCTACACGGCGGACACCCGCGTGACCGGTCAGACGGCATCGGTCTCGCAACAGCAGTGGTACACGCGTGACTCGAACTACGGCAGCTGGAACGGCGGCGTGTGGAACATGGTGTTCTCCGGGACGCCGGGCGCACCACCGACCACGTTCCCGAACCCGCCGTCGACGAACCTGGCGACCACGCCGGTCTCGCGTGACGTGCCGTACCTGTACCTCGAAGGCAACCAGTACCGGGTGTTCCTGCCTTCGTTGCGCACCAACGCTTCCGGTGCGTCGTGGATCAACGGTGGCACGCCGGGCACGTCGTTGCCGATGAGCCAGTTCTACGTCGTGAAGGCCGGTGACACCGCGTCGACGATCAACGCGGCGTTGGCGCAGGGCTGCAACCTGTTCTTCACGCCCGGCATCTACCACGTGAACCAGACGATCAACGTGACCCGGCCGAACACCGTGGTGCTCGGCATCGGCTACGCCACGATCGTGCCGGACAACGGGGTCAACGCGATGCAGGTCGCGGACGTCGACGGCGTGCGGATCAAGGGCATCCTGTTCGACGCCGGGACGACGCGATCGGACGCGTTGCTGACGGTGGGGCCGGCGGGCTCGTCGGCGTCGCACGCGGCGAACCCGACGACGTTGCAGGACGTGTTCTTCCGGGTCGGCGGGGCGATCGCGGGCAAGGCGACCAACAGCCTGGTCGTCAACAGCCACAACACGATCATCGACCACACCTGGGCCTGGCGCGCCGACCACGGCAACGCGGGCACCTGGGGCTGGACCGAGGCGGTCGGTGACACGGGCGTCGTCGTGAACGGCAACAACGTGCTGGCGACCGGTTTGTTCGTCGAGCACTACCAGAAGTACCAGGTGATCTGGAACGGCCAGGGCGGGCGGACGATCTTCTTCCAGAACGAGATGCCCTACGACGTGCCGAACCAGGCCACGTGGATGAGTCCGAACGGGCTGGCCGGCTATGCGGCCTACAAGGTCGGCGACAACGTCACCACGCACGAGGCGTGGGGGCTCGGCAGCTACTGCTTCTTCAACGTCAACCCGTCGGTGCGGGCGCATCACGCGTTCGAGGTGCCCGACCGGCCCGGCGTGCGGCTGCACAACCTGCTGACCGTGTCGCTCAACTACCAGGGAACGATCACGCACGTGGTGAACGAGGTGGGGGCGGTGACGCCGCCGGGCACGGTGCCGGTGAACGTCGTCAGTTACCCGTAGTGCGGAAATGCGGCCCGTCACCGAGGTGGCGGGCCGTACCCTCGCGTGGTGAGCAGGACGACGACGGTCTCGGTGGAGGACCAGGGCTTCTGGGTGTTGGACGACGCCCTCGCCGTGTGGCTCGGTTACCTGATCGACCAGGCCGAGCGCGTGGCTGACCCGTGGCTGGCGGAGCGCGCCGAGGACTGGCGGGGCACCCCTGGAATGCCTCGACGTGGGGGAAGTCCTTCGTGGGCTGACCCCGGAACAGTCGCGTCTGCTGCTGGAGATCTCCCTCGAGGCACGACGGTGCGCCCGCGGGGCCGGTGACGTGCCGCGTGATTTCACGCGAACTGGAAAGGACCACGTCGAGGTCGGCCGGATCCTCGAAGTGGCCGACGGGTTCGTGGAACTGCTGGACGGCACGTTTCCCGCCGACCCGCCAGGGGGCGCGTGGTTCCTGGGCACCGGCGAAGGCTGGGCTGTGATGCGATACCACGGCCACTGCCTCAACAAGCCGCGGTTCGCGGAGTGAGAGGCTGATTTCGTTTCGCGCGCGCGGCATTGCATGATGCGTGCCATGTCGATCGAGCGGGGCGCAGAGTTCGCCGAGTTCTGGACCGAGCGGCACCTGTGCACGCTGTCCACCGTGCGTCCGGACGGGACGCCGCACGTGGTGCCGGTGGGCGTGACCCTCGATCGTGAGAACGGTGTGGCGCGGATCATCACGCACGGCGCGTCGTGGAAGGTCAAGCACGTCCGCAAGGCCGGGTACGCCGCTGTGTGCCAGGTGGACGGTCGCCGCTGGTCCACGTTGGAGGGTCCCGCTGTCGTTCGCGATGACGTGGAATCCGTGGAGGACGCCGTGCGCCGGTACGCCGAGCGGTACCGGCAGCCGCGGGTCAACCCGGAGCGCGTGGTGATCGAGATTCAGGTGCAGCGTGTCACCGGAACCGTCTGACGTCGTCGTCGTCGGCATCGGGGCCGACGGGTGGGACGGGCTGTCGCCTGCCGCGCGGAAGGCCGTCGCGGGGGCGAAGGTGCTGATGGGGTCGAAGCGGCAGCTGGACCTCGTGCCCGGGGAGTTCGAGCGGGTGGCGTGGCCGTCGCCGCTGGTCCCGGCCTTGCCCGCGCTGTTCGAGAAGTACCGCGACGTGTGCGTGCTGGCGTCGGGCGACCCGATGTTCCACGGCATCGGCACGACGTTGGTGCGGCTGCTGGGCTCGCGCGTCACCGTCATCCCGCACCCCTCGTCGGTGTCGCTGGCCTGCGCGCGGCTCGGGTGGGCGTTGAACGAGGTCGAGGTCGTGTCGCTCGTGGGCCGCTCGCCCGACCTGCTGCGACCTGCGCTGACGCCCGGCCGCCGAATTTTGGTGCTGGGTGGTGATCCCGCGACCGTTGCGGAAATGGCTGGGCCGATTACAGTGCTCGAACAGTTGGGTGGGCCCGCCGAGCGGGTCTACCAGTGGTCCGGAGAGAGTGCGGATCCGTTGTGCGTCATCGCTGCCGAGTACGCCGGGAGCGCCTATTCGCGGGTGCCCGGGCTGCCGGACGACGCTTACGAGACTGACGGCCAGTTGACCAAACGTGAGGTGCGGGCTATTTCGCTGTCGACGTTGGCGCCGTTGCCGGGGCAGCTGCTGTGGGACGTGGGTGCCGGGTCGGGGTCGATCGCGATCGAGTGGGCACGGACGCATCCGACGTGCCGGGCGATCGCGGTGGAGCAGGACGTCGTGCGCGCTGAACGGATTCAGCGCAACGCCGCCGCGCTCGGCGTGCCCGGGATCGAGGTTCATCTCGGCCGCGCGCCCGAGGTGCTGGAGGGACTGGAGAAGCCCGACGCGATCTTCATCGGTGGCGGGCTGACCGTGCCCGGTGTGATGCAGACGTGCTGGGACGCGCTGGGCGCCGGCGGGCGGCTGGTCGCGAACGCGGTGACGCTGGAGTCCGAGGCCGTCGTGGCGCAGTGGTACGAGCGGCTCGGCGGCGACCTGGTGCGGATCGCGGTGAACCGCGGTTCGTCCGTCGGCAAGTTCACCGGGTGGCGGCCGCACATGCCCGTGACGACGTGGAGCGTGACCAAGTGACCGTGCACTTCATCGGCGCCGGGCCCGGTGCCGCTGACCTGATCACCGTGCGCGGGCGTGACCTGATCGCCGCTTCGCCGGTGTGCCTGTACGCGGGGGCGCTGGTGCCGGTCGAGCTGCTGGACTTCTGTCCCGTCGGCGCGCGGAAGGTCGACACCGCCGAGCTGACGCTGGACGAGATCATCGCTGAGCTACAGGCGGCTCACGAGCAGGGCTTGGACGTGGCGCGGCTGCACTCCGGGGATCCGGCGGTGTTCAGCGCGATGGCCGAGCAGATGCGCCGGCTGGACGCGCTGGAGATTCCGTACGACGTCACGCCAGGCGTGCCGGCGTTCGCGGCCGCGGCGGCGTCGTTGCAGCGTGAGCTGACGGTGCCGGGGGTGGGGCAGACGGTGATCCTCACGCGGACTTCGCAGCGCGCGACGCCGATGCCGGACGGTGAGGACCTGGACACGTTGGGCCGCAGCCACGCGACTCTCGTGCTGCACCTGGCCGTGCAGCGGGTCGAGGACGTGGTCGCGGAGCTGGTGCCGAACTACGGGCCGGACTGCCCGGTCGCTGTGGTCGCCTACGCGTCCCGTGCCGATGAAGTGGTGCTGCGCGGGACGTTGGACGACATCGCGGACCAGGTGCGGGCCGCCGGGATCAAGCGGACCGCGGTGATCATCGTCGGGAACGTGCTGGGGGCGACCCAGTTCCCCGACAGCCACCTGTACTCGGCCACTCGCGTTCGATGATCCTGATCCTCGGGGGGACGGGAGAGGCGCGGGAGCTGGCTCGGCACGTCCCCGCGATCTCGTCGCTCGCCGGCCGGGTGAGCAACCCCAAGCTGCCTGAAGGCGAGGTCAGGGTCGGAGGGTTCGGCGGGGTGGACGGGCTGACGCAGTGGTTGCGGGACAACGACATTCACGCCGTCGTCGACGCCACCCACCCGTTCGCGCGGCAGATCACCGCCAACGCGTTCGAGGCCTGCGCGCGAGCCGGGGTTCCGTTCCTCGTCCTGCGCCGGCCCGGTTTCACGCCCGCCGAGGGATGGCATTGGGTGGACAGCGTCGCCGATGCCGCGCGGCACCTGCCGGGGGAGCGGGTGTTCCTCACGACCGGGCGTCAGGATCTCGCGGAGTTCGCCGGCTGCCGGCAGTGGTTCCTGGCGCGGATGGTCGAGCCACCGGAGCCGCCCATGCCGCAACGGATCGAGGTGCTGCTGTCGCGCGGTCCGTTCACTGTGGACGGTGAGCTGGAGCTGATGCGGTCGCGGGAGATCGACGTGCTGGTCACCAAGGACAGCGGCGGCTCGATGACGTCGGCCAAGCTGGAAGCCGCGCGGCAGCTGGGGATTCCGGTGGTGGTCGTGCGCCGGCCGCCACTCCCGCCCGCGCAGGTGGTGGCGACCGTGGAGGAAGCTCTCACGTGGCTGGAGAACCCCAGGACGGGCGCCAGGCCTTCGGCGTGAGCGGTGGCAGGTTCCGCAGGTGGTTGATGATCGGCCGCAGTCCCGGATGCGCGTGCTCCGGGAGCAGCAGCGACAGCGGGTAGACGAGCACCGGGTCCACGATCGGGATGCGGCGCAGTTCGTAGCTCGCGGGCCAGACGTACCGGTCGCGCGCGCCGACGAAGGTGGCCACGTCGGCGGACTCCGCGAGGGTGTCGAGGAGCACCTCGTCGCCGAAGTGCGGGCCCGCCCCGTCCAGGCGCAGGTCGAAGGCGGTGACGAGCTGGTCGTAGAACTCCGCCCACTCGCTGCGGGGCGCGATTCCCGGCACCCAGATCCGGTGCCCGCGCAGCTGGGCCGGGGTCAGCGTGCGGGCGGAGGCCAGCGGGTGCCGAGGGCCGACGAGGAGCTCCAGCGGGGAGTCGAAGGCGTGGATCATGCGCACGCCGGGCGGCAGCGCGGCCGGATCGGTGACGGTGCGGAACGAGGCGTCGACATCACCTGCCTGGATGGCGGTGACCACCGTGCGCGGGTCGTTGGCCTTGAGAGTCACCACGTCGAGGTGGACTCCCGGATGTGATCGCCAGTAGTCGTGCAGCACGACGGCCTGGGCGCTGCGGAAGCCCAGCACGTCGACGCGAAGGGCGCGCGAGCCCGGCGTGACCGCGGTGACGGCGCGGTCGGCGCCCGTGACGATGCCGCGCGCGTGCGGCAGGAACGCCTGCCCGTCCAGCGTCAGCTCGACACCTCGGGCGGTGCGGGTGAACAGCTGGACGCCGAGCTGCCGTTCCAGCGTGGCGATCCGCTTCGAGACGGCCTGTTGCGTCACGCCCAGCTCGTCGGCCGCGTGTTGCAGCTGCCCGAGCTCGGCCGCGCGGACGAAGGATCGCACTGCCTCGGTGTCCATGGGGACGCAGCCTATGCATGCCCAACCGATCGTTGTGGCTCGCCGGGAGACGGTTGTTTGATCTTGCCGCGGTGCAGGGGATGTGATGCGGCGCATGCGATTGGGGCACAACTTCCGGTGGTTGTGGTCGGCTTACGCCGTCAGCACTTACGGCACGTGGATGGCGTTCGGGGCGTTGCCGCTCATCGCGGTCCAGGTGCTGCATTCAACGGCGTTCGCCGTGGCGCTGCTGGAAGCGGCGGGGCTCGCCGTCGCGGCGGTCGTCGCGTTCCCGCTCGGGCCGTGGGTCGACCGCAGGGCCAAGCGGCCCGTGATGATCGCGATGGACCTTGCCAGGTTCCTCGCGATGGCAAGCGTCCCGCTCGCGTACTTCTGCGGCTCGTTGTCGTTCGGTCAGCTGCTGGCCGTCTCGGTCGTCTCCGGAACCGCGAGCATCGCCTTCACCGCCACGTCCGGCGCGTACCTGAAGCACCTCGTCCGCGGCGACCAGCTCCTCGTCGCGAACGGGAGGTTCGAGGGCACGAGCTGGGTGGCGACCGCGGCCGGTCCTCCACTGGGCGGTGCGCTCGTCGCGGTGCTCGGCCCGGTCGTCACCGTCCTCGCCAACGCGCTCAGCTACCTGCTGTCCGCGCTCGGGATCCTGCGCCTGCGGGGCAGTGACGTCGCCGCACCCGCAGCAACACGGGAATCCGGCTTTCTGGCGGGCTGGCGGTTCATCGTCGGCGACCGCGCGCTGCGGCGGCTGTTCCTCAACGCGATCCTGGTGAGCGGCCTGATCATGGCGACCGTGCCGGTGCTGTCCGTGTTGCTGCTCGGCCAGTACCACTACCCCGCCTGGCAGTACGGTCTGGCGTTCGGCCTGCCGGCACTCGGCGGCTTCGCCGGTGCCCGTCTTTCCGCCCGGCTCTCCGCCCGCTACGGCCGGCACCGGGTGATGATCGTCTCCGGCTGGTCGCGCTCGTTCTTCCCGCTCGGGCTGGCGCTGGTCCAGCCCGGCCTGCCCGGACTCCTCACCGTGATCGTCGTCGAGGGCCTGCTGATCACGTGCATGGGCGTGTTCAACCCGATCCTCGCGACAGAACGCCTGCGCCGCACTCCCGCGGACCGCGTCGCGCAGGTGCTCACGACGTGGAGCGTCAGCAGCAAACTCCTTCAGGCCGCCCTGATGGTGATCTGGGGCGGCCTGGCGACACTCACCAGCCCGCTCACCGCGATCACCCTCTCGGGACTGTTCCTGCTCGCGACCCCGTTGCTGCTCAGGACGGGTAGCGGCGCGGCGTGAACACCACGCCCGCGTCCGTCACGACTGTCTGCGACGAGCCGATGATCAGCAGGCAGCGCATGTCGATCGTGTACGGGTCGAGGGTCTTCAGCGTGGCGACGCGGATCTCCTCCTCGGGGCCGCCCACGTCGCGGCCGACCACCACCGGGGTGTCCGGGGCGCGGTGCCGGAGCAGCAGGTCGCGCATCTCGTGGACCTGGTGCGTGCGGGCCTTGGACGCCGGGTTGTAGATGGCGATGACGAGGTCGGCCTTGGCGGCGGCGGTGAGGCGTTCGGCGATGACGTCCCACGGCTTGAGGCGGTCGCTCAGCGAGATGACCGCGTAGTCGTGCCCGAGCGGCGCGCCCGCCTTGGCCGCCACGGCGTTCGCGGCGGTGACTCCGGGGATGATCCTGACCGGCACGTCCGGTTGTTCGGCGGCTGCTTCAAGAACCGCCGTGGCCATCGCGAAGACGCCGGGGTCGCCCGACGACACCACCGCGACCCGCCTGCCCTGGCGCGCCAGGTCCAGGGCGAAGGCGGCGCGTTCCGACTCGACCTGGTTGTGGGAGGCGTGCTTGGTCTGGCCGGGCCGGTCGGGGACGCGGTTGAGGTAGGTGGTGTAGCCGACGAGCTCGTCGGCGGCTTCCAGCTCCTGGCGGGCTTCCGGCGTCAGCCAGGCGGTGGCGCCGGGGCCCAGGCCCACGACGGTCACCTCGCCCTTGCGCGCCTTGGGCTTGGAGTGACTGGGCAGCAGCGCCAGCGAGAAGTACGGGACGGTGTCCGGGTCCACGTCGGCGAGCGGCGAGGTCTTCTGCCGGCCCGTGGTGGCGCGCTCGACGTACCAGGCGTTGCCGAGCCGGCCGGAGGCTTCGAGGGCTGCCTTGACGTTGCCGAAGGTGCGGCCCAGCTTGAGGATCGCGGCCGAGTCGGTGTCGGCGAGGCGGGCTGCCAGCTCGGCCGGCGGCAGGGTGCCGGGCAGGATCGTGAGGACCTCGTCGCGTTCCACGAGCGGGGTGCCGAGGACGGCACTCGCGCCGCTGACACTCGTCACGCCGGGAACGACCTCCCACTCGTAGCGGTCGGCGAGGCGTTTGTGCATGTGCATGTAGGAGCCGTAGAAGAACGGGTCGCCCGCGGCCAGGACGACGACGTTGCGGCCGGCGTCGAGGTGAGCGGCGAGGCGGGCGGCGGCCTCCTCGTAGAACTGGTCGATCTCGCCCTGGTAGTCGTCCGTGTCCTCGGTCGTCACCGGGTAGACGAGCTGTTCGGTGATCTGACCTTCGCGGAAGTAGGGCTCCGCAATGGTTCTGGCCACTGAGCGGCCGTGGCGGGCGCTGTGGAACGCGACGACGTCGGCTTCCCCGATGAGCCGCGCGGCCTTGACCGTCACGAGTTCCGGGTCGCCAGGACCCAGGCCGACGCCGTAGAGCTTGCCCGTCATTCCTCTTCGCTCGCAATCGCGTTGATAGCTGCTGCCGTCATGGCGCTGCCGCCGCGCCGGCCGTGCACCACCAGGTACTCCAGATCCGTTGCGGCCAAAGCTTCCTTGGACTCCGCCGCGCCGATGAAGCCCACCGGGATGCCGAGGACGGCGGCAGGCCTCGGGGCGCCCTGCGCGATCAGGTCGAGCAGGTGGAACAACGCCGTCGGCGCGTTGCCGATCGCGATCACCGCGTCCTGGAAGCGGTCCGCCAGCAGTTCCAGCGCTGCCGCGCTGCGGGTGTTGCCGATGCGCTTGGCCAGCTCGGGCGTGCGCGGGTCCTGCAGGTAGCACAGGACCTCGTTGTCCGCGGGCAGCCGGCGGCGGGTCACCCCGGCCGCGACCATGTTGGCGTCGCAGAGGATGGGCGCGCCGTCGAGCAACGCGGCGTGGGCGTGCCGCACGACGTTGGGGGAGAAGGCGATGTCGTGCGTCAGGTCGGTCATGCCGCACGAGTGGATCATCCGCACGACGACCCGCGCGACGTCCTGCGGGAAGCCGGCGAGGTCCGCCTCCGCGCGAATGGTCGCGAAGGAGCGGCGGTAGATCTCCGCGCCTTCCTTGATGTACTCCGTCACCTGGTCTCCTCGTAGCCGTCGCCGGTCGCGACGAACTCGATCACATCGCCGGTGGGGCGGCCACACCGGCGTGAGCAACCCGACCAGTGGACCGGTTGGCCACGAGAAATGTCAGACCTGCTCACTAGAGTTGAAATTGGGGGAACCCCGGCCGGAGCGTGTGTGTGGTGGGCCGCGTCTACCCAAGCGCGCGCGTCGGCCCGTACGTCGCTGAGTGACTTCGCGCAGCCGGGGCGGCCGGTGCAGGCGCTCACGCCGTGCCAAGGGGAGGCCGGGTCGGTGATCAGGCCGGACGTGTCGGTACCCGCCGGCACGACGAGGCTGCGCCACGGCGTCAACCGCACCGGCACACCCGCGAGGAGATGCGCATCCAGCCGTCCCAGCGGCACACCCGGTGTGGTCGGCGAAGGTGCGACAGGCGTCACAGCCGGAGTGATCCGCGATCCGCCGGTGGCACCGAAGTGTTCGGTGATCTTCCGCACACCGCCGTCCACTTCGGACAGGCGCCAGGCGGCCCCGCGCATCTCCTGGAAGAGACGGGCGGCGGTCACGAGAGCGTCCACGGGGTCCTGAACACGCACACCCGTGTCGGTCCCTGCGAGCAGCAACACGTCGTCGACCAGCCCGAAGTCGCCGCCGAGGCCGCTGACCGACGCGCCAACCGTCACCAGGAAACGCCCGGGTAGCGAGGCCAGCGCGGGGTCCGCGCACAGGGCCGCGTCCAGCGCGTCGACCAGGGCCTGGTTGGCCTCCAGCGGCGCCGCGATGATGTTGCGGATGCGCTCGTGCGTGTCCGAAGGCAGCAGGCCTGCCGCACGCAGCCGCGCACCCAGTTCCAGACCGTCCGCGAGGCCCCTGATCTGGAGGTTCGCCCGCGAGGTCAGCTCCAGCGAGCCGGTGCCGAGTTCCAGGGCGGCGAGCCGCACGACGTCCCACTGAGCTGCCGTGAGGGTGCCGCCGGGGACCCGGATGCGCGCGAGGCCGCCGTCAGCCGCCTGGTGCAGCTCGACGGCGCCTGGGCAGGCATCCGGGTGAGTACGCATAGGTCGGACTGTAACCCGCCGGTTAGGGTGAGCCCGAACGACGAAGCGCAGGAGGAAGCCGGTGTGAATCCGGCGCGGTCCCGCCACTGTGACCAGCGAACCGCTGGGAGTCAGGAACTCCGCTTCGTCTGTCACCCGCAACCTGGGGCGAGGACCCCACGAGGGATGGAGCCTGCGTGATCCTGCTGCTGTCGACCTCCGACACCGACCTGCTGTCGGCCCGGGCGAGTGGCGCCGAGTACCGGCTCGGCAACCCCGCGCGACTGACCGTCGACGACCTGCCCGCGCTCGTCGAGGGCGTCGACCTGGTCGTGGTGCGCATCCTCGGCGGGCGGAGGATGTGGGAGGAGGGGCTCGACTGGCTGCTGGCCTGCGGGCTGCCCGTGGTGGTGCTCGGCGGTGAGCAGCAGCCGGACGCGGCGCTCATGGAGCTGTCGACGGTGCCCGGCGGTGTCTGCGCCGAGGCCCACCTCTACCTGGCGCACGGCGGGCCGGTGAACCTCACCGAGCTGCACAAGTTCCTCGAGGACACGATCCTGCTGACCGGGCACGGGTTCGCGGCGCCCGCCGCCACGCCCACGTGGGGTGTGCTGGAGCGCGAGCCCGCGCAGGACGGCCCGACGGTCGCGGTGCTCTACTACCGGGCGCATCACGTCGCGGGGAACACGGCGTTCGTGCACGCGTTGTGCGACGCGATCGAGGCCAAGGGCGGGAAGCCGCTGCCGGTCTACTGCTCGTCGCTGCGCACCGCCGAGCCCGAGCTGCTGGAGACGCTGGGGCAGGCCGACGCGCTCATCGTGACGGTGCTGGCGGCCGGTGGCACGAACCCCGCCAAGGCGAGCGCAGGCGGGGACGACGACGCGTGGGACGTCGGGGCGCTGGCGGCGCTGGACGTGCCGATCCTGCAGGGGTTGTGCCTGACGTCGAGCCGCGAGTCGTGGGACTCCAACGACGATGGACTGTCCCCTTTGGACACCGCGACGCAGGTGGCGATCCCGGAGTTCGACGGCCGGATCATCACGGTTCCGTTCTCGTTCAAGGAGATCGACTCCGACGGCCTCACCGTCTACGTGGCGGATCCCGAGCGGGCGCTGCGCGTCGCCGGCATCGCGGTCAGGCACGCGCGGCTGCGGCACGTCCCGGTCGGTGAGCGCAAGATCGCGGTGATGCTGTCGGCGTACCCGACCAAGCACTCCAGGATCGGCAACGCGGTCGGTCTCGACACGCCCGCCTCGACCGTACGGTTGCTGAAGGCCATGCGGGAGCACGGCTACGACATCGGCACCGAGCTGCCGGGCGTCGACGAGCAGGACGGCGACGCGTTGATCCACGCGTTGATCGCCGCCGGTGGGCAGGACGCGGACTGGCTCACGCAGGAGCAGTTCGAGAGCAACCCCGTGCGCATCGCCGCGGCGGAGTACCGGGAGTTCTACGAGACGCTGCCCGAGGACTTCCGCGAGTCGATGCAGGAGCACTGGGGCGACGCGCCCGGCTCGCTGTTCGTCGACCACTCGCGGTCCAAGGACGGCGAGATCGTGCTGGCGGCGCTGGAGTCCGGCAACGTGGTCGTGATCGTCCAGCCGCCCCGCGGGTTCGGTGAGAACCCGATCGCGATCTACCACGACCCGGACCTGCCGCCGTCGCACCACTACCTCGCGGCCTACCGGTGGATCGAGTCGAGGTTCGGCGCGGACGCCGTGGTGCACGTCGGCAAGCACGGCAACCTGGAGTGGTTGCCGGGCAAGACCGTCGGCATGTCGGCGTCCTGCGGCACGGACGCGGCGCTGGGCGATCTGCCGCTGGTGTACCCGTTCCTCGTCAACGACCCCGGTGAGGGCACGCAGGCGAAGCGGCGCGCGCACGCCACGCTGGTCGACCACCTCGTACCGCCGATGGCCCGCGCCGACAGCTACGGCGACATCGCGCGGCTGGAGCAGCTGCTCGACGAGTACGGCAACATCTCCGCGATGGACCCGGCCAAGCTGCCGGCGATCCGGGCGCAGATCTGGACGCTGATCCAGGCCGCGAAGCTCGACCACGACCTCGGCCTGGACGACCGGCCGCACGACGCGGAGTTCGACGAGTTCCTGCTGCACGTCGACGGCTGGCTGTGCGAGGTCAAGGACGTCCAGATCCGCGACGGCCTGCACGTCCTCGGCGAGGCGCCGACCGGTTCGGTGCGGGTCAACCTCGTGCTCGCGATGCTGCAGGCACGTCAGATGTGGGGCGGCCAGGTCGCCGCGCTGCCGGGCCTGCGCGAAGCACTCGGACTCACCACGACGACCCGCGAAGACGTCGACGCCGTCGAGGAACAGGCTCGCGCGCTCGTCCAGGCCATGGAAGACGCGGGCTGGGACGCTTCCGTGGCACGGACTCTGCACGAGTCGGCCGACGTGCAGAAGATCCTGGAGTTCGCCGCCGTCGAGGTCGTGCCCCGGTTGGCGCGCACCACGGACGAGATGACGAACGTGCTGCACGCGCTGGACGGCGGCTACATCCCGGCCGGTCCGTCGGGCTCTCCGTTGCGCGGCCTGGTGAACGTGCTGCCGACCGGCCGCAACTTCTACTCGGTCGACCCGAAGGCCATCCCGTCGCGCCTCGCGTGGGAGACCGGTCAGGCGATGGCCGACTCGCTGCTCGCCCGGTACCGCGAGGAGAACGACGGCGAGTGGCCGCCCTCGGTCGGCCTGTCGGTGTGGGGCACGTCGGCGATGCGCACGGCCGGCGACGACATCGCCGAGGTGTTCGCGCTGCTGGGCGTGCGGCCGGTGTGGGACGACCAGTCCCGCCGCGTCACGGGCCTCGAGGTCATCCCGCTGGAGGAGCTGGACAGGCCGCGCGTCGACGTCACGGTCCGGATCTCCGGGTTCTTCCGCGACGCCTTCCCGCATGTCGTGTCCCTTTTGGACGATGCCGTGCAGCTGGTGGCGTCACTGGACGAGCCGGCGGACCGGAACTTCGTGCGGGCGCACATGGTCGCGGACCTGGCGGAGCACGGCGACGAGCGCAGGGCTACGCTGCGGATCTTCGGCTCCAAGCCGGGCGCGTACGGCGCGGGCGTGCTGCCGTTGATCGACAGCCGCAACTGGCGCGACTCGTCCGACATCGCCGAGGTCTACGCGGTGTGGGGCGGCTACGCCTACGGACGCGGCGTCGACGGTGTTGCCGCGCGCGAGGACATGGAGTCGGCATACCGGCGGATCGCGGTGGCGGCCAAGAACATCGACACCCGCGAGCACGACATCGCCGACTCGGACGACTACTTCCAGTACCACGGCGGCATGGTCACGATGGTGAAGGCGCTGACGGGCAAGGCACCCGCGGCGTACGTCGGTGACAGCACGCGCCCGGAGGCGGTGCGCACGCGGACCCTGACCGAGGAGACCTCACGCATCTTCCGCGCCCGCGTGGTGAACCCGCGCTGGGTCGGGGCGATGCGGCAGCACGGGTACAAGGGCGCGTTCGAGCTGCAGGCGACGGTCGAGTACCTGTTCGGGTACGACGCCACGACCGGTGTCGTCGCGGACTGGATGTACGAGAAGCTGACCGAGACCTATGTGCTCGACCCGGAGACCCGCAAGTTCCTGCAGGCCTCGAACCCGTGGGCGTTGCACGGCATCGCCGAGCGGCTGCTGGAGGCGGCGGAGCGCAAGATGTGGGAGCACCCGGAGCCGGCGACTCTCGACGCACTCAGGTCCGCCTACCTTGAGACCGAGGGCGACCTGGAAGACGGCGCCTGATCCTCAGGCCTGATCCAGCCGAACACAGCAATGTCCTGGTGACGGGTCGAGGTGAGCGGTGTGACTGCTCGCCTCGATCCCGTCCAGCAGCCCGCTGACCAGGCACAGGTTCATCCCGCACACCAGCTGGGTGTGCTTCTGGGCGAGGCTGTGGAACGGGCAGTTGCCCAGCAGGACCGAGTCCCCCTCGGCCTGGGGCTCGAACCCGAGGTCCTCCAGCACCTGCACGACGTCGCCATCCGCCTGCGTCGCCAGGTCCTCGCCCCACTCGTACGCGCGCCGGTTCAGGATCTCGCGCGGCGGCTCCCCGGTGCTCTCCGCCTCGAGCAGTGACTCGGTCAGCAGGTGGCTCGCGGCCTCGTACCGCCGATCGGGCAACGACACCTCGATCTGCTCGTCCGACCGCCGGTACAGCTTCGCCGGCCGTCCGGCGCCGGGCCCGGTGCGTCCGGAGCGCCGCTCGTGGACCACGTCCAGCAGCCCCATCTCGACCAGCTTGTCGAGGTGGAACCCGGCCGTCGTGCGCGGCAGACCGATGGCCTCGGACGCCTCGTCCTTGCTGATGGGCGCGGTTTGGCGCACCACGAAGTCGTAGAGCTTGCGCCGGTTCGGCTCGTCGAGGGCCGCGACGGCGGCGACGGGGTCGGCCATCTCTAAAACCTACTTCGGTTGACGAAAATCTGCCAGTGGTTCTAACGTTAGCGAACGTTGTCGTTAGAAGGAGGAGTCATGGTAGTCCTGACGCGCACGGATCCCGCGACGCAGGCGTTCGTGCTGTTGCGCACGGTCTTCACGGTGGCGCCGATCCTGTTCGGGCTGGACAAGTTCTTCAACCTGCTCGTGGACTGGCCCGTCTACCTGGCGCCGTGGGTCGACTCGATCGTGCCCGGCAGCCCGCAGGCCGCGATGTACATCGTCGGCGTGATCGAGATCGTGGCCGGTGTGCTGGTCGCGCTGCAGCCGAAGTGGGGCGGGCTGGTCGTCGCCGCCTGGCTGCTCGGCATCATCGTGAACCTGCTGACCCTGCCCGGCTACTACGACGTCGCGTTGCGCGACGTCGGTCTGCTGGTCGGCGCGCTCGCGTTGTCCAGGCTGGCCAGCCGATGACCGATCCCGTCATCGACACGGAGGCGGCCCGGCATGCGGTGACCGACCTGCTGAAGGCGCTGGGAAAGGACCCGTTCTCGGTGCACCTGGCGGACACACCGCGCCGGGTCGCCGAGGCGTACGCGGAACTCCTGACGCCGAGGGCCTTCAACCTCACGACGTTCCCGAACGACGAGGGCTACGACGAGCTCGTGCTGGCACGCGGGATTCCGGTGCAGTCGTTGTGCGAGCACCACATGCTGCCGTTCCACGGTGTCGCGCACGTCGGCTACCTGCCGGGCGAACGAATCCTGGGCCTGTCGAAGCTCGCGCGGGTCGTGGAGATGTTCGCGCGCGACCTGCAGGTGCAGGAACGACTGACCAAACAGGTCGCGGACTGGCTTCAGGAACACCTGCGCCCCAAGGGAGTCGGCGTCGTGATCGAGGCGGAGCACCTGTGCATGGCCTTGCGAGGCGTGCGGGTCAACGGATCCCGCACCGTCACGTCGGCGCTGCAGGGCCTGCTGCGGTCGGACCCCGCGTCACGTCAGGAGTTCTTCACCCTCGTGCATGCTTAGAGTCGACGCCGCCGCCGGACGGGAGACTCTGATGGGTGTGTTCGATGTACCGCTGGACGGGGACCGCGTACAGCTCGAAGCGTTCATAGAGGACTGTCGCAGCGCCATCGAGGCGACTCTTCACGGTCTCACCGAGGAACAGGCCCGCCGCCGGCTGGTCCCGTCGGCGACCACGTTGCTCGGGCTGCTCAAGCACGTCACGTGGATGCAGCGGGTGTGGTTCGAGGAGTGCGTCGGTGGCACGTCGCGCCGGGAGCTCGGCCTGGTGCAGAGGCCGGACGAATCCTTCCGGCTCGACCCCGGCGACACCATCGCCTCGGTCACGGCGGCCTACCGGGAAGCCTGCGCCACCGCGAGAACCGCGGTCGCGGACCTGCCGCTGGACGCCGTCGTGACCGGCCACCGGTTCGGGCCGCGCACGCTGCACTGGGTGTACCTGCAGGTGCTGCGCGAGCTGGCGCAGCATTGCGGGCACGCCGACATCCTGCGCGAACAGGTGCTCGCCTAGCCTGCACAGCATGGGGAAGATTCACGCCGGCGCCACGCTGACCCCGTCGTTCCGCGACTTCCTGCCCGCCTGGCTGGCGGGTCAGCCGTGGTACGACGGAAAAGGCTCACCGCGGCCGGTCGGTTTCCTCCGCTTCGAGGACCCGGCCGGCCAGGTCGGCGTGGAAACACACGTGCTCCGGGACGGCGAGGCGGTGTACCAGGTGCCGCTGACGTACCGTCCCGCGCCGCTCGCCGGAGGCGCGCTCGTCACGACCGCCGAACACAGCGTGCTGGGTACGCGGTGGATCTACGACGCGGTGACGGATCCGGTGTGGATCGCCGCGATCCTCGGCCTGGTCGCCACCGGCGGGACATCGGATCCGGCTGCCCGCAGCGGGTTCGGTCCGGCAGAGGCGCGCGGCCGGCTGATCCGTGCGCCACTCGTCCCGGAGGCGGTCACGATCGACCTGGACCGGCGGATCGTCCCGGAAAGCACGCCGGGGGACGCGATCGGCGTGGTCACCGGCTCGTGGCACGAGGACGGTTCGGTGAAGTCCGGTCGTCTCGCCGTGCTCCGTCAGACCGGCCCGAAGACGTAGGTGCCGGCGGCGTCCGGGTCGTCGCCGGCCCAGAACTCCAGCCACAGACGGGCGAACTCCTCGCGCGAGAGCCTGCCGTCACCGTCGGAGTCCAGCGCGGCGAAGTCGGTGACGCCTTCGTGGCCGAGCCAGGCGGTGATCATCGTCTGGTACTCGGACCGCGAGATGTAGTCGTCGTGGTTCTCGTCGACGGCGGCGAACATCGCGTCGGCGGTGTCGGTGACGGCTTCCGGCGTCTTCGGGAGCGCGTCCACGATGCTCAGCACGTTGTCGATGGTCACGCGGTTCTGGCCCGCGATCGCGTGCAGCGTCGCCCACCAGCCCATCATCACGCCGGACAGCAGTTCCTCGTCGCCGCCGCGCAACGACACCCAGCGCGCGGTGAGGGCGCGGAAGTCGGTCTCGTCCAGGTAGCCGTCGCCGTTGGCGTCCATCGCGCCGAACACCACCGACACCTTGCGTCTTTGCAAGTCGCTCGCCATGAGCAGGACCATAGGCCGATCGTCGTAACAGAAACTATCGGCCGAACGGGTCCGAACCAGTGTGACCATCGAGTGCTTCCGAAAGCTGCAAACGGCTGGAGACGCCCAGTTTGCGGCAGATCCCGGAGAGCACGCCCTCGACGGTGTCCGCGGGCATCAGCAACGTCGAGGCGATCTCCTCGTTGGACCGTCCCCGTGCCGCCAGCGCCGCCACCTGGTGCTCGGCCGGGGTCAGCGCGGTCGGACCGGTCTGGCGCAGGCGGCGGGGGCCGGCGCCCGTCGCGACCAGTTCGGAGTACGCCCGCGCGGCCATCGCGGAAGACCCGCACTTCTGCGCGAGATCCAAAGCCTCACGCAAACTGGCGCGCGCACCGGACGTGTCGGCCTGACGCCGCAGAACAACACCAAGGTCTACCAACGCGCGCGCCAGCTCCAAACGGGCGGGGGAGGTCCGAAGCACCCGCACGGCCTCTTCCAGCAACGTCCGACCGGCGGTGCCCGCGGTGACCCGGCCCGCCGCGCGCAATGCCATGCCCAGCGCGCGCGGCGCACCCCACGCGCGTGCCAACGACACCTCTTCGTCGGCGAACTTGCGCGCTTGTTCGCCGTCACCCAGTGCCGCATAAGCCAAGGCCGCTCCGGAACGCCACGCCAGCGGTGCGGGATTGCGGTAGGGCCACGCCTCGCAGTGCCGTCCGGCGGCCAGGAACGACTCCAGCGCTTCGTGGTCGTCGCCGCGCACGGTCTGCATCCGGCCGCGGATGGTCAGCAGGCCGCCGTACGTCCACATCTGCCGAGCCTCGTCGGTCGACGCCGCCGCGATCACGGCGGCGGCCTCGTCCGTGCGGCTCTCCTCCAGCAGGATGTCGGCGAGCAGCGCGGCGTGCCAGGTCGACACCGCGAGCCAGCGCCCGTCCTGCCGCAGGTGGTCGCCGGCGAGCGTCAGGTCGGCGCGGGCGGAGACGAGATCTCCCTTGCGGCGCTGGACGTTCGCGCGCATCACGTACGTCAGGGCGCGCAACGCCGGTGCCTGCGCGCGGTCCACGTCGTCGAGCACGGTCAGCGCCGAGTCCAGCGCGTCGGCCAGGTTGAGGATCATCGCGGACGCCAGCGCGGACATCGTGCTGTCGGCCGACACCAACGAAACAGCCTCTTCCGCGCTGATGTCACCGACCATCACGTGGTGCAGCACCCCGGCGGGCGTGTCCAGCGACACCGACGACGGCACGGCTTCCTGCCACGCCAGCCCGTGCACGGCGAGGTGGGCCTGCGCCCACGGCGAACCGCCCGAGAGCACCGCCGCCAGCTCGGCGGGCTTTCCCTCTGCGTGCAGGGCGTAGGACAACGCGACGGCGGACTCCTCATCGTCCTCATCGGACTGGAACGCCTCGCGCAGCCGGGCGGTCGCGCCGGGAAGATTGCCGACCAGCTCGGCCACACCCAGCAGCCGCAACGCCCGCGACGGGTTCGCCACCGGTTCGCGCAGCGCCCGCCACAGCAACCGCGCGGCACCGGGCGTGTCGCCCTGGTTCACCGCCTCCTGCGCGGCCCGGTCGAGCACCTCGCCCGCCCACTGTTCCAGCCCCGGCGAGGTCTCCAGCAGATGATCGGCCACGACCCGGTCCGACGCGCCGTGCGCGCGCAGCGACCGTGCGGCCCGCAGATGCAAAGCAGCCCGCGCGGGTCCGGGCATGTCGTGGAGAACCGCCGGCCCGGCCACGCCCAGCAGCTCGACCGTCCGAACGGACTCGGTCAGCTCGACCGGGCCCAGCCCGGTCAGCTCCGCCAGCACGCCGGGATGCGGCGACGGTCCCAGCACGGCGATGCACTGCGCCGCCGCCACCACAGCGGCGGGCCGACGGCGCAGCCAGTCCGCCATGACACCGGCGGAGACCTCCGCACCGCGCTGGGCCACCTGCCACGCGGCCTCGGCGGTCGGCGGCACCCCGTCCTCCTCCAACGCCGCGAGCAGCCGCGTCACGGTCAGCGGGTTGCCACCGGTCGCCTCGAAGCAGGCGGCGACGAACTCGGGGGCGGGTGCCGGAGTGATGAGCCCGGCGATGGCGTCCGCGGACAGGTTGGTCAGCGTCACGCGACGACACGTGGCCATGATCTCGCCATAAGAAGCGTCGTCACATCGCTCACCCGCACCCACGGCCAGCACCAGGGCGATGGGCAGACGCTGGACGCGCAGAGCCAGGTAGGCGAGCCAGCGCAACGACGCGGCATCCGCCCAGTGCGCATCGTCCACCGCGATGAGCAGCCCTGACGTGCCCGCGAGCGCCGTGGCCAGCCGGTACACGCCGTGCAGCACGGCGAAGTCGGCGGCCGGCGCGGTCAGCTGGAGCGCCCCGAGAGCCTCCGGTGGCACGAGAGCGGGGTCGGCCATGTCGAAGAGCTGGGCCACGATCCCGAACGGAAGATCGCCCTCGAGGGCACTGCCGCGCGCCCGCACGACCTGCCTGCCGCAGGCCTCCCAGCGCGCGGCGAGATCGTCCACCACCGCGGTCTTGCCCGTCCCGGGAGCGCCTTCCAGCACGGTGGTCGTGCCCGGCGTCACCTGGTCGCTGATTCCGGCACACCACACTTTCAGCCGGTTTTTCAAGATCTCCCCGCAATCCGGTGGTGAATGGATCAGCGGAATTGATGCTAGGAGAAACAGCGCCACTTGCCCAGGTAGAGGTTCTTACGCTATGGGCGTCTCAACACGTCTGCGGCCCGTATGATCCGCCGGGCAACTACTCGAACGGGTAGCGGCAGCCGGGAAGCGGCCTCACCTGGTCATCCGGACGGCCTAGGGAGACCGCCTCAGGGCTGGTCGCGGTACGGGCGTTGTGGTAGTGCAGCGTGTGTTCTCCGCCGCCGCGGAGCGAAAGGAAAAATGGGTGTCGGGGAATCGGGACGGGGTGTTCCGCGGCCGTGAGGGAGAACGAGAGCTCCTGAACGGTGTGCTGGAAGCGGGCACCGGTGTGGTCTTGGTCGACGGCGCGGCGGGAACCGGCAAGACGCGGTTGCTGGCCGAGGCCGCCGCGGTCGCCGCACGCCGCGGTTTCGACGTCGCCACCGCGCAGGACGAGCTGGATCAGCCGTTTCTGCTGGCCCGTCTGGCAGAACGTGAACCGGACGGTCCCACCCTGGTCGTGCTCGACGATCTCCACCTGGCCGAGCCAGGCACCCTGGCCGCGTTGCGCTCGCTGCTACCGGCCTCCACCCACGAGAAGGTCGTCTGGCTGCTCGCCCGCCGCTGCGGCGAGGGCGCGGACCGACTGTTCGCGGCCGCCGCCGCGCGCGGTGCCGTGCGGATCGAGCTGCGCCCGTTGACGGACAACGTGATCGCGGAGCTCGTCGCCGACCTCACCGGCGGAATCCCGGATCACGATCTCCGGGCACTGGCCTCGACGGCGCAGGGAAATCCCGCCGCCTTGATCAGTCTCTTCACCGCCCTGCGCGAAGACGATCAGGTCGAGGTGTCGGCAGAGCACGCGTCGTTGCGCTCCGACCGGTTGCCGCGCCGCACCGAGGCGTTGCTGCGCGACCGCGTCAGTTCGCTGAGCGGCAAAGCGAGGCACCTGCTGCAGGTCGCGTCGGTGCTCGGCCCGCGCTTCGAACCCGGTGACGTCGCGGAGATGCTCGCCTCCAGCACGGCGATCCTGTTGCCGGCGCTGGACGAGGTCATCGGCGCGGGCGTGGTGACGTCGCTCGACGACCGCCTGGCGTTCCGGCACGAGCTGGTGTGGCGGCTGGTCGCCGACTCGGTGCCGCCACCGGTGCGGCGGGCGCTGCACCGCGAGGCCGGAGAGATGTTGCTCGGGCGCGGGGACTCCGCGGTCGTGGCGGCCCAGCACCTCCTGCACGGCGCCCAGCGCGGTGACGTGCGGTCGATCGACGGCCTGGTCGCCGCCGCGAAAGCCGTGCTGTGGAACGCGCCGGACGCCGCCGCCGAGCTCGCGGTCCGCGCACTCGAGCTCACCGACCAGGCGTCGGGTTCGCTGGTGCATCGAACGGTCATCGCGGTCCGGGCGTTGATCGCGGCCGGGAAGCTCACGGCGGCGCAAGCGCTCGCGCAGGACGCGTTGTCCCGCCAGGTTCCCCCGGCGCCCGCCGCCAAGCTGCGGCACTGCGTGGCCATGACGACGGCGCTGGGCGCGCAGCACGCCGAGTCGGCCGAGATCTGCGAGGCGTTGCTGGACGAACCCGATCTGCCGCCGGAACTGGCGCCGTGGGTGGAGATCACCCGGATGATGGCGTTGCTCGGCCACGACCGGCAGCGCGCGGAGGAACTGGCCGAGACGGTCGTGCGCACCCACACGGGCCTGCCGGACGACGTGCTGGCCACCGCGCTGGCGGTGCTCGCGGCGATCGCGCGGGACACCGGACAGCCAGGCGCGGCACTGGAGCTGGCGCGCGAGGCCGCGCAGTCCGTGACCTCGTACGACCTGTGCGCGTATCCGCAGCTGCTGCTGGCGACGCTCCACTCCGGCCTGCGGGAGTTCGCGGAGGCCGACAGCGTGGTGCGGCGGGCGCGCAGCGGGCCGTCGTCGGCGGTGACCAAGGAGCTCATGACCTCGGTCGTGCAGGCGCGGATCCTGTTGCAGGCCGGGCGGATCGAGGAGGCGTCGGTCGAGGCGCGCAACGCGCTGTCGGTGGCGGAGGAGACCGGGCACACCGCGCTGGTGGCACCGGCGCTGACGGTGCTCGCGATGGTCGCGATCCACACCGGTGACCTCCCCGCCGCGATCGAACACGTCGAGCGCTACCGCGGGCAGGTGCCGGTCGACGGGATCGTCTTCTCGCGCGCCTACTACCAGTGGGCCGACGTTCTCGTCTCCCACGTGGGGTTCGGGCTCGACAAGGCGATGGCGAAGCTGACGGACGAGTATCCGGGCCTGGTGTCGTCGGGCCTGTTCGCCGAGGAACCCCGTGCGGCCGGGTGGTTCGTGCGCCGGGCCGTGGAGGCGGGGGACGAGCGGCTGGCCAAGGCCGTCGTCGACCGCGTGGAGCGGCTGGCAGAGGAGAACCCCGGGTTCCGCGCGGTGGCGGCGGCCGCGATGCACGCGCGCGGCCTGTTCGACGGTGACGCCACGCTGCTGGAACTGGCGTCGCAGCAGCACCGCGACCTGTGGGCGCGGGCCAACGCGTCCGAGGACCTCGGTGTGCTGCTGACGACCTCCGAGCGTGCCGCGTCGGTCAAGGCGCTGGAGAACGCGCTCGAGCTGTACCGGGAGATCGGCGCGTCCCGCGACAGCGCGCGGGTGCTGGGACGGCTGCGCAAGCTCGGCAGGCGCAGGAGAGCGGCACCGGTGCGCCCCGCGTCCGGATGGTCCAGTTTGGACGACACCGAACGGGCGATCGCGAACCTCGTGGCGAAGGGCCAGACGAACCGGCAGATCTCCACGCAGCTGTTCATGTCACCGCACACGGTGAACTTCCACCTGCGCAAGATCTTCCGGAAGCTCGAAATCAGCTCTCGCGTCGAGCTGGTGATGAGGTCGAGGGACGACCAGTGAGCCGTTTCGCCTGACGCCGCAACTGCAGGATGCGGGCCGCGCCCACGGTCGCGACCAGCACCGCACCGCCGATCGCCGCGAACAGCAGTGCCACGCCCAGCGGAAGGCTGAACTGGCCCCACATGATGCGGATGGTCGTGGTGCCGCCGTTCTGCAGGATGAAGACGAGCAGGAAGATCAGCACGACGATCGCGATCAGCACGGCGATCCAGGTGCCGCTGATTCTCGTGGGCCGCAGCTTCTTCGGTGCGGCTTCGCTTCCCGACACCGGCACGGGCTTGGTGATCGGGTCTGACGTCTCGTCGTTCGGGGTCGCCACGATCTCATTATCGGCGACCCCCGGTGATCCTGCTCGTCGGCGAACGGGTGGCTACCACCGGCCCTAGAGACGACGCAGACCGGACAGGACGCGTTCGAGCAGCGACAGGTTCGGCTGGGCGCTCGGCTCGTGCACGGCGACCAGGCCGAGCGTGATCAGGTCGCTGAGCAGCACCCGCGTGACACCCAGCGGGATCTTCATGAGCGCGGAGATCTCGGCGACCGACCGCGGTTGCAGGCACAGCCGCATCATCGCCGCCTGGTCGTTGTTCGCGCGGTACAGGCGGTCCTCGTCCGTGGAGAGCAGCGTTTCCAGGCGCAGGTCGTGACGGGCCGCCGTACGGCCGCCGGTGCGGGCGTACGGACGAACGAGAGCGCTGTCCCGCGCGGGGACATGGGGTGGTTCTTCTTCCTGCATCGGCCACTCCGGTGGCGGTTCCGGCGGGCGTTGGCGCAACGGTTGCTGACGGGGCAGTTGTTGCGTCTCCGCACCGCTCGTGTCGTGAGTACGTTCGGCGCGCAGTCGTCTACGGGTCGCCGGGGACCCGAAACGCGCCCCCGTGTAACCGATTTCCGTCGCTTCCTCGTCGTGCACGTGCTCAAGCTATAACGAACACGCCCGAATGTATGTCGATCACGTTGCCTTTTTGTTGGCCAGATCGAATCTGACCTGGATTGCGGTCCCGGACGACGTCGTTTGGGTGCGCACAAGGTCCGCCAAACGGTTCACCAGCAACAGACCGCGACCGCCTGGTTCGTTTGCGTGAACAGGGGTGCGGCCGGCCAGCACATCGGTGATGTGCCCGTTGTCGTTGACTTGGCAAACAATACTTTCACTTTCCGCCCAGACCCGGACGGTGCTCTCGCCGCCGCCGTGCCGCACGCTGTTCGTCGCGAGCTCGGTCACCGCGAGGGCGAAGTCGTCCACCCGGTCCTGCGCGAGCCCCAGCTTGAAGGCCTGCTCACGTGCGAACGCCCGCACCGCCGCCATCGCTCCGGCCGCGGCCGACGTGCTCGCCGCGTCCACCGGTGTCTGCAACGGCAGCGAGTGCGCGGCGAGGACGACCCGTGCGGGATGGAAGTGGTCGCTGGGACGGTGGCCGCCCGCGTCGATCACGATCGGGTGGGTCTTCTCGGCATCGGCCAGGACGTCGTGGCGCAGCACCGAGGTGTTGTACGGGCAGAGAATGCTGAGGTCACGGCCGCTGAACGCGTAGTTCACCAGCGCCTCGTGCAGCGCGCACGCGGGGTACTCGACCTCGGTGCGGTGGTTCCACACCGGTTCGCTGATGATCCGCACGGCCCCGCGCTGCCGGTCGGCGAACGCGCGGAGCTCGGGGATGATCCGGCCGGGGTTGCGGCCGGTGTCTGTCATGTCGATGAACGTCACGAGGTGCGCGAACCTGCTGAGAGCGTCCCTGAGCAGGGTCAGGTTGTGGCTCGGCACCGCGATGGCGACGGGCTCGGCGTTGGCCAGGCCTTCCACGACGAACGGAACAGTCCCGTCGATGTAGGACTCCTCGTCGGAGTAGAACAACGCCGGATGTGCGAACGTCATGTGCCACCTCTCGTCAACGCCCCAGGATGCGCACCCGGTGCGTTGCTCAAACCATCATTTCTTGACCCTGACACCGTGTCAGCCCCTACACAGGAGCAGTCATGTTCACCATCGGAGACTTCGCCCATCTGGGGCGTGTGTCGGTGCGGATGCTCCGCCATTACGACGCGGTCGGGCTGCTCCCACCGGCCCACGTGGACCCGTCGTCCGGCTACCGCTTCTACACCGCTGCGCAGCTGCGGCGGCTCAACCGGCTGGTCGCGTTGAAAGATCTCGGTCTGACGCTCGACCAGGTAAAAATCGTGCTCGACGAAAAGCTTTCCGTTGAACAGTTGCACGGAATGCTTTCGTTGCGGCGTGCCGAGCTGAGGCAGCAGATTCTCGCGGACGAGTCGCGGTTGCGGCGGGTTGAAGCACGTCTCCGCGCCATTGAAAGGGAAGGCGCAATGCCCACTGACGACGTTGTTGTGAAGCCGGTCGAGGCTGCGCGGATCGCCCGTTTGACGGCTACCGCCGCGTCGTACGGGCCCGAGGACATCGGGCCCGTGATCCAGCCGCTGTACCCGGAGCTGATGGCGCGCCTGGAGCGCGCTGGGGTGCCGATCACCGGGTACGGGATCGCCACGTACGAGCCCGCCGAGGGGGATCAGGTGCTGGTCCACGCGGGGATGACGGTGTCGGCCGACCCGTCCCCGGCGTACGACTTCGAGGTCGTGGACCTGCCGGCGCTGGCGGAGGCGGCGACCATCGTGCACCGGGGCACGATGGACGACGTCGACGTCACGTACCAGGCCGTGGCGAAGTGGGTCGAGGCTCACGGCTACCAGCAGAACGGGTTCGCCCGTGAGGTCTACCTGAACTACGGCGTGGGCGACCCCGCGGACTGGGTCACCGAGCTGCAGCTGGAGATCACCAAGCCGTAAGAGCGATCACCGCGGCCAGGCCGAGCAGCCCGGCCGGCAGCGAGGCGAGCGAGGCGAGCCCGCCCACCAGGAGCGGGCCGCCCGCGTCGCCCAGTTCCCTGCCCACCTCGGCGCTGCCCATCGTCTGGCCCAGGCGTTCCTCCGGCGTGGCGGTCGCGAGCGCCGCGAACGCCAGCGGGGTCACGGCTCCTGATCCGGCGCCGATCAGGAGGGCGGCCACGAGCGCGCCCGCGAGTCCGGGGATCACCGCGGCGGCCACGAAACCCGCCGCGGCGGTGAGTACGCCTGCGCGGATGCCCGGGCGGGCCGTGACGCGTCCGGCGTCCAGCGCCCTGCCGAGGCGCGGCTGGACCAGTGCCGCGGTGATCGCGAGGAGCGACACCGCGGCACCGGTGACGATCGGGCCGTGCTGGGCGGCTTTCACCGGCAGGAAGCCCACCGCGGTGGCCAGTGCGGCCGCCGACGCCGCCAGTGCCGCCGTTGGCCTCAGAAAGTCGCTGTGGGACAGGCGCTTCGCGAGGTCGGCGAGGGTCTGCCGGTGGCGGGGCAGCGGTTTCAGGGCCGGCACCGTCAACACCCATGCGCCCACCGCCGCCGCGAGTGCGGCCATGGTCAGGAACAGCAGGTCGAAGCCGCCGAGATGGATCAGCACACCACCGAGCAGAGGTCCGGCCGTGTAGCCGACGCCCTTCCACGCGCCGTACCGGCCGAACGCCTTGCCCTTGGCGCCCGCCGGGGTGAGGCGGGCGACCATCGCGCCGGCGGCGGGGGAGAACGCCGCCGCGGCCACGCCCTGCCCGAACCGCGCGACGGCGATGTTGTCGATCAGCACGAACGCGGCGCTCGCGACGACGAACGCCACGAGGCCGCCCAGCAGCACCGGGCGGGGGCCAATTCGGTCGGCCAGCGAGCCGAAGACCGGCTTGAGAACGATCTCCGCGCCGTCGTAGATCGCGAGCAGGAGCCCGAGCGCGAGCAGGTTGGTCTGCAGAAATCCCAAACCGGATGCGACGCCGTGAGCTCCGAACGCGGTCACGAAACCCGCGGCGCACAACGGTAGGACGTTTTTCACGCGAGCCAGAATATGTTGGCTCCCTTGGGTTCGCGGGAAGCCCTCGGTCATGAACAGCAAGCGAATCGTGACCATGTCCGCGCTCGCCTGTGCCGGCCTCTTGGTTCCACTGGCCGGAACCGCCGCGGCTGCCGATGGCGAGCTGACCATGACCGTGACGCCGCAGAACACCAGCGCTGCGGCCGCGTACTCGCTCACGTGCAACCCGGACGGCGGTGACCACCCGAGCGCCGACGCCGCGTGTGCCGAGATCGAGGCGGCGAACGGCGACTTCGCGGCGTTGCCCGGCGAACCAGGCCTGCTGTGCACCTACATCTACGACCCGGTGACCGTGTCGGCGACCGGCAGGTGGATGGGCCACGAGGTCAACTACCAGGAGACGTTCCCGAACACGTGTGAGCTGATCCGGGAGACCGGCTCGGTGTTCGTGCCGGAGATCAGGTAACCATCCGTCCGGCGCGGCGGTCCTCAGGGCTGTCGCGCCTCGTCCTGGTGGATCCTGCGGTGCAACGACTCCATGCGTTCGTCCAGCTGCGCCGCGATCATCGCCGAGGACATCAGCTCGTCGACGAAGTCGGCGGGCGGGCTGTCGTCGTACTTGTAGAAGAGCTTGTGCTCCAGCGTGGCCCAGAAGTCCATGGCGATGGTGCGCAGCTGCACCTCGACCTTCACGTGCTCGACCCGGTCCGACAGGAACACCGGAATTCGCACGATCAGGTGAAGACTGCGGTAGCCGTTCGGCTTCGGCACGGCGATGTAGTCCTTGGTGCGCAGGATCTCCACGTCGTGCTGGCGCGCCAGCATCGCCGAGACGCGGTACACGTCGGACACGAACGGGCAGATGACCCGCACACCGGCGATGTCGTCGAGCACCTCGCCGATGGCGTCGACGTCGAGCGGCAACCCCTTGCGCCGCAACTTCTCCAGAATGCCTTCCGGCTTCTTCACCCGGTTCGTGATGTGTTCGATCGGGTCGTGCCGGTGGACGGAGTCGAACTCCTCGCTGAGGATCCGGAGCTTCGTCATCAGCTCTTCGATCGCGAACTTGTAGACGAGCAACCGCCGTTCGAGGTCGCGAAGCAGGCTCAGGTCGTCGGCCAAGTCGGTCACGTCACCAGGGTACTGATCACGCGGGGGCGACCTCGCGGCGGTCACGCAGCGCTACGGCCGGGCCAGCCACTCCGGCTCGCGCGCGACCCACTCGCGCAGGTCGTGCAGGTTGTCCTGCAACGGGTTGCGGACGCCGCGGAACGGCAGCCGCAGCGCGCCGGGCAGCGTCTCCGCCCAGAACTCCCGGTACCGTCCGGATTCGGCGAGGTCCAGCTCGCCCGCCGCCAGGCCGACGATCCGGTCGAAGAGCCGCGACGGCGGGTGCGGCCGCCGATCCACCCCGCGCGGGGTCGTCGCGAGCAGCCTGGCGCAGTGGTCGCGTCGGATCTCCTCGTCGTCGGTCAGCACCCACCCTAGATCCTGACGTGGAGGTCCTCCAGCGCGAAGGCGTCGGCGATCAGGCGCAGGAAGTCGAGGAAGACACCGCCGCCCGTGCCGCCCGCGACGGAGAACGCCACGAAGACGTTGCAGGGCAACGACTTCGTGACGATCTCCGAGGGCAGCGGGATCCGGACGGCGGACGGCCTTTCCCGCAGCGTCTCGAACAGCGCGGTCCTCCCGACGGCCGGCAGCTGGCAGGCGCCGAGGGCGAGCGGACCGATGAGCGGCTCGCCCGGTGGTGGTGGCAGCCACCCCACCGCGGACTGCGCCGCGCCTTGACACAGGCTGCGCGCGACCTCCGGACAGGTGCCGAAGCTCGTCGCGAGGCGAATCCTCACCGCCGCGGCAGGAAGGTCGTTCTCGTTGAGGTCCGCATACAAGAACTGAACGCGAGAGGGCAGCTGGTCCGGCGGGAAGTGCTCGCGCAGCCCGCGTTCCAGCTCGGCCCCGACGCGACAGCCGGTGCCGCCCAGTCCGACGTACAGCGTGGGCCGGTAGATCCGCATGAGCTCAATTCACTCAGGCCGGGCCCGGCCTGATGAACGGAAACCATGGACAAAACCTGGCCAACTGTCAGAACTGCGCGACGGCCTCCCGCGCGTAGCCGTAGAAACCCGGCAGTCCACCCGTGTGGAGGAACACGACGGGGACGTCGCAGGCGGGCGCGAGACGGGCGAACTTCACCGCGGCCTTGCCCGTGTAGACCGGGTCGAGGATGACACCCTCGGTCCGGGCGAACAGCTTCAGCACGTCCCACACGTCCTGGGTCGGCACGCCGTAGCCGGGGCCGATGGTGTCGTCGGTGACGGTGACGTGGCCGAGCTTCGGTTCGCCCGTGCCGAGCAGTTCGGCGGCGTCACCGGCGAGCTGGCGCAGTTCCCGCTCGGCGTCTTCCTCGCTGTGGGAGACGCTCGCGGCGTGGACGGTGCCGGGCCAGCCCAGGAGCTCGGTGCCGAGCGCGATGCCCGCGGCCGTCGCGCCGCTGCCGTGGGGCACGACGATGGTGGCGTTGTCGATCCCACGGTCGGTGAGCTGTCCGACCAGCTCGGCCGCCGCCGCGACGTAGCCCAGCGTGCCGAGATCGTTCGAGCCTCCGACGGGCAGTGTGACGGCCTTGTCGTGGTTGACTTTCTCGTACGTCCGCACGGTCTCCTCGGCGTCCGCGCAGACGTGCACGTTCGCGCCGAACATGTGGTCCAGCACGACGTTGCCGGACTTCTCGTACGCGTCGCCCGACATCGGCACCTTGGCGGTGAGGACGAGCTCGCACCGCAGCCCGAGCTTGGCGCAGGCGGCGGCGGTCTGGCGGCCGTGGTTGGTCTGCAGCGCGCCGAACGTGATGATCGTGTCCGCGCCCTGCTCGATCGCCTGGCCGAGCAGGAACTCGAGCTTGCGCAGCTTGTTGCCGCCCGCCCCGAGGCCGTTGACGTCGTCGCGCTTGATCAGGACCGGCGGGCCGCCGAGCGCGGCCGTGAGCCTCGGTGCCTCGTCCAGCGGGGTCGGCCAGTTGCCCAGTGCGACTCGGGGGAACGCGCTCAGATCCATGCCGCGAGCTTATGTGCTTCCCCTGGCAGCGGGTCCGGGCCGAGGCCGTGCAGGACGTGGGCGAGCACCTCGATGCCGCGCACGACGCGAGGGCCCGGCCGGTTGTAGTAGGACGGACCGTCGAGCACCCAGGTCTCGGGGAGTGGCTCGGCGGGGAGTTCCCGCAGGGTTCGTTCCGGCGGGAAGCCGCAGGGCATCAGCAGGACGACGTCCGGGTTCGCGTCGTGGACGGCCTGCCAGGTGATCGGCTTGGTGTGTTCGCCCTTCTCGGCGAGCAGGGGGACGCCACCGGCCTTCGCGATCTGCTCCGGGACCCAGTGCCCGGCCGGCCAGACCGGGTCCAGCCACTCGATGGCGGCGACTCGCGGGTGGTCGAGGTCCCTGGTCTGCTGTTCGATCCGGTCGACGCGGTGGTGGAGCGCGGCGATCCTGTCCGTGCTGTCCACGCCGAGCGTGTCACCGACGGTCTTCAGGCAGCCCAGCACCTCGTCCAGTGTGGAAGGTTCGAGGCTCAGCACGGTCGGGCCGACGTCCATCATGCGCACCGTGTCCGTGACCCCGCGGTAGGAGATCGCGCAGACGTCGCACAGGTCCTGGGTGAGGATGACGTCGGGTTTGAGGTCGTCGAGCAGCGCGGTGTCCAACCCGTACAGCGACGACCCGCGGTGGACGGTCGCCGAGATCTCCCTGCTGCTCAGCGTGTTCTGGTCGATGCCGGTGCTGGTGACGACCGGGACGCCCGCCACCCCGGCCGGCCAGTCGCACTCGTGGGTGCGGCCCACGAGGTGGTCGAGCAGACCCAGCTCGGCGACGATGTCGGTGGCGGCGGGCAGCAGCGAGACGATCCGCATCAGACCTCCCGCCCGAACTCGGCGTAGAACGTCGTCCCGGCGTCGAGAGCCTTCAGCGCCAGGGTCAGCCTGCGGTGCAGCGACGGGTAGATCCGCGGCCTGGCCTCGTCGAGGCTCAGGTAGACCACGGCCTCCAGCTCGTCGTCGTGCGGGCTGGCGTCGTCGACGATCCCGCCGTCGAACACGAACTGGTGACAGTCGCGCCACACGCCGTTGCGCGGCGTCCAGTCCACCACGAGCAGCGGTCCCAGTTCGACGTCGAGGCCGAGCTCCTCGCGGATCTCGCGGATCGTCGCCGCCTTCGGCGACTCGTTCTCGTCGGTCATGCCTCCCGGGATGTCCAGCACCGGCTTGTACGTCGGCACCACGAAGAGCACACGTCCGGTGGAATCACGGATCAGGGCGCCGCCGGCGGACGTCTTGCCGGGCCTCCTGGCGGCTATGCCCGGCTCGTACTCGACCTCGGCTGGTCCCTCTTCGAGGACGTCGGCGGCGAAGGCTGCGGGGTCTCCCGCGTGCTGTGCTGACACGAGTTGATGATCACACCACAGGGTGAATCCCGCACGGGCTGTGCCGTGGTCAGCGCCTGGTGGGCGGTGATGCCGACGATGACGGAACGCAACCGAACGACCAGGGAGTACGCTTGTGGGTTGTAACTCCGTGCGATCAATCGCCGATGTCCACGGCAACATCGGTGGAGGTGACGCCAATGGGGGCAACCGGTGCCGCCAAGCGCAGAAGCGATGGTAGATCGGCCCCGTGGTCGGTGGTCGGGCTCACTGTCGTCTTCGTCGTGGTGGCCCAGGTCCAGTTCGCCATCGCGGTCGCGGAATCGGTCTGGTGGCCGGTCGCGATCGGGGTGCTGCTGCTGGCCGCGGCGGTCGCGTTCGTGAAGACGGCGCGCAGGCTGCGTTGGGAAGACAGCGACCCGTACGAGGCCCCGCCCGAGGTGGCCGAGCCGCTTCCGGCCGAGTACGAGCGCCACGTCGACGCCGACGGAAGCCTCGCGCGTGCGGTCGGCGAAGTGGTCCACGCGTCGCGGCGCTGGAGGGCCTGACAGCCTCGCAGAGCGGAGACCGGGCCAGGCAGGGTGGCCCGGTCATGTCGCCCTGTTCGGGACAATGGCCTCATGCCGACGCCGGAACAGTGGCTCGAAGTACGCGCTCACCTGCAGCGACACCGCCACGCGCTGGCGTCGAAGGCCGCCGGGGAGTATCCGGACGTGCCGAAGGTCGCGGGCACGCCGTTGCTCACGTCCCCGCACTGGATGCCCGCCGCGCCGGTCCCGCTGGCCGATCTCTCGCTGGAACTGGCCCGCTCGTCGCCGCTCCCGGGTTTCACCTCGGACCTGCTCCCCGACGGCTTCCGCAGCTACTCGGACGCGATGGCCGCCCTCGCCGCGCCGGCCGTGTTCGAGAACCGCGAGACCTACCGCCTGCTCGGCTTCACCGACCGGCGGCTGACGTTCGGCATCGGCTCGTACTTCGACGGCATCGACGTGGGCGAGGCGTGTGCGCACGAGTACGCGGCGCGCGAGCTCGGGCATACCGACGCGTTGCCGTCGCGTGCTGCTGTGGGCGACCCGTGCGACCCTTCGCGGCGGCCCACCAACGTCGCCATCAGCACCCTCACGATCCGGCACGACCAGGCGACGGGCGAGGCGACGTTCTTCCTGCACTGGCGTGATCCGAAGCGGGTCGGGCACGCGGGCGGCATGTACCAGGTGCTGCCCGTCGGGGTCTTCCAGTCCGCCGGTTACGACGACTTCTCGTTGTGGCACAACATGATCCGCGAGTTCGCCGAGGAGCTGCTCGGGGTGCCGGAGGTGCGCGGCGCCGACTACCGGACCTGGCCGTTCGCGCGGCGGCTGACGTCGGCGGCGCGGGTGTCGTACCTCGGCATGGGGGTGGATCCCTTGACGTTCGCGACCGACATGCTGACCGTCGCGGTGATCGAGGCCGGGCAGTTCGACTCCCTCTTCGGCGACCTGGTGTCCCACAACGACGAAGGCCGGGTCCTGGAGGGACTTCCGTTCACCGCCGCGAACGTCGAGCGCTTCGTCCACGGCGAACCGACCCAGGCGGCCGGCGCGGCGCTGTTGTCGCTGGCGTGGCAGCACCGGGAGTCGTTGTTGTGCGCTTGATCCACGATCACGGGCTGAAGGGGTTGGGCAGGTAGGCCCAGGCCGTGGTCTTCGGGTCGAGCCGCATCAACGTCAGGGGCTTGGCGGGCAGCGGGTCGTGCAGCAGCGCTGGTCGGTCCGGGGTGTCCGGGACCGCCTTCGCCACCGTTCGCCAGAGTTCGCCGGCCGGTGCGTCGAGCGCGGTCACGAGGCCGGTCAGCGCGGTCGAGAAGAATGTGGCGAAAGCCTTGGTGCGCAACGTCTCCCGGTTCGCGTGGAGGCGTTCGGGGAGGTCCTCGCGCGGGCTGACGCGGATGTCGGCCAGGTCGCGGTAGATCACCCGGCGCGGTCTGCCGTTCACGAGGCCCACCAGCAGGTTCTGCTCGTGCGCCTCCAACGCGACACCGCGCGCGAGCAGCGTCATCAACGGTGGCACGGTCAGTTCGGCGAACTCGCCGAGCCACTCGACCGGATCGCCGAGCGCGCGGATCGGGGGAGGGCCGCCGTCGGCCGGGCGGGTGGTCAGTGCGGCCAGTGGCAGCAGGGTTTCGTGCTCGTGTGGAACCGGTTTGTCGCGCAGGATGACGCCCAGTTCGCGGTTCGGTTCGCCGTTCGTGACGACTGCGGCGGAGGCCCGGTTGTGCTGCAGTTCGATGCCCTCGACGACCTGAGCGAGGAAGTCGGAGACCGTGGTCGCGGTGGTGATCGAGCTGCCGGAGATGTCCCGCACGGCCGAGGTGATCTGGGCGCTCAGCGTCGTTTTGACGTGCCAGCCGCCGGTCGAGAGGGTGCGCAGCGCCATCAGCGGGCTGGCGTCGAGCGTGCCGGCGCTGGGGAGGTTCAGGCGGCCGGCCTGCCACGGGTGCACCGGGAGCAGGATCGCCTTGCCGTCCCTGAGTTCGGAAGGCCAGTCGCCGTACACGACGTGGTCTTGCGCGGGGAGCAGGCGCAGCGCGACCGTGGGGCGGTGTTCAGGTCCGTACGCCAGGTGGTCGTGGGCGGTGAAACCCGTGCGGTTGCGGCAGCACGGGTGCAGCGGATGGCCGTCGACGACGCTCTGCTCGTGCTCCTCCAGAGTGCGGTCGAGGAACGGGGTCGTGAGCGGGCTCGTCGTGCGGGACAGCGCCAGCCCGGCCACGCTGTGGGCCACCTCGGCGATCAGGTTCGCGGAGCCCGGCCAGCGCAGGGCGATGAGGAGGCCGACCGGATGGGCGTACTCGGCTTCGGCGGCGCCGACCTGGGGCAACGGTTCGATCGCGAGGGCTCTGCGCAGGCGCGCGAGGACGGCCGCGCGGGCTCCTGGCAGTGCCGCGAGGAAGCGCTCGGCACGCTCGCCGTCCAGTGCCGCGGCGAATTCGGCCTCGATCGGCGTCTCGGTCAGAATGATCAGATCCTGACACATCGCCCCAGGGAAGCGGACACCGGTGGAAGCGACCTCTGATCCCGACGGCATCACCTCGACCGCCCTGCTCAACTGCCTGCGGCGCGAGGTCGGCCAGGTGGGGGAGGACGGCACGATCCGCCTGCCGCGGACCGGCGTCCTGCTGCGCGCACGGCAGGGCCGCTGGCTGTCAGATCCCGAGGTGTTCACCGGTTCGTGGCAATCCCTGTCGTGGCAGGAACTGGCTCTGCTGATCACCAAGGAGCTCGGCGACCCGCCGATCGGCTTCCTCGACGAGATCGCGGGCTCCCGGTCGGCCATCGCGGCGATGCTGGGCGCGCGTCCCGCTCCGCCCGCCGACCTCTACCAGCGCTCCGAGCAGGCGCTGGTCGCCGGTCACCGCTACCACCCGGCGCCGAAGGGCCGCGGTGGCCTGCCCGCGGCGGAGTGGCTGCCGTACTCGCCCGAGGTGCACGCGCGCTTTTCGTTGGTGCACCTGGAAGGTGAGTTCGCCGACGACGGCGACGTGCCGCTGCCGCCAGGAGTGCTGCCCGCGCATCCGTGGCAGCTGTCGTTGCTCGGGATGTCCGGGGTGGTCGCCGACCACGAGGTCTGGCCGACGTCGTCGGTGCGCACGGTCTACGACCCGGCCGCCGACCTGTTCTACAAGTTCAGCCTCGACGTGCAGATCACCAACGACGTGCGCCGGCTGTGGGCACACGACCTGCGCTGGATCCCGCCGCTCGCACGGGTGCTGACACCCGTGTTCGCGGACATCGCCTCGACCTATCCCGGTACGGCTTTTCTGATCGATCGCGGTTACCGGACGTCGCCGGACTGCTTCGAAGGGCTCGCGGTCGTGGTGCGCGACGGCGTGCGGCGGCACACGTTGCCCGGCGTCACCCCGTTGCTGGCGGCCGGAATCAGCGAGGGTTTCGAAGGCAACCCGCTGGACGGCCTGGACCGGGACGGTGCGCTGCGGTGGTTCCGGAAGTACGTGTCGGTCGTCGTTCCCCCTGTGCTGCACGCGTTCTTCGCGCACGGTGTCGTGATGGAGTGCCACCTGCAGAACGTCCTGGTGGGCGTGGACGCCGCCGGGATGCCGGTGCAGGCGTTCTACCGCGACCACGAGGGAATGCGTTTGCTGCCTAGGCATGCCGCACTTCTGTCCGAAGTGGATGGTGCGAGCGGGTCGCGCGGTGTCTCCGAGGCGAAGGGCTGGGAGCGGCTGCAGTACTGCCTCGTGGTGAACCACCTCATGGAGATCGCGGGCGCGGTGCTGTCCCGGCACCCCGATCTCGGCGTGTGGGCGGAGGCGCGGGCCGTTTTCGCCGGGTACGGGTCGTTTCCGTTGCTGACGTCGTTGCTGGAGAGCCCGGTCGTGCCCGCGAAGGCCAATCTGTTGCTGCGCTGGACCCGTGCGGAGGGTGCGGCGAGCCGGTACGTCGACTGCCCGAACCCGTTGTATCGGAACTAGCCGGGGCCCTCGCCGAGGATCCTGCGCAACGCGTCGGTGATGGCGCGCTCGTCACCGGGGTCGAGCGCGGCGTAGATCAGCGCCTGGACGGACGCCACGAACAGGTCCCGGTTCTCCCTCGTGTCGTCGCCGGTGCCCGCGATGTGCTGCGCGAACCCCGACGTCTGCGCCGACACCATCGAGCTGAGCATCCTCGCGGTGATGCTGGGCCGGAGCCGGACGCCGAGCAGCCGCAGGCCTTCCTCGTACACGGGCACCCATCGCGTGGAGTACGCGTCGAGCATCTCGCGATACGCCTTCGTGGCAACGGACCGCCACTTCGCGTCGATGGTCAGCGAGAGCTGGAAGAGCCAGTACCGCGCCAGTCGCGTGCGCATCCGGAGGTCGTGCGTGGCGATTTTCGTGATGAGGTCGGTGAGTTCGAGCTCTCCCGCGCGCACCCTGGGCAGTTCGGCGAGTGCCCGGCGCGGTCCGTAGTCGAGGAAAAGCCCCCAGCGCGGCGCCGTGCAGGTGTACTTGATGAGGCACATGAAGAAGTTCGCCATACCGCCGTGGCTCGGCCAGCGATCCTTGAACGCGCCTTCGCCCACGCTCACCGCGCAGGGCAGGTCAGCGGCGAGCGCGGCAGCCCTGCGCACGACAACGGTCCGCGTCAGCCGTGCACCGGCGAGCTCGTCGCGGCTGCGGCGGCTGCGGCCGGACAGCTGGTCGTCGATCTCCTGGAGCCCGCCCTCCAGGAACACCATCGTGGCGGCGTAGACGGACCGGCGCGGGTTGCGCGGATCCGCGAGGCTGGGCCGGGAAATGTGCTCCCCGAACACCTCCGGCCAGTCGACTTCGTCGTTGAAGTGCACGGCACCCCCTGGAGATCACCTCATTCCAGCACGCGCCCGGCGCATCAGCAACGCCCTGACGAGCCTCCTGAACAGGAGGATGACGAACAGGACCGCTGCCGACATCGTGTAATCACGAGCAGCCGGAAGGGAAGACCGATGCGCATCGTGGTGGAGACATCGTTGTTGTCCATTCGCGTGGCCGAGGTGCTGGTGGTCCTGCTGACCGCCGTCGTGTGCGGGCTACGGCGACGCAAGGGCCCTCCACCGTGAGGCACGGCTCGGTGATGTAGCGCGAACCCGGTGCCCGGCCCGTCGAGCAGAACACCCGGAACGGCAGCCGCGCACGCCCAGCCCGATCGTCGTCTGCCCCTCGAACTGCCCCGCCCACGCGACGTGGCGGAACGTGCTGTACCCGCTGACATCGTCGGTGGAGCCGGGGCTCGCCTCCTTCGGCAGGGAAACCCCAGGTGATGCCGCGGGTTGTCGATCACGTGGCCGTCAATACCTGTCTTGCGCGCATTTGCACAAGCTCCGCCTGTGTGAACGCGTGCAGACCGTCGTGCACGCCTTCCGGCACGGTCCGATGGCCTGAGGGAATCGTCGGGTTATTGGTCCGGTGTGGACAATCAGGGGCCGATGCGGACTTCTGAAGTGCATATTCCCGGCTGACGTCGTCGAATCGGTGAATTTGAAATGTCCACCAGCCGAGTTCATCTCACCGTAATCGCACGGTTACACGGCGTGATCGAACGGTCTTTCGTTCAATTGAGGGTGAGTGGGCTCAATGGGTGATTTCCTGGTCCTTTCGGCGTTCTGACTGGATCGTGCCGATGGGGCGCGCAGGAGTAGGCCGCTGACTTTATTCGCGAGTAGGTTGCGGCCGTGCCACCTGGACTGGTCCATCGTGTGGTGACGGTCTCCTGGTTGGCGTGTCCACAACCGGTTGACTGGCGGCTGAGCTGTGGTAAGAGGGCTGGTCGCCGGGGTGCGCCCGTTCGCGGGTTAGCCTTTTAACCTAACGTGACGTGCGCTGCCGTGTCTGCACTTTCAGCTCTGGCTTAAAGGCCGAGAAGTGTTCGCGGTGAAAGACTTTCGCTCTCTTCAATGAGGTGCGGCGGTTTCCCTCTCGAGTATGTAGGCTGGGATGGACGCACCTGACGCGCGGTCCTGGGGGAACGTTTGCCTGCGCTCAGGAGATCAGGGCTGCCCTGGTCTTGCGGACAAACACGGGCTGGGAGGAGCTTTAACCTTCAGGTGCTCCGTTCGGTCCACATTGGACTGGTCCCGAATCGGCTGAGTTCGCGATCGACGCGTCAGCCGAACGGGCCAACAACCGGGGGGCAGGGTTGCAGAGGATTCATTTCACCAGCGAGGATCTGGCGCGGGTGAAAGTCTCGGCGACGTTGGGCATGGGTGCGGAGACCGTGTTCGCCATGGAGTCGCTCGGACGTACACGAGGTGGTTTCTTCGGGATCTGGCGCGAGCGCGTGGGCGAGCGTCTGGGCAAACGTGCCGGTCGCATCGAACGCATGCTGCACGCGCTGCGGCCGGTCCCGGATTTGTTGTGGCTGGTGGACGGAGGTTTCAAGGCTGACGAGAGAGCACTGGGCAAGGTCGGGCTGAGTCGCGAGGACGTGCTGGAGACCGCGCACGGGTTCTGCCGCGTGGCCGTGTCGCCCTACTGGCGGCAGGTGCGCGGCTATCTCGAGACGGTCCGCGACGTCAGGGGGCGTCTGGCGATGACCGGGGGTGTGGAACGCCTGCTGGGGACGTTGCACCCCAAGGTGCGATGGCGCTCGTCGGTGCTGGAAGTGCCACACGACCAGGAGATCGACGTCCACCTCAACGGCCGCGGGTTGCTGCTGGCGCCGTCGCTGTTCCTGCACGACGGTGCGGCGGCCGTGCTGATCGGCGCCGAGTGGGACGAGTCCAGCCCGATCCTCGTGTTCGCCGCGCCGCCCGTCAGCGCGGCGGCGAGCGCGGCGACGGCTTTCTGGGACGTCACCGAACGCGGCGAGCAGGCGCTGGCCGCGCTGGTCGGGCGGACGCGTGCGGCGGTCCTGCAGGAGCTGGTGGAGAGCTGCACCACCGGCGAGCTGGCCGAACGCCTGAACATCTCGTCGGCCAGCATCAGCCAGCACACGTCGGTGCTGCGGGAGGCCGGCCTGATCACCAGCCGCCGCAACCGGAACACCGTGCTGCACAGCGTGACGCCGCTCGGCACCGCGCTGCTGGAGTACACGACGTACCAGTTCATGGAAGCGGCGGCTGGTGAGTGAGCGTCACGCCCGTGCGGCGGTCTCCCGCGGACGAAGATCCGTCCAGTGGCCCGACACGTAGTCGAGACACTCCTGCCTGGTGCCCGGCCCGTGGACCTCGGTCCACCCGCTGGGCACCGGGATCGCCAGCGGCCACAGCGAGTGCTGGCCCGCCGAGTTCACCAGCACGAGGTAGGTGCCGTCGGGGTCGTCGAAGGGGTTGCTGCTCATGGGAATCTCCTTTTGTGTCAGCCGGTCGCGAAGGTGCGTGCGACCGCCAGGAAGGCGTCGTTGTCCGCGGGGTTGCCGATCGTGACCCGCACGCCTTCGCCGGCGAACGGGCGCACCATCACGCCGTCGGCCATGCAGTGCGAGGCGAAGGCGGCCGCCCGGTCCGCGAGCGGCAGCCACAGGAAGTTGCCCTGTGACGGCACGAACTCGTGCCCGAGCGCGTGCAGCCCCGCTCCGACGCGGTCGCGTTCGGTGCGCACGAGCCGGCAGCGTTCCGCCAGTTCGTCGGCGGAGTCGAGGCTGATCAGCGCCGCGGTCTCGGCCAGGGTGCTGACGCTGAACGGCACACCGACCTTGGTGACCGCCTGGATCAGGTTCACCGGTCCCGCGCAGTAGCCGATGCGCAGTCCCGCCAGGCCGTAGGCCTTCGAGAACGTCCTGAGGCTGACGAGATTGCCCCGGCCTGCGGCCTCGCGCACCAGCTCCAGCCCGTCCGGGATGTCCGGGTCGGTGACGAACTCGTGATAGGCCTCGTCGAGCACCACCACGACGTGATCGGGCGTGGCGGCGAGGAACTTCGCGAGCGCCTCCCGGTGCAGCGCGGTTCCGGTGGGGTTGTTGGGATTGCAGATGATGATCATGCGGGTCGTCGGCGTCACCGCGGCCAGCATGGCGTCGAGGTCGTGCGTGAGGTCGCCGGCCAGCGGCACCGGTCGCGGCTCCGCGCCCGCCACGCGCACGAGGATCGGGTAGGCCTCGAAGGAACGCCAGGGGTACACGATGCTGCTCGGTCCGTGCACCACCGCTTGCATCAGTTGCAGCAGTAGCGTGGCCGACCCCGCGCCCACCGCGACGGAGCCGGCGGGGACGCGGAGGTGCTCGGCGAGGTGAGTCGCGACCGCGTGCGGGCTGACGGGGGGATACCGGTTGATGTGCTCGAGGCCTTCCGCCAGCGCGGCGGCCACCCGCGGCAACGGCGGGAAGGCGGTCTCGTTGTTCGACAGCTGGACCCGCGCGGTCGTGGGCAGCTGCTGGTAGAGGGGCAGCGCGTCGAGGTCTGGGCGAACCAGGATGGTCATCGGGTGCTCCGGTTCAGCTCAGCTCGAACACGACGGCTCCGGCGAGGCTTTCGACGTGGTGCGCCTCGACGCACTTCCACCCGGCCTCGTCGAAAACGTCCAGCCATTCGTCCAGCGTCGGCAGGTACACGTCCATCATGGCGTGGCCGAATTCGAAGGCCAGCGTGAACACCGGGATTTCGTCGTCCGGCACGCCGGTGGTGCGCACGTTGTCGCCGAGCAACAGCCTGCGGGCGGACGGGAATGCCTTCCGCAGCTGCTGGAGCGAGGTGATGCACCGTTCCCTGGGCCAGAAGTCGTGGCCCATCATGAAACAGGTGAGCAGATCCACGTCGGCGAATTCTGCGGCCGGCTCCAGCTGCCGCACGTCGGCCTCGATGAACGTGAGCCGGTCACCCATGCCGGCCTGCTGCGCCTCGGTGCTCGCCATGTCGATCGCGGGGCTCGCGATGTCGATTCCGATACCACGCGCACCGGGGTGGCGCTTGAGAATCTGGAGAAGTCGCTCACCACTTCCCGAACCAAGGTCGGCGACCACGGTCGGATCGAAGTCGAGACCTTCGAGGACCGGCCAGAAAACCGGGTCGTAGAACTGCGCGTTCGCTTCCCGGCACGCGGCGCTGATGGCCTTCGCGTCACGCCGGTAGAAGGCGCCGGTGCGGTTGCCGTTGCGCAGCACCGCCGGGATTTCCGCGAACAGCGGGGCAGAACCCCGCATGAGCCAGTGGAACAGCGATTTTGCCTGGTAGACCTCGTCGAAGTGCTCGCCGGTGGCCACCGTCGAGCCGTCGCGCCGCACCACCCCGACACTGGCGAGAGCCACGAAGAGGCCCATTGTGGACTGCTCGTGCAGATCATGCCTCGCGGCGAATTCGGGTACGTCCAGCGTGCCGGACTCGCGCAGTTCCGCCAGCGCCCCCAGTTCCCACGCCGCGGCGATGGCGGACGCGGCCACCGCCGAGTTGAAGATCTGCGCGGTCGCCCGCGTGGTCGTGCTGGTCATGGACAGCCTCCTGTCGCGCGGCGACGCCGCGACTCCGATTTTCGGAAACGGTGGTACAGGCGGGCGTCGAGAACTCGCTCGGCGTTCACCGAATGTTTGCCCGGCAATGCCGGAACACGTGTCCGGTCCATCGCAGGCATTGCCGCGTGCAGGACTGCGAACGGCACGGTTGCCCGGCCACAACAGCCTTGCGCAGGACGCCGCAGGATTCCACCTCCTTTAGGTACTGCCGAAAAGCCCAGCTCGGCGGAGCCCGGCAGCGAGTCCTTTTTGGTCTCGGCTTAAAGACGTTGCCGTGGGTGGGCCGCCGAACAACACTTCCGGTGGGCGGGCCACATGGGGGTGTGGTGTCCGCATTCTTCCCGGGGGAATCGACAGAACGGAGCGGCAGCGTGGATACCGTCATGCCCACGGTCGTGCACGAGCTGTTCGAGCAATGGGTCCGGCGCACGCCCGACGCGACCGCGGTGTCCGCGGCCGGGCTGAGCCTGACCTATGCCGAACTGGACGCGCGCGCCTCGCGGCTGGCGCGTTTCCTGGCCGGGCGCGGCGTCGGTCCCGGCGTCGTCACCGGCCTGTGCCTGGACCGCGGCGTCGACCTCGTCGTGGCCGAGCTGGCCGTGCTCAAGGCGGGCGGTGCCTACCTCCCGCTCGACCCGGGCTACCCGGCCGAACGGCTGGCGTTCATGCTCGCCGACACCGCCGCGCCGCTCGTGCTGACCGAGCGGCGGCTGCGCGACCGGGTTCCGCCCGGTGCCGCCGCCGTCGTCTGCCTGGACACCGACGCGGACCTGATCGCGGCGCAGCCCGCGGAGTCCCCCGAGGTCGAGGTCACGGGCCGCGATCTCGCCTACGTCATGTACACCTCGGGCTCCACCGGGCAGCCGAAGGGCGTGCTGGTCGAGCACCGCGGTGTCGTGCGGCTCGTCCGCGGCCAGAGCTACGCCGCGCTGACTCCCGCCGATGTCGTGGCGCACCTGGCATCGGTGTCGTTCGACGCGTCGACCTTCGAGGTGTGGGCTGCGCTGAGCAGTGGCGCGAGCCTCGCCGTGGGGCCGTCCGGTGCGGTGTCCGTGGCCGAGCTGGGCAGGTTCCTCTCCGGCTTCGAGGTGAGCGTGCTGTGGCTGACCGCGGGCATGTTCCACGAGGTGGTGGACGCGGACGTCACCGTGTTCGGCGGGTTGCGCTTGCTGCTTGCGGGTGGCGACGTGCTCTCACCCGGCCACTGCGCGCGGGTGCTGGCGCGGTTCCCGGATCTGGGGCTGGTCAACGGCTACGGGCCGACCGAGGGCACCACCTTCACCGCCTGCCACCGGATCACCGAGGTGACCGGTCCGGTGCCGATCGGCGTGCCGCTGGACGGCACGACGGTGCGGGTGCTGGACGAGAACCTGCGGCCGGTGCAGGAGGGCGAGCTGTACATCGGCGGTGACGGGCTCGCGCGGGGCTACCTGAACCGTCCCGCCCTCACCGCGACCCGGTTCGTCGCCGCGCCGTCTGGCGAGCGGCTGTACCGCACCGGTGACCTCGTGCGGGTGGACGACGCCGGCCGGCTCGAGTTCCTCGGCCGCACCGACGACCAGGTCAAGATCCGCGGCTTCCGCGTCGAACCCGGCGAGACGCAGACCCGGCTGCGGCAGTGCCCCGGCGTCACGGACGCCGTCGTGGTGGTGCGCCGCGGTGAGGCGGAGGGTGCTCGCCTGGTCGCGTACGTCGTCGCGGACAGCGGTGCGGGCGTCACGCCGGCGCTGCTGCGCGAGCGGCTGACCGGGGTGCTGCCGGAGCCGTTCGTGCCGTCGGAGTTCGTGCTGCTGGACCGGTTCCCCTTGACGCCCAACGGAAAGGTGGACCGCGCCGCGCTGCCGGAGCCGGGACGCGGGGCCGAGTCGGGTCATCGGGCACCCAGCGGTGAGGTCGAGACCGCGCTCGCGGAGATCTGGGCCGAGGTGCTGCCGGTCGACCGCGTGGGCGCGGGGGACGCGTTCTCCGCGCTCGGCGGCAACTCGCTGCTCGCCGTGCGCGTGCTGGCGCGCATTCTCGCCCGGTTCGGTGTCGAGCTCACCGTCGCGGACCTGTTCGACGCGCCGACGCTCGCGGAACTGGCGTCGAAGATCACCGCGCGTCCCGCCGCCGAGGTGACCGCGGCACCGCACCACACGCCCGGTTCGGTCTTCCCGTTGTCGTTCCCGCAGGAACGCCTGTGGGTCGCGCACGAGCTCGACCCCGGCGCCGTCGACAGCAACGTGCACTTCGCCTACCGGATCAGCGGCCCGTTCGACGCCGCCGCGCTCGCCCTGGCGTGGCGCGAGGTGGTCGAGGCCCACGAACCGTTGCGCACCACCGTGGACAGCGGACGGCGTCAGGTGATCCGTCAGGAATCGGCGGCCATCACGGTGACCGATCTCCGCGGGCAGGACGCCGCCGAGCTGGACCGCCTGCTGCACCAGGAGGTCGCCACCCCGTTCGACCTCGCCGCCGGACCGGTGGCGCGGGTGCGCCTGATCAGGGTGGCCGACCAGGAGCACGTCCTCGTGCTGGGCGTGCACCACATCGCGATCGACGGCTGGTCGATGGGCGTGCTCGCGGGCGAACTGGGTGAGCGGTACGCCGCCGCGCTCGAGCGGCGGGCGGCGCGGATCGAGCCGCTGCCCGCGCGGTACGCGGACTTCGCGGTGTGGCAGCGCGCCGCGCTGACCGGCTCCGCGCTGGCCAGGTCGCTGGACCACTGGCGGCACGAGCTGGAGGGCGCGGCACCGCTGCAGCTGCCGACCGACCGGCCGCGTCCCGCGGTGCGCACCTCCGCCGGCGCCGAGCACCGCTTCCGGCTTCCCGCGGGCCTTTCCGCGCGGCTCGGGTGGCTGGCGGAGGCGCACGGGACCACGTTGTTCACCGTCCTCGTGGCCGCCTGCCAGGTGTTGTTCGCCCGCTACAGCGGCCAGCGCGACGTCGTGGTCGGCACGGCGGTGTCCGGTCGCGGCCGGGTCGAGTTCGAGCGGCTGGTGGGGTGTTTCATCAACACGCTGGCGCTGCGCTCGACGGTCGACGCGGCGCTGCCGTTCACCGAGTTCCTCGGCCACGTCCGCACCACCGTGCTGGAGGCGTTCGCCCACCAGGACGTGCCGTTCGAGCGTGTCGTCTCCGAGGTGCGTACCGACCACGACCCCAGCCGCACGCCGCTGGTGCAGGCGCTGGTGGTGCTGCAGAACACCCCGGCGGAGCCGCTGCGGTTCGGGGACGCGCGGGTCGAGCGGCAGGCGCTCCCGCACGTGTCGTCGATCTTCGAGCTGACGGTGGAGTTCACCGAGCTCGACGACGGCATGGACGTGATGGTCGAGTACAACACCGACCTGTTCGACGCCGCGCGGATCGAGCGCATGGCCGGCCACCTGCACGTGCTGCTGGACCAGCTCGCCACGACTCCCGACCTGCCGGTGGGAGAACTGTCCCTGCTGACCGCGGGGGAGCGCAGGCAGCTCGCGGAGTGGAACGACACCGCTGTCGACCACGACCTGGACGTGAGCGTCCACGAGCTCGTCGCGCGGCGGGCACGGCGTGATCCCGGCGCGGTGGCGGTGGTCTGCGGGGAGCGGGTGCTGACCTTCCGCGAGCTCGACGAGCGGGCCAACCGGATCGCGCACCACCTCATCGGCCTCGGCGTGGGCCCGGACGTGCCCGTGCCGGTGTGCCTCGACCGCGGCGCGGACTTCGTGGTCGCGCTGCTCGGGGTGCTCAAGGCCGGCGGCGCGTACGTGCCGCTGGACCCGGACAGCCCGGCGGCCCGGCTGGCGTTCGTCGTCGGCGACACCGGGGCGCGGGTGGTGCTGACCCAGCGCTCCGTCGCCGCGCGAGTGTCCGAAGTAGACGCAACGGTCGTGCGCCTTGACGACGACTGGCCGGTCATCGCGGCGAATCCCGCTACCGCACCGGAAACGGGCGTCGCGGCGACCGATGTCGCGTACGTCGTCTACACCTCGGGTTCGACCGGCAGGCCCAAGGGCGTGATGGTCGAGCACCGCTCGTTGGTCAATCTTTGCCTCTGGTACCACGACTACTACGACGTCACCCCGGACGACCGGTCGTCGCACCTGGTCGCGCAGGGGTTCGACCCCGTCGCGCTGGAGATCTGGCCGGCGCTCACCGCCGGTGCCTCTGTCGCCGTGGCGACGCCGGACGTGCTGGACGACCCCGCTGTGCTCGTCCGCTGGCTCGCCGGGCAGGGCGTCACGCTGTCCGTGGTGATCACGCCGCGCGTCGACGCCGTGTTCGACCAGCTCGAGCGGGTGGACACGAAGCTGCGCGTGGTGATCGCGGGTGGTGACGTGCTGCGCCGCCGCCCGAGCCCCGAGTTCCGGTTCCTGATGGTGAACCACTACGGCCCGACCGAGGCGACGGTGCTCGCGACCGGGTCGCGGGTCGCGCCGGAGGGCACCGTCGAACCCGGTGTGCTGCCGACCATCGGCGTGCCGGTCGCGAACACGACGGTGCACGTGCTCGACCCGCACGGCAACCAGCTGCCGGTCGGCGTTCCCGGCGAGCTGCACATCGGCGGTGTCTGCGTCGCCCGCGGTTACGTCAACCGGCCCGAGCTGACCGCGACCCGGTTCGTGCCGGACCGCTTCTCGCCGGATCCCGACGCGCGGCTGTACCGCACCGGTGATCTGGTGCGCCGGCTGCCCACGGGCGAGCTGGACTTCCTCGGCCGCGTCGACAACCAGGTGAAGATCCGCGGCTACCGCGTGGAACCCGGTGAGGTCGAGGCCGTGCTCGCCGAGCACCCCGACGTCGCGGCGGCCGTCGTGGTGGCACGGGAGGACGCGCAGGGACGCGTGCGCCTCATCGGGTACGTCGTGCCGTCGGGACGTGACCCGGAGGTTTCGGTACTCCTCGACCACGTGCGTGGCGTGCTGCCGGAGTACATGGTGCCGGCCGCGGTCGTCGTGCTGGCGGAGTTCCCGCTCACGTCGCGGGAGAAGGTGGACCACGCCGCGCTGCCCGAACCCGAGGCCGTCGGCGTCGTCACCCACGTCGAGCCGCGCACGGAAGTCCAGCGGGTGCTCGCCGGGATCTGGGCCGAGGCGATCGGCGTGCCGCAGGTCGGCGTCGAGGACAACTTCTTCACCCTGGGCGGCGATTCGATCGTGGCCATGCAGGTCGTGGCGAAGGCGCGGGACGCCGGATTCCGGCTGAGCGCACGGGACCTGTTCCAACGCCCGACGATCGCGGCGCTGGAGGTCGTGGCGACGGGAGAACCTGTTGCCGCGCCGTCGGTCCGGTTCGAAGGACGCGCTCCGCTGACTCCGATCCAGCGGTTCTTCTTCGACACGTTCACCCCCACTGCGGCTTTCCACCAGCACGTGACGCTGGAACTGCCTCCCGTCGCGCCCTCCGCCGTGCGTGCGGCGGTCGAAGCACTTGTGGCGCACCACGGCGCGTTGCGCACCCGGTTCTTCTCGGAGAACGGCCAGTGGTGGCAGGAGGAGACCGCCGCGGGCGCGGCGTTCGAGACCGTCGACGAGGTCACCGCGGAACGCGCCGTCGAGATCGCCTCGGCCTCCACCGACATCACCGAGGGCAGGCTGGTGGGGGCAGTCCTGGCACAGGGGCGCCTCACGCTGGCGGTGCACCACCTCGCCGTGGACGGCGTGTCGTGGCGCGTGCTGATCGAGGACCTGCGGGTCGCGCTCGACCAGGCCTCGCGCGGCGAGCGGATCGTGCTCGACGCGACCACCGACTCCCCGCAGGCCTGGGCCGGCAGGCTCGCCGGCCACCTGGCCGCGGGCGGGTTCGACGACGAGCCTGCCCATTGGTCCGCGCTGGACGGCGTGGACGTGACCGTGCCCGTGGACGGAACCGGGCCGAACTCGGTGGAGAGCACCAGGATCGTCAGGGCGGGTCTCGACGCGGACACCACCGCGAAGCTGCTGCGCGAGGTGCCGAAGGCGTACCGGACCGAGGTCGGCGACGTGCTCGTGGCCGCCCTCGGGCGGGTGCTGGCGGCGTGGACCGGGCAACGGCGCGTGCCGCTCGGCATGGAGGGGCACGGCCGCGAGGAGTTGTTCGAGGACCTGGACATCACGCGGACGGTCGGCTGGTTCACCACGCGGTTCCCGCTCGTGGTCGAGGCGGGCGGCGACTGGGACGCGGCGTTGAAGTCCGTGAAGGAGCAGGTGCGTGCCGTTCCCCGGCGCGGACTGGGCTACGGCGTGCTCCGCGACGCCGGACGGGTACCGGAGCTGGACCCGCAGGTGGTGCTGAACTACCTCGGCCAGTTCGGCTCCGCCGCGGGTGATTTCGGCTCCGTCTCGGAGATCGGGCTGCACCAGCACCCCGGCGACACCAGGCCGCACCTCGTCGACGTCGTCGGCACGGTGCGGGGCGGTCGTCTGGAGTTCCGCTGGTACTACTCGGCGAACGTGCACGACGAGCAGACGATCACGGGGCTCGCGAACCACCTCGTCACCGAGCTCACCGCCGCCGTCGCGCACTGCCTGACTCCGGGCACCGGCGGGCGGACGCCGTCCGACTTCCCGCTGGCGGCGCTGGACCAGTCCACAGTGGACGAGATCGTGGGGACGCGTCGAGACGTCGAGGACATCTACCCGTTGACGCCCATGCAGAACGGCATGCTGTTCCACAGCCTGATGGACACCAGCGGAACGGCCTACTTCGAGCAGATCTCCGCGGTTCTGGACGGCGTGCGCGACTCGTCGGTGCTGGCCGCGGCGTGGCAGCGGGTGGCCAGCCGGGTGCCGGTGCTGCGCACCGCGTTCGTCTGGGAGGACCTGCCTGCGCCGTACCAGGTCGTGTACGAGCACGTCCGGATTCCGGTGACCGTGCTGGACTGGCGCGGCTTGGCGAAGGCCGAGCTGGACGCCGCCGTCGCGCACTACCTCGACCAGGACCGCAAGGCGGGACTCGACCTCGGTGAGGCGCCGCTGATGCGGGTGGCGATCATCCGCCTCACCGACGCGCGCGTCCGTCTGGTGTGGACGTTCCACCACGCCCTGCTCGACGGCTGGAGCGGGATGCAGGTGCTCTCCGAGGTGCTCGGGGAGTGCGCGGCCGAGGCGGTGCCCGTACCCAGGCGCCCGTACCGCGACTACGTGGAATGGCTGGCGCGGCAGGACTTCACCGCCGCGCGCGAGTACTGGCAGCGGGCGGTGGCCGGGTTCGAGGCCGCCACGCCGCTGCCGTTCGACCGGCCGAAGTCCGGCCTGCACCGCACCGTGTCGTCGGCGCGGCTGCGGGTCGCGCTGCCGGAGGACCTCACCGCGCGCGTGTACGCCACGGCGAAGCGGGCGCAGGTGACGATCAACACGGTCGTCCAGGGCGTGTGGGCGCTGCTGCTGTCCCGCTACAGCGGCGAGACCGACGTGTGCTTCGGCGCGACGGTCGCCGGGCGGCCCGCCGATCTCGCGGGTGCCGACCAGATCGCGGGCATGTTCATCAACACCCTCCCGGTGCGGGTGAGCGTCGACCCGGACGCCGACGTCGTCACCTGGCTGCGCGACCAGCAGGCGGGGCAGGCTGCGGCCCGGCAGTACGACCACGTGTCGCTGTCGGAGGTCGTGGAGTGGTGCGGGCTGCCGCGCGGCCGCGACCTCTTCGACAGCATCGTCGTGTTCGAGAACTACCCGGTCGACCCCGCCGAGGGCGATGCACCGTCCATTGTGGACATCGGCTCGACGAGCGGCACCAACTACCCGCTCAACGTGGTCGTCTACCCGGAGGACGAGCTTTCGCTGCTGCTGCACTACGACCCGGCGTTGTTCGACCCGGCCACCGTGGCGCGGATGGCGGGACACCTGCGCATGGTGTTCGAGTCGGTCGCGGACTCCGGCGGCCGGCGCGTCGGCGAGCTGTCCCTGCTCACCGAGGCCGAGCGGCGGACGCTGCTGACCGAGTGGGCGAGCACCGGGCCGGCTCGGACCGGCGGTCGTCTGCACGAGGTGATCGGCGCTCGCGCCGCCGCCGCGCCGGAGGCGGTCGCGGTGGTGCACGACGGGGTCGCCACGACCTACGGCGAGCTGGACGCGGCGGCGAACCGGCTGGCACACCACCTGTCCACGTTCGGAGTGGGCAGGGACGTGCTCGTCGGTGTGTCGGTGCCACGCAGCACCGACCTGGTCGTCGCGGTGCTCGCGGTGCTCAAGGCCGGTGGCGCGTACGTGCCGCTGGACCCGGACTACCCCGCCGAACGGCTGACCACGATGCTCGCCGAGACCAAGCCGCGTGTGCTGCTGACGCTCGAAAACCAGGCAGGCCGGTTCGCCGGGTCCGATGTGGACATCGTGCTGCTCGACCGCGACCGCGCGGACGTCGAGGCCCGGCCGGCCACCGCGCCGGACGTCGCCGGTGACGACCGGGATCTGGCCTACGTGATGTTCACGTCCGGTTCCACGGGCACGCCGAAGGGCGTGATGGTGGAACACCGGTCGCTGTACAACGTCGTTCAGGCGATCAACGAGACGTACGGCCTCACTCCGGACAGCAGCGTGCTGCAGGTCTGTTCGATGAGCTTCGACGGCGGCGTGCAGGACATCTTCAGCACGCTGGTCGCGGGCGCCACGCTCGTGCTCTCCGGCCCGGACGCGTTGCACGACCCGGCGGCGCTGGCCAGGCAGCTGCGCGCGGACGGCATCACGGTCGCCTCGCTGCCGCCCGCCGTCCTCGCCGCGCTGGATCCGGTCGAGCTCTCCGGACTGGAGTGCGTCGGCACCGGTGGCGACGTGTGCCCGGTCGAGCTGGTCGAGGCGTGGGCGCCCGGCCGCACGTTCGTGAACATCTACGGCCCGACGGAGTCCACCCTCGCGGTGACGCTGTTCCCAGCCCGGCCGGGCGCGGGACATCGCAGCGTGCCGCTGGGCGAGCCGATCGCGGGTGTTCGCCTGTACGTGCTGGACACCGGTCTGGCGCCGGTTCCGGTGGGCGTGACCGGTGAGCTGTACATCGGCGGTGCGGGGCTCGCGCGCGGCTATGCCGGCCGGCCCGACCTGACGGCCGAGCGGTTCGTCGCCGACCCGATCGGCGCGCCGGGTGAACGCCTGTACCGGACCGGCGACCTGGTGCGGTGGCGGCCGGACGGGCTCCTGGAGTTCGTCGCGCGCACCGACGAGCAGGTCAAGATCCGCGGGTTCCGGGTGGAGCCCGGCGAGATCGAGAACACGCTCATCCGGCACCCCTCGGTCGCCGAGGTGGTGGTCACCGCGCCCAGGACGGAGGCGGGGGCCAGGCAGCTGGTCGCCTACGTGGTGCCGGCGCCCGATGCCGCCGAACCCGTCGGCGACACCCTGCGCAGGCACCTGTCGAAGTCGCTGCCGGACTACCTGGTGCCCTCGGCGTTCGTGCGGCTGCCCAGGCTGCCGCTCACGCCGAACGGCAAGGTCGACCGCAGGGCGCTGCCGCGGCCGTCGCGGACCGACGTGATCGCCGCCGCCTACCGGGCACCCGCCAACCCCACCGAGGAGGCGCTGTGCCGGGAGTGGGCCGAGGTGCTCGGCCGCGACGAGGTGGGAGCGGACGACGACTTCTTCGCCCTCGGCGGTGACTCGATCAGCAGCCTGCGCCTGATGTCGCGGGTGCGGCGCTCGTTCGGCGTCGAGGTGTCACCGCGAGACCTGTTCGACGCGCCGACCGTGGCCGGGCTCGCGGAACGGATCGTCGACCTGGTGCTGGCGAAGCTCGAGAACGACCTGGCGCTCGGCGCGAGCGGCCGGAACTGACGTGGGGGACGAGATGGGCCTTTCGCCCGAGCAGGAGAAGCGGATCGCGTCGCTGCCGGAGCACCTGCGGGAGCTGGCCCGGCGCACGCTGGCGGGCGGGGCGGCGGAGGCGGCCGACCGCATCCCCGCGGTGCGCGGGGACGACCTGCCGGCTTCGGCCGCGCAGCAGCGGTTGTGGTTCTTCCACGAGTTCGAGCCGGAGAGCGTCGAGTACAACGCCCCGCTGGTGCTGCGGCTGACCGGCGAGCTCGACGTCGTGGCGCTGCGCCGCTCGCTGGACCTGGTGGTGCGGCGGCACGAGTCGCTGCGCACGACGTTCGGCTCGGTGGACGGGCGGGTGCGGCAGGTCGTGCACCCGCCGGCCGAGGTGCCGGTGCTCGTCACCGACCTGACCGGCGCGGGTCCGGAGGCGCTGGACGAGGTGCTGCTCGCCGAGGTGACCACGCCGTTCGACCTGCGCACCGGGCCGTTGTTCCGGGTGGGCCTGGTCAAGCTCGGTGCGACCGAGCACGTGCTGGTGCTCGGCATGCACCACATCGTCGGCGACGGCTGGTCCACCGGCATCCTGCTGAACGAGCTGACCGCGGCGTACACGGCGGAGGTCCGCGGTGAGCAGCCGGCACTGCCGGAACTGCCGGTGCGGTACGCGGACTTCGCGGCCTGGCAGTGGGAACGCCTGCGCGGCGACGCGCTCGCGGGCCAGCTCGACCACTGGCGCGCGAAGCTCGACGGGCTGGCGCCGGTGGACCTGCCGTCGGACCGCCCCCGTCCCGCCGTGCGCACGTCGGCGGGCGCGGTGCACCGGTTCGAGGTCGCGGACGAGGTCGCACAGGCGTTGCGAGCACTGGCGAAGCGGCGCGGGGCGACGCTGTTCATGGTGCTGCTGGCCGCGTCGAAGGTGCTGTTCTCCCGGTACGCCGGGCAGTCCGACATCGCGGTGGGCACGGTGACCGCTGGCCGCAACCGCGACGAGCTGGAGAACCTGGTCGGGTTCTTCGTCAACACCGTCGTCGTGCGGTCCACCGTGGACGAGGAGCGGTCGTTCGCGGACTTCCTCGACTCGGTCCGCGAGACCGTCGCCGACGCGCTCGCCCACGACGAGGTGCCGTTCCAGGCCGTGGTCGAGGCGCTGCGGCCCGAACGCGACCCCAGCCGCCCGCCGCTGGTGCAGGTGATGGTGAACCTGCAGAACGCGCCCGCCGGGCTCGACGGCGCACCGGGCCTGGTGATCGAGGACGTCCGCCCGCCCGCGCTCGCCACGAGTCTCGACGTCACGATCGACTTCCACGAGGGGCCGGAGGGCATCACCGGTTTCCTGGAGTACAGCACCGACCTGTTCGACGAGTCCACTGTGGACGGGATGGCGCGCGACCTCGGTTTCGTGCTGGAAACCGCGGCGGCCCAGCCGGAGCGGCCGATGCGGGAGCTGCCGCTGCTGCCCGCCGCCGAGCTGGAACGGCTGATCGCGGACGGCACCGGCGAGACCGTCGAGTTCGGTGCGCCGCGTCCCGTGCACGAGCTGGTCGACGAGCGTGCCGCGGCCACCCCGGACGCGATCGCGGTGCGTTCCGGCGACGCTGAGCTGACCTACCGCGAGCTGCGGGCCCGCAGCGCGAAGCTCGCCCGCCACCTCGCCGGACTCGGCGTCGGCAGGGGCACGCTGGTCGCGCTGTGCCTGCCCAGGGGCGTCGACGTCGTGGTCTCGCTGCTCGCCGTGCTCAAGGCGGGCGCCGCGTTCGTGCCACTGGATCCCGCCCACCCCGCCGGACTGCTCGCCCGGCTGCTGAGCGACGCGGCCGCGCCGGTGCTGATCACCGAGGACCAGGTCGCCGGCCGGCTGCCGGACACCGGTGCGCGGATCGTCCGCGTGGACACGGCCGAGTGGGAAGCCGAGCCTGCGGAACCGCTCGACGTCCAGGTGTCGCCGGACGACCTCGCCTACGTCATCTACACCTCCGGCTCGACCGGCACACCCAAGGGCGTCCTCGTCGAGCACGGCAACTGCCACCACACCGCGCACGCCTGGAACGCGCGCTACGGGTTCGACGTCCGCCCGCCGCGTTGCCTCTCCGTGTCGAACCCGTCGGTCGACCTGTTCGTCGGCGACGTGCTGTTGTCGCTGCTGTTCGGCGGCACCCTGATCATGTGCCCGCAGGACGTGCTGGGCGACCCGCGCGCACTGGTCGCGCTGATCGAGGACAGCGGTGCCGACGTGCTGGCCACGGTTCCCTCGGTGGCCAGGACGATCACCCGCGAGCTCGCCGCGCGCGACCGGCGCCTCGACGGGCTGCGGCTGCTCGCGGTCGGCTCCGAGGGGTGGCAGGTGCGCGACTGCGCCGAGCTGCTCGACCGGTTGTCGCCGGAGACCACCGTGGTCAACGCCTACGGCGTCACCGAGGCGACCGTGGACAGCACCGCGTTCCCGGTGACGGACGGCCTCGGCGCCGGTCCGTTCGTGCCGATCGGCAGGCCGCTGCCCAACACCAGGACCTACGTCCTCGACGCGTACGGCCGCCCGGTGCCCGCCGGTGTTCCCGGTGAGCTCCACCTCGGCGGTCCCGGTGTCGCCCGCGGCTACCTCGGCCGCGACGACCTCACCGCCGAACGGTTCGTGCCGGACCCGTTCGCGGGCGCCCGCATGTACCGCACCGGCGACCTCGTGCGACGGCTGGCCGACGGCACGCTGGTGTACCTGGGCCGAACCGACCAGCAGGTCAAGGTCAACGGGTACCGCGTCGAACCGGGCCAGATCGAACACGTGCTCGGCGAGCACCCGGCCGTGCAGGCGGCGGCGGTCGTCGCCCGCACGGCCGGTCGCACGCGCATCGACGCGTACGTCGTTTTCGTGCCGGGCGACGAGATCGCGGTCCACGACCTGCGCTCCCACCTGGCCGACCTGCTGCCCGCGCCCGCGCTGCCCGCCACGATCACCGTGCTCGGCGAGCTGCCGCTGACGGCGAGCGGCAAGACCGACTACCGCGCGCTGCCCGAGCCCGACGCGGCCGACCGGCAGGTCACCCACACCCCGCCTGTCACAGAAGCGGAGACCGCACTCGTCCGGATCTGGGCGCGGGTGCTGGACCTCGACCCGGAGACGCTGGGCACCACGCACAACTTCTTCGACCTCGGTGGCGACTCGATCCTCGGGCTCCAGGTCGTCGCGCAGGCGCGGGAGGCCGGCCTGCTGCTCACGTCGAAGCAGATGTTCCTGCACCAGACGATCGGCGAGCTCGCCGCGCGGGCGGGTGCGGTCGAGGCGGAAACCGTTGTGCCGCAGGTCGCCGAGGGCGAGGCACCGCTCACCCCGATCCAGCACAACTTCTTCGAGGAGACCCCCACCGCGCGCGAGCACGCGACGCAGTCGGTCTACCTGGAGCTGGCGGAGCGCGTCGACGCCGATGAGCTGCGCGCCGCGTTGCGGACGCTGGCCGAGCAGCACGACGCTCTGCGGCTGAGGTTCGAGGAGGCCGACGGGGAGTGGCGGCAGCGCTACGCGGACGACGGTGAGCACATCCCGCTCACGACGGTGCAGGACGAGGAGCAGGTCGCCGAGGCCCGAACGGGTCTGCGGCTGGACGACGGACCGCTGATGCGCGCGGTTCTGGTCGAAACCGGTGGCGCGCAACGGTTGTTCCTCACCGCGCACCACCTGGTGGTCGACGCCGTCTCGTGGCGGGTGCTGCTCGGTGATCTCGAGCGCGCTCATCGCGGTGCGGACCTCGGCCCCAAGTCCACCTCGTACGGCGAGTGGGCGCACCGGGTGCGCGACCACGTGGCCGCAGGGGCGTTCGACGCCGAGCTGGACCACTGGCGGCAGGCCGAGCAGACCGGCGCCCCGCTGCCCGTCGACGGCGCCGGGGAGAACTCGGTCGCATCCGAGCGCGAGGTGACCGTCCGGCTGTCCGAGTCCGTCACGTCGGCGCTGCTGCGCGACGTGCCACCGGTGTACCGGACTCAGGTCGACGACGTGCTGCTCAGCGCGCTCGGCACGGTGCTGGCCGACTGGACCGGCGACGACACGGTGCGGTTGCTGTTGGAGGGCCACGGCCGCGAGGACCTGTTCGACGGCGTCGACGTCAGCCGCACGGTCGGCTGGTTCACCACGCTGTACCCGGTCGTGCTGACCGTGCGGGAACGGGACTGGGACACGGTTCTCAAGTCCGTCAAGGAACAGCTCCGCGCGGTGCCCCAGCGCGGTTTCGGCTACGGCGCGCTGCGGTACCTCGCGGACACCGATCTCGGGCCCGGCTGGCCGCAGATCGCGTTCAACTACCTCGGCCGGTTCGGCGCGGAGTCCGGCGGCGGACTCTTCGGAGCGTGGCTGGACGTGCCGGGCAGCGACCGCGCGCCGAACCACACCAGGTCGTGCCTGCTCGACGTCACGGGACTGGTGCGGGACAACCGCCTGGAGTTCCGGTGGTCGTACTCGGCGAACCTGCACCACGAACGCACCGTGCGCGACCTGGCCGACCGGTTCGCCGACGCGCTGACCCGCATCGCGGAGCACTGCGCCCTGCCGGAGGCCGGAGGGTGGACGCCGTCGGACTTCCCGCTGGCGGCACTTGACCAGTCCACTGTGGACCGGATCACGGCCGGTCGCGCGGTGGAGGACGTCTACCCGCTGACGTCCGTGCAGCGCGGCATCCTCTTCCACTCGCTGACCGGTCACGGGTCCGACGTCTACCTGAGCCGGTTCGGCATGGTGCTCGACGACGTCGAAGATCCCGCGGCGCTGGCGCAGGCGTGGCAACGCGTCGTCGACCGCACCCCGGTGCTGCGCACCGAGATCGTCTGGCAGGACGTGCCGGAGCCGCTGCAGGTCGTTCGTGCGCCTGGACTTCGCGTGCCGATGGAGCACCACGACCTGCGTGGCCTGCGTCCGGACGAGCAGCGGGCGAAGGTGGAGTCGTTGTGGGACGAGCACTCGGCCCGCGAGCTCGACCTCGGTACGGCACCGTTGATGTGGCTCGCTTTCCTGCGCTTGGACGACACACGTGTGCACGTCTTCTGGTTCTCGCACCACATCCTGCTCGACGGCTGGAGTTTCGCGGGAGTGCTGTCCGACGTGTTCGAGCAGTACGCCGCCTTCACCGGCGCCCCGGCCGCACTCACCCCGAGGCGTCCCTTCCGGGACTACGTGGAGTGGCTCGCGGAACAGGACGTCCCCGCGGCAGAGGAGTACTGGCGGGGCGTGGTGGCCGGGATGACCGCCCCGACACCGCTGCCGTTCGACCACGCTCCCTCCGGCGCGCACCGGTCCCGCACCTCCGGCCGGATCGAGGTCGGCCTGCCCGCCGGTCTCTCCGAGCACGTGCTGCGGTTCTGCCGCGAGGCGCGGCTGACGCCGAACACCGTGATCCAGGGTGCGTGGGCGGCGTTGTTGTCGCGTTACAGCGGCGAGTCCGACGTGTGCTTCGGTGCGACGGTCTCCGGCAGGCCCGCCGACCTGGCGGGGGCGGGCGACGTGCTCGGCCTGTTCATCACCACCGTTCCCGTGCGCGTGGACGTGACGGGAAGCGACGACCTCGCCGGCTGGTTGCGGGCGCTGCAGGACACCGTCGCCGAGTCGCGCCAGTACGAGTACGTCTCGCCCGGCCAGATCCAGGGCTGGAGCGAGGTGCCGAGCGGCGTGAACCTGTTCGACAGCATCGTCGTCTTCGAGAACTACCCGTACGACGAGGCAGCGGCGTCGCGCAACGGCATCACGGTCCGCGAGTACGTCGGTGACGAGCAGACCAACTTCCCGCTCGCGCTGACCGCGCACCTGAGCGACTCGCTGCACCTGTTCCTGAACTACGACCCCGAGCTGTTCGCCGACGAGACCGTCCAGGCCGTGGCGGGCCATCTGAGCACCGTGCTGACCGCGTTCGCGGACGGTGCGTCAGGTCCGGTGGCCGGCCTGCCGTTGCTGGACGTGCGGGAGCGCGAGCAGCTGCTGGTCGGGTGGAACGGGCGGGAGACCTCGGAGGTCGCGGAGACGCTGCCCGAGCTGTTCGAGGCGAGGGCACGCGCGGTGCCGGACGCGGTCGCGATCACCGACGGCGCCACCACCCTGACCTACGCCGAGCTCAACGCCGCGGCCAACCGGCTCGCCCGCGTGCTGGTCTCCCGCGGTGCCGGACCGGGCCGGTTCGTGGCGCTCGTGCTGCCGAGGTCCGCCGAGCTGGTGGTGGCGGTGCTGGCCGTGCTGAAGGCCGGTGCCGGCTACGTGCCGATCGACCCGGACTACCCCGAGCAGCGCGTCCGCGAGGTGTTCGTGGACTCCGCCCCCGCGGTGATCGTCGCGACGTCCGGGATCGACGCGGACGTGCCCGTGGTGGTGCCGGCGGAGACCGAGCTGGCCGGACTGTCCGATGTGGACCTCGACCACGCCGGTCTCACCCCGGCACATCCCGCCTACGTCATCTACACCTCCGGGTCGACGGGCCGGCCGAAGGGCGTGGTCGTCCCGCAGTCGAACGTGGTGCGGCTGTTCACCTCGACCAGGTCTTGGTTCGAGTTCGGCGCGGACGATGTCTGGACGTTGTTCCACTCCTACGCGTTCGACTTCTCGGTGTGGGAGCTGTGGGGACCACTGCTGCACGGCGGCCGTCTGGTCGTGGTGCCGCACGCGGTGTCGCGCACACCGCAGGACTTCCTGCGGTTGCTGGCGGAGGAACGCGTCACCGTCCTCAACCAGACGCCGTCCGCGTTCTACCAGCTGATGCGCGCCGATGCGGAGAGCACGGGCCACACGCTGTCGCTGCGCTACGTGATCTTCGGCGGCGAAGCGCTCGATCCGCGCCGGCTGAACGACTGGTACGAGCGGCATGCCGACGACGCTCCCGCTCTCATCAACATGTACGGCATCACCGAGACGACGGTGCACGTCACCTACGCCCCGCTGACGGCCGCCACGACCGGCGGAGTGATCGGCGTGCCGATCCCGGATCTGCGCGTCTACGTGCTGGACGAGCGGCTCGCACCGGTCGCTGTGGGCGTCCCGGGCGAGATGTACGTGGCGGGCGCGGGTCTGGCCGACGGCTACCTGAACCAGCCCGGCCTGACCTCCCAGCGGTTCGTCGCGGATCCGTTCGGCGCGCCGGGCAGCCGCATGTACCGCACGGGTGACGTGGCGAAGTGGACCCGCGCGGGTGCGCTGGAGTACCTCGGGCGTTCCGACGAGCAGGTGAAGATCCGCGGCTTCCGCATCGAACCCGGCGAGATCGAGGCGGTGCTCACCGCGCACCCCGCCGTAGCGGAAGCGGCTGTCATCGCCCGCGAGGACGGTCCCGGCGGCAAGCGGCTGGTGGCCTACGTCGTCGGCGACGAGCCGTCGCCCGGTGAGCTGCGCGACCACGCCCGCGACCGGCTGCCGGGGCACATGGTGCCGTCCGCGTTCGTCGTGGTGCCGGAGATTCCGCTGACCCGCAACGGAAAGCTGGACCGCAAGGCGTTGCCCGCTCCCGAGCAGGACCAGGCGAGCAGGCCCTACACGGCTCCCGGCACGGCCGCCGAACGCGCGGTCGCGGACGTCTGGCGGGAGGTGCTCCGGGTCGGCAGGGTCGGCGTCGACGACGACTTCTTCGAGCTTGGCGGCGACTCCATCCTCAGCATCCAGGTCGCGTCCCGGCTGCGGTCGGCGCTGGGCGCGGAGGTCTCGCCCCGGCAGATGTTCGACACGCCGACCGTGCGGGCGCTCGCGGACGCGCTCGTCCCCGGAGAGCCTGCGCAGGAGCGCGTTCCCCGGCTGTCCCCGCAGCCGGAGCAGGCGCCTCTCTCCTTCTCACAGCAACGGTTGTGGTTCCTCGACGAGTTCGCACCGGGCACCGCGGAGTACAACATCCTGTCCGCCGTCCGGCTGCGTGGCGAGCTGCGCGTGGATGTGCTCACCGAGGCGCTGGCGACGCTGGCCGGTCGCCACGAGGCGTTGCGGACCACGTTCGACTACGTCGGCGAACGCCCGGTGCAGGTGGTGCATCCCGTCGGCGACCTGCCGCTGGAGCGCCTCGACGGGGCGGACGAAGACATCCTGCGGCAACGGCTTCGGCAGGAGATGACCCGTCCGTTCGACCTGCGCACCGGCCCGCTGGCACGTGCGTTGCTGGTCGAGGTCGCCGACGACGAGCACGTGCTCGTGCTGACGCTGCACCACATCATCACCGACGGCTGGTCGATGGGCGTGCTCGTCGAGGAGCTGAGCGCCTGCTACACCGCCGCGCTCGACGGTGGGCGGGCGGAGCTGCCGGAACTCCCTGTGTCCTATGTGGACTACGCGGTGTGGCAGCGGGACCGGCTGTCCGGCGCTGCGCTCGACCGGCAGGTGGACTACTGGCGCGAGCAGCTGGCCGGCGTGACATCGCTGGACCTGCCGACGGACCGTCCTCGTCCGCCGGTGCGCACGTCCGACGGCGCGGCGTGGTCGTTCGAGGTCGACGCCGAGCTGCTCGGCCGTCTGCGCGCACTGGCCCGTGACCGGGAAGCCACGCTGTTCCACGCGTTGGTGGCCGCGGTCCAGGTGTTGCTCGCGCGCTACTGCGGGCAGCGCGACGTCGTGGTCGGCACGGCGACCGCCGGCCGGGACCGTGCCGAGCTGGAGGGCCTGGTCGGCTGCTTCATCAACACCGTCGCCATCCGGTCCGATGTGGACGAGTCGCTGTCGTTCGCGGACTTCCTCACGGCGGTGCGGGCGACGGCGCTGGAGGCCTTCGCGCACGGCGATCTGCCCTTCGAACGGCTCGTCGACGTGCTGCGGCCCGAGCGCGACCCGAGCAGGAACCCCCTGGTCGAGGCGATGGTCGTGCTGGACAGCACGCCGGAGCACCGTCTGGCACTGCCGGGACTGGTGGCCGAGGAGGTCGAGTTCGACGGCGGCGACGCGAGCCACGACCTCAGCGTGGACTTCACCGAGCGCGACGGACGGCTGCTCGGCCGGATCAGCTACAGCACCGGCCTGTTCGACCCGGCCACCGTCGAGCGGCTGGGCCGGCACCTGCTGCTGGTGCTGGAAAGCGTGGTGGCGCAACCGGCCCGGCCGATGCGGGAACTGCCGCTGATCACGGCGGAGGAACAGCACCGGATGCTCACCGAGTGGGGTGGCACCCCGGTCGACTTCGGCCCGCCGGAACGTCTGCACGACTTGTTCGACGCGATTGCCGCGGAACACCCGGACGGCATCGCGGTGCGGTGCGGCACCGACAGCCTGAGCTTCGCCGAACTGCGCACGAAGGCCAACAAGCTGGCCCATCACCTGGTGGGCAAGGGTGTCACCGTCGGGTCGCTCGTCGGTGTCTGCGCCGACCGTGGCGTCGACGCGGTGGTGGCGTTGCTCGCCGTGCTCAAGGCGGGCGGCGCGTTCGTACCGCTGGAACCGGGCTACCCGGCGCGCCTGCTGAAGGACATGCTCGCCGACGCGGGAGCCGAGGTGCTCCTCTCCGGCGACGGGCTGGCCGAGGAGCACGGGCTGACGGCACGCCACGTCGTGCCGCTCGACTGGTCCCTTGTGGACGGATATCCGGACACCACGCCGGTCACGGAGGTCACGCCGGAGGACCTCGCGTACGTGATCTACACGTCCGGTTCGACCGGCAAGCCCAAGGGCGTCATGGTGGAGCACCGCAACGTGCACCACCTGGCCCGCGTGTGGGACCACCGGTACGGCCTGACCGGGACGCGGCCGAGCTGCCTGTCCGTCTCCGGGTTCGGCGTGGACCTGTTCTTCTCCGACTTCGTGTGGTCGACCCTGTTCGGCGGCACGATGGAGATCTGCCCCGCGGACCTGGTGACCGATCCGCCCGCACTGGTGGACCTGCTCGCCGAGACGCGCGCCGAGCTGTTCGTGACGGTGCCGGTGCTGGCCACGGCGATCGCGCGTGAGCTGGCGCGCCGTGGCACGCGTGCCGACTCGTTGCGCGTGCTGGCGGTCGGTTCCGAGGCGTGGCACGCCGGTGAGTGCGCCGAGCTGCTCGAGCGGGTCGGTCCGGACACGATCGTCGTCAACGCCTACGGCGCTACCGAGAACACGGTGGACGCGACGCTGCACGAGGTCTCTCGCGAACCGATCGGCGCCGGACCGTACGTGCCGATCGGCAGGCCGCTGGCGAACACCGGCATCTACCTGCTCGACCCGCACGGACGCCCGGTTCCCGTTGGCGTGACCGGAGAACTGCACATCGGCAGCGCCGGTGTCGGACGCGGTTACCTGAACCGGCCGGAGCAGTCCGAGTGCGCCTTCCTGCCCGACCCGTTCCGGACCGACCCGTACTGGCCGGACTGCCGGATGTACCGCACGGGCGATGCCGCGCGGTGGCTGCCCAACGGCGTGCTGGAGTTCCTCGCGCGCACCGACGACCAGGTGAAGATCCGCGGTCACCGGGTGGAGCTCGGTGACGTCGAACAGGCGTTGACCGGCCACGCCCAGGTGTTGAGCGCGGCCGCGGCGGCGCGTGCCGACGGCGGCACCGTCCGGTTGCACGCCTACGTGGTGCCCGCGGACGAGATCGACCTGCCCGACCTGCGCAGGCACCTCGTCCAGGTGCTGCCCGCGCACGCCGTGCCCTCGACCATCACCGTGCTGGACGAGCTGCCGCTGACCCAGAGCGGCAAGACGGATCGGCGGGCACTGCCCGCGCCCGAGCTGGAGGACGTGACCGGAACCCCTTACCTGGCACCGGGAACACCTGCCGAGGAGACCCTGGCGGGTATCTGGGCCGACGTGCTCGGCGTGCCCGCGACCAGCGTCGGCACGGGACACAACTTCTTCGAGCTGGGCGGCGACTCGATCCTCGGCATCCAGCTGGTGTACCGCGCCCGCGAAGCCGGTCTGCAGATCTCTTCGCGGGAGTTGTTCCTGCACCAGACACTCGGCGAGCTGGCCGCGGTCGCCCAGCCGGCCGGGACGCGCGGACCGGGGGACGAACCCGTGGTGGGCGAGGTGCCGCTGACGCCCGTGCAGCACGAGTTCCTCACCACGAACCAGGTCGCACCGCACCACTTCACCCAGTCGTTCCTCGCGGAACTGGCGGCGGACGTGGACGAGCAGGCCCTGCGCAGGGCACTCGACGCGGTGACAGCGCACCACGACGCGTTGCGCGCCCGGTTCGTCTGCGAAGACGGCCGGTGGCGGCAGTTCTACGCGCCGCCCGCGCAGGTGGACGTGCTCGCCCGGCAGGACCTGAGCGCGATCGGTGACCAGGACCTGCGCGCCGAGCTGGACAAGCGGGCGGCGGAGGTGGACGCGAGCTTCGACCTCGCGACCGGTCCTCTGCTGCGCGCGCTGCTGTTCGACCTCGGCACGCACCGGCGGCCGATGCTGTTCGTCACCGCTCATCACCTCGTGGTGGACACGGTGTCGTGGCGCATCCTGGTCGACGACATCGAGTCCGCGTACCGGCAGGCGCTCGCGGGTGAGATCCGGTTGGGCGCCAGGACTTCTCCCGCTGGTGACTGGGTGCGCGCGCTCGCCGGCCACGTCGCGGACGGAGGCTTCGCGGAGGACGTGGCGCACTGGGAGGCACTGCCACCCGCCGTGCCGCTGCCCGCCGACGGGCCGGGACCGGACGTGGAGGCGTCGACCAGGACGGTGTCGTTCTCCTTGACCGAACGGGAGACCCGCGCCCTGCTGACGCTGGCGCCGGCAGCGTTCCGCACTCGGGTCAACGACGTGCTGCTGTCCGGCCTGGCGTGGGCGCTGACGAGGTGGACCGGCGAGCAAAGCGTCGTCGTCGACCTCGAAGGCCACGGCAGGGAAGAGCTGTTCGACGACGTCGACCTCTCCAGGACGGTCGGCTGGTTCACCGCGATCTACCCGGTGGCGCTGCACGTGCCCGCGGGCGAACCGGACTGGCCGGCACTGGTGAAGAACGTCCGGCGGCAGCTGCGGGCGGTGCCAGGCAACGGCATCTCCTACGGCGCGTTGCGGTACCTGGGCGCACCGGGCGCGCTCGCGGACCGCGCGAACGCCGGGGTGCTGTTCAACTACCACGGCCAGGCCGGTGCGGGCGGCGCGGAAAGCCCGCTGTACCAGAGCTTCCACGACCCGGTGGGCGCACCTCGGCACCCGGCCGAGCGCAGGAGCCACGCGCTGGAGGTCGTCGGCGCGGTGAGCGACGGTGTGCTGGCGTTCGACTGGCACCACTCGGCGGACGTGCACGACGAGAAGACGGTCAGGCACGTCGCGGACGAGCACCTCGCCGCACTCCGCGCGATCGCGCACCACCTCGATCCGGAGGGGACGGCATGAACCCCTCCGAGTTGCTGGAACGCTTGGCGCGCAAGCACGACGTGCCCGGTTCCCAGCTCGTGATCCGGCGTGGCGGCGAGGTCTTCGAGGCGTGCCACGGCGTTACGAAGGAGTCGGCGTTCCCGTTGGGATCACTGACGAAACCGTTCACCGCGGCGCTCGTGCTGACGCTCGCCGAGGACGGTGACCTCGGTCTGGACGAGGTGCTGCCGCGGCTGCCGGTGACACCGCGCCAGTTGCTCACCCACACCGCGGGTCTCGCGGCGAACGTCGAGCAGCAGGAGAGGGTCTCGCGGAAACGTTGGGTCGCCCGCCACTGCCGGCCGGAGGACCTCGTGCACCGGCCCGGCGAGGTGTTCTCCTACTCGAACGCGGGTTACGTCCTCGCCGGGCACCTCGTCGAGGACGTCACCGGCGTGAACTGGTGGGACGCGGTCGAGTCGATCCTGTTGTGGCCGCTGGGAATCACGCCGTCGTTCGTGGCAGGGCCGCCGACCGAACGCCGGCCGGTGCCGGGGCACAGCGGCTCGCGGGTCATCACGGACCAGGCGTTGCCCGAGCTCGAGGCACCGGCGGGCGCGCTCGCGCTGAGCGCGGCCGACCTGGCGGCGTTCGCACTGAAACACGACGCCGCGATGCGCCAAGACCACCTGGCCGGGCACCCGGCGGGCCCGTACGGCCTCGCCGACGGCTGGGGTCCCGGCTGGGCGGTGTACCGGGAAGCGGGCCGCACCTGGTTCGGCCACGACGGCACCGGCGACGGCACCTCGTGCCACCTGCGGTTCGAACCGGACTCCGCGACGGTGGTCGTGCTGACCACGAACGCGGCCACCGGCTCGGCGCTGTGGCCGGATCTCGTCGACGAACTGCGGGCGGACGGCATCGCGGTGGCCGACCACCGGCCGGCGCCGGACGGACCCGAAGCGACTGAGGCACAAGCGGAAGAGCTGACCGGCCGGTACGCCAACGGCGACGCGCTGGTCGACGTCGCGCACCGCGGCGGCGGACGGCTGGACCTCTCGATCGACGGCGGGCCGGGCGTCACCGTGACCTGCCGGGCCGACCTGACCTTCACCGTGCCCGGCAGTCCGGTCACACCGGGACGGTTCCTGCCCGGTCGTCTGCTCCAACTCGGTGGCCGGACCGCCCGGCCGCTACCAGCACAAGGCAGGAGAACGTCACAGTGACGCCGACCGAGGCGGGAAGTGCGGTGCGGCCGTCCGTCCCGTTGTCCCGCAACCGCGACTACAACGTCCTGTGGATCAGCAGGCTCGTCTCCGAACTGGGCAGCGAGCTCGCGCTGATCGGCTTCCCCCTGCTGATCCTCGCCACGACGCGGTCGGCGGTGGAGATCGGCCTGGTCGCCACCACCATGGCGGTGGCGCTGCTGCTGGGATCGGTGCCCGCCGGCTATCTCGCGGACCGCTTCGACCGCAAGGTCGTGATGGTGGTGTGCGAGGCCCTGCGGGCGGTGGCGATGGCCAGCGTCGCGGTCGCGCTGTACTTCGACGCCTACTCGCTGCCGCACATCCTCGTGGTCGCGGCGATCGACGGACTGCTCGTCTCGGTGTTCGGTCCCGCGGAGGACGCCGCCCTGCCGAGCGTCGTCGCGCCGGAGCAGCTCTCGCAGGCGGTGGCACGCAACACCGCCCGCCCGTACCTCGCGAGCCTCGCAGGCCCGCTGGCGAGCGGCGTGCTGTTCACCGTGGACCACATGCTGCCGTTCGCGCTGAACGCGGCGATGCTCGTCCTGTCCTGCATCGCGTTGCTGACGCTCCGCCTGCCGAAGGGCGCGTCCCCGGCGGTGGAAGACGAGCAGGAAACCGGAGAACCGGTCGGGCTGCGCTGGGTGTGGCAGCACCGTCCTATCAGGACGACGCTGATCTGGGTCGCGCTCGTCCAGCTCGTGTTCAGCGCGCTGGTCGTCATCATCCTGGCCGTGTCCGGCGAGGACCAGGTCGGTCCCGGCGAGATCGGCGTGATGATGGCCTGCTTCGGCGCGGGCGGCCTGATCGGCGCCGCGCTCGCCGCCAGGCTGCACGACGCGCTGCCCGCGTCGGTGATCATCATCGGCTTCTCCTGGCTCGCGGCCGTGCTGATCTTCGTCATGGCCTTCACACCCGGCGGCGTGCTGCTGGGTGTCGTGCTCGGCGTGGTCGCGATGTTCATGCCCGTCACCGTCACGACGGTGATGACCTACCAGATGTCCGTCACGGCCGACGAGCTGCGCGGGCGGCTCAGCGGTCTCGTCGGTCTCTTCACCGGCGCCGCGGGCGCGCTCGGCCCGGTCGCGGGCGGTGCGCTCGCCTCCGGCGACGGCACGACCGGCCTGATGGCGTGCGCGGCCGCGGCCGCGGTGATCGCCGTCGGCGCCACCCTCAGCCCCACCCTCCGCCGTTTCCCGGCGCCCGGCAGGCAAGCGGCTTGACCTGTCTCCACCACCTGTTAAGGAGCTCGTGAGCACATGCAGGACACTCGGTCGACCGTGGTCAGCGACGACGCGCTGGGCAACCTCACCCAGTTCGAATTCCTGGCCCTCAACAGTTCTCTGAACCTCGCGGACGGTCACGCCCGCCAGGACCTCACCCTCGGCCAGTCGCGGGTGGTCGAGGACCTGCCGCAGCTGTGGGCGCAGGCCGTGAAGCAGCCCGTCGACGAGATCGAACGCGAGGCCATCGGCACCTACTTCGAACTCCTCGGCCAGCACTCCTACCCGGCGGCGGAGGGACGCGTCCTCAGCTGCTACTCGTCGTCCGTCGCGATGGAGATCTTCGCGCGGTCGCTCGCGACCGTGGCCGACCGGATCGCGTTGGTGCACCCCACGTTCGACAACATCCCGGACATCCTGCGCGGTGTCGGGCTGGAGCTCGTCGCCGTCGAGGAGGAGCAGCTGCACGGCGGCGACCTCGACGCGGCACTGCTCGACTCGGTGGGGTGCCTGTTCGTCACCACGCCGAACAACCCGACCGGCAAGGTCGTCTCCCGTGAGCGGCTGGCGCGGCTCGCCGAGCAGTGCGCCCGGCACGACGTCGTGCTGACGCTCGACACGTCGTTCCGCGGGTTCGACCCGGCCGCGCACTACGACCACTACGAGGTGCTGCGCGACAGCGGGTGCCGCTGGGTGGTCATCGAGGACACCGGCAAGCTGTGGCCGACGCTGGAGCTGAAGGTCGGCTGGCTGGTGTCGTCCGAGCACAACGGCCTGCCGCTGGGCAAGGTCTACTCCGACATCCTGCTCGGCGTCTCACCGCTCGTGCTGCTGATGATCAAGCGGCTCGCCGAGGACGCGGCCGACGGCGGTCTCGCCGACCTGCACCGGTTCATCGCGACCAACCGCGCGATCGTGCGCGACGGGCTCGCGGGGGTGCCGGAGGTGACCTTCCCCGATCCGCTCAGCCGTGCGAGCGTCGAGCGCGTGCACCTCGGTTCCCGCTCGGGTCTCGCGGTGTGGCAGGAACTGCGGCAGCACAACCTGTTCGCGCTGCCGTGCGGGCCGTTCCACTGGGCCCGGCCGGAGGAGGGCGGGAACTGCCTGCGGATCGCCCTGTCCAGGTCGCCGGAGGCCGTGGAGGCCGCCACGCGGCTGCTGCGGTCGGTGCTGGTGGCCTCGTGACGGAGTTCCCCCCTGGCTGGCGCCTCGGGGTCGTGCAGGAGGTGGCACCGCCCGGCGTGGCCGACCTCGGGCCGGGTTATCCCGGTCCGGACCTGCAACCCGTCGGGCTGGTGCGGTACGCGTACGCGAGGGCGCTGGACGAGTTCGGGTCCGCCGCCCTCGCCTACGGGGACAACGCGGGAGCGCTCCCGTTGCGCGAGGTGCTCGCGCGGCGGGCGCGTCTCGCGGACCCCGGCGGCGTGGTGGTGACGGCTGGTACCTCGCAGGCGTTGCACCTGCTCGGCACCACGCTGGCGGCACCGGGACAGACCGTGGTGACGGACCGGCTCGGCTACGACTACGGGCGGGCCATCCTCACCAGCTGCGGCCTGCGGCTCGCGCACGTGCCCGCGGACGCCGACGGGATGGACCCCGGCGCGCTGGACGACGCGCTGGCCGCGTCGGACACGGCTTTCGTCTACCTGAACCCGACCTTCCACAACCCGACCGGGCAGGTGGTGCCCGAGCGCAGGCGCCGGGAGCTGCTGGAGGTGACGGCCCGGCGCGGCGTTCTCGTCGTCGAGGACGACGCGTACGCCGAACTGGGCCTCACCGGGGCCGCGACCCCGCCGGCACTGGCCGAGCTGGATCCCGATGGCGTGATCCGGCTGGGCACCTTCTCCAAGACGATCGGTCCCGGCCTGCGGCTGGGCTGGCTGACCGCCGCACCGGCCGTGGCGTCCCGGCTGCTGCGGCACGGCCTGTTCCACAGCGGCGGCTCGCTGAACCACCTGGCGTCGCTGGCGGTGGCGGTGATGATCACCAGCGGCGAGTACGACCAGCACCTGGACTGGTTGCGCGGCAGGCTGCGCAGCCGCCGCGACGCACTGCTCGGGGCGCTGGGCGACCTGGACGCCACGACTCCGGACGGCGGCTTCTTCCTCTGGCTGCGCTTCGGCGCGGGACAGTCGGAGGACGACCTCATGGCCGCCGCGGCCGCCGCCGGGGTGCGGGTCGCCGCCGGCTCCCGGTTCGGGGCGGCGCGCTCGCCCCGCATCCGGCTCTCCTACAGCCTCAACCGTCCCGCAGAACTCGCGTCCGCGGGTCGTGCGCTCCGCACGGCCTGGGCGCGGTCCGGGGCACTACCGGAACGGATCTCCTCATGACCGCGACGAGCCTGCCCACGCCCGTCGGCTACAGCCTGCCGCTGTCGCCGAGCGGCACGTCCGCGATGATCACGCCGCCACCGTGGCACTTCGCCGGTGACGTGATCATGGTCGACTACCGGGTGGATCCGGACGCCGCCGCCCGGTTCCTGCCGCCGGGACTCGACCTCGGACCCGATCCGGGCGCGGCCGCCGCCGTGTTCGCCGAGTGGCAGTGGTGCTCGGAGTCCGGCGCCGAGCTCGCGGATCCGGCGACCTGCCAGTTCACCGAGTTCCTGCTGCTGATCGGCTGCAGCCACGAGGGCAGGCCGATGGCCCGCTGCCCGTACGCGTGGGTCGACCAGCCGGTGCCGCTGGTGCGCGGCTGGATCCAGGGCATGCCGAAGCAGTTCGGCGCGATCCACCAGACGCGGCCGAAGCCGGTCGGTGTCGCCGGGCAGCGGCCCGCGCCGGGAGAGCGCTTCCACGGCTCGCTCTCCGTGTCCGGCAGGCGGGTGGCGGAGGCGAGCGTCAAGCTGACCGGACTCGCGGACGAACCTCCCGTGCTGCACACCGTGCCGTTGGTGCACACGAGGTACTTCCCTGCGTGGACGCCGGAGGACGAGCCGGTGAGCGAGCTCGTCACCTCGGAGGTCACCGGGGTCGAGTTCACGCCGGTGTGGCGGGGTGAGGCCGATCTGCGCCTGTTCGACGTGCTGGACGGTGACTTCGCCGCGCTGGCACCGGTCGAGATCGGCACGGGGTACGTGTTCTCCTACGCCGAGACGCTCCAGGGTGGCCGCCTGCTCGGCTCCTAGCCCGATCCGGGAAGATGGCCTGGCGCCGGGACACGGGGAGGTGGCGCGGGGGTGAGTGCGGTCTGGGGCGGGGTGCGTCGCACCGTGCCCACCATGGTGCTCATGGCGCCGTCCTCGGTCGTGACGGCGTTGTTCCCCCTCGCCCTGCTCGTCGCCGCGCTGGCGATCGTCGCGGGCGGCGTGGGCCTGGTCTTCCTGCCGATGGTGCTGGTGGTGCTGCGGCTGTGGACCGACACGCACCGCGTCCTGGCGGGCCATCTGCTCGGCAGGCCGGTGCGCCGGCGGTTCCAGCCGTTGCGCGGCGGGGTCTTCAGCTGGTGGCGCGGCGTGTTCGGGGACCCGACGACGTGGCGCGACCTCGCCTGGCTGCCGGTGCACGTCGTGATCGGGCTGCCGCTCGGCCTGCTGACGGCGTTGCTGCTGGGACTGCTGCTGGCCTCGCTGGGCGGCACGTTGTTCTGGTGGGCGCTGCCCGACTCGGATCCCGTGCAGCTGCTGCCGGGGGTGACGATCGCGGACTGGGGCACGGCGGTGCTCAGCGGCGTCCCGGTGCTGATGGTCTCGGGGGTCCTGCTGATCTTCGTGGTGCCGGGCCTCGCCCGGTGGTGGGCCGCGCTGACGCTGGCGGTGCTGGACCGCTCGGACGCCGAGCAGCTCGAGGAACGCGTCGAGGTGCTCACCGAGTCGCGCGCCGGGGCACTCGCCGCGCACGGCGCCGAACTGCGCCGCATCGAACGCGACCTGCACGACGGGATCCAGGCCCGGCTGGTGTCGATCGCGCTGCGGCTGGGCATCGTGCGGCAGACGATGACCACCGAGCCCGACGTGGCGAGCACGTTGCTGGCGGAGGCGAGCGAGGGCGTCGAGGCGGCGATGACGGAGCTGCGCACCATCGTGCGCGCGATCTACCCGCCGATCCTCGCCGACCGCGGCCTCGCCGGCGCGGTGCGGTCGCTCGTGGCCGACTGCCCCGTGCCCGCCCACCTCGACCTGGACGAGACCGGTGAGCTGCCGGCCGCCGTGGAGACGGCGGCCTACTTCGCGCTGGCGGAGGCACTCACCAACGTGGCCAAGCACAGCGGCGCGAAGTCCGTCGACGTGCGGGTGCGCACAGCGGGGGAATGGCTGGTCGTCGAGGTGACCGACGACGGCAGGGGTGGTATCGACGAGGCGGGAGGCAGCGGCGTGGTCGGCATCCGGCGCCGGGTCGCCGCGCTGGACGGAGTGGTGAAGGTGGAGAGCCCGGCGGGCGGACCGAGCAGGATCGTGGTGGAGCTGCCGTGCGGGCGGTGATCGCGGAGGACAACGTCCTGCTGGCGGAAGGACTCGCGCTGTTGTTGTCCAGGGCGGGGTTCGAGGTCGTGGCCAGAGTCGTCGACGGCGACAGCTTCGTGGAGGCCGCGGTCGAGCACCGCCCCGAGGTGTCGATCGTGGACGTGCGGATGCCGCCGACGTTCCGCGACGAAGGCATCCGGGCCGCGCTGGAGGCCCGGCGCCGCGTGCCCGGCCTGCCGGTGCTGGTGCTCTCCCAGTACGTGGAGACCAGCTACGCCACCGAGTTGATGGCCGGAGCGCCCGGCGGTGTCGGCTATCTGCTCAAGGACCGCGTGTCACGGGTCGAGGAGTTCGTCGACGCGCTCGTCCGGGTCGCGGGCGGCGGCACGGTGATGGATCAGGAAGTGGTGCGGCAGCTGCTGACCCGCCGCACCAGCGATCCGATCGACAACCTGTCCCCGCGCGAGCGCGAGGTGCTGGCGCTGATGGCGCAGGGCCAGGACAACACGACCATCAGGAACCACCTGCACATCACCGAGTCGTCGGTGCAGAAGCACATCGGCGCGATCTTCACCAAGCTCGGCCTGCAGCCGGCGGACAGCGGCAACCGGCGGGTGCTCGCGGTGCTCGCGTATCTCAACAGCGAGCGCGCCTGACCTGCTTTGACCCGATCGGGGGTGTGGCCAGCTACACCCCCAAGATCGCAGCGAACTGCGATGTGGCGGGACCGCCGGCCGAGTTGACTTGGGTACATGTTCGGCACAAGGGGACAAACGACCGCACCGGTGGGCAGGTCGATCGGCGACGCCGTCACGCTGGTGGACGTCACGATGAACTACGGCACGAAGTACGCGGTGGTGCACGCCGTCCGTCAAGTGGCGCTCGGCTTCGGCCGCGGCTCGATGACAGCGGTGATGGGCCCGTCCGGTTCCGGCAAGACCACGTTGCTGCACTGTGCGGCAGGGTTGATCAGGCCGAGCGCCGGGCAGGTGTTCATCGGCGAGACGGACATCAGCAGGCTCGACGAGGACTCGCTCGCACGGTTGCGCCGCAGCCGCATCAGCATGGTGTTCCAGGCCTACAACCTGCTGCCCGCGCTGACCGCCGAGCAGAACGTCATGCTGCCGCTGCGACTCGCCGGGCACAAGCCGGCCTCGGCCCAGGTGATCGACGCGCTGCGCCAGGTCGGGCTCGCCGACCGCGCCAAGCACCGCCCTGGACAGCTCTCCGGCGGTCAGCAGCAGCGCGTCGCGATCGCCCGCGCGCTGATCACCAACCCGGAGGTGCTCTTCGCCGACGAGCCGACGGGTGCGCTGGACGTCCACAATGGACGTGAAGTGCTGAGTGCGTTGCGGCACCTCGTCGATGTACGTGGACAGACGGTGGTGATGGCGACCCACGACCCGATGGCTGCCGCGTGCGCGGACCGGGTCGTGTTCCTCAGCGACGGAGTCGTGGTCGCCGAGCAGCGGCAGCCCACGCCCGAGACGGTCGCGGCCAAGCTCGCCGCGCTGGGGGGCTGAGGTGTTCTGGATCTCCGCACTGTCGGTGCGAACACGCTGGAGGCTGTTCACCGGCCTGATCGTCGTGGTCGTGCTCGGCGTGACGATGCTGGCGGCCACCGGCCAGATGCTGCTCGCCACCAGGGACGCCTCTCTCGTGCGCGACCAGATCGGTGCGGGCCGCTTCGAAGCCGCGTCGGTCGTCGTGCGTGCCCAGCAACGCGCGCACATCCCGACTGACGACGGTGACACGACGTTCGACTACGCGCCGCTTCTGCTGGAGGCGCGCCGGATTCCCGTCAACCTGACGTCCAAAGTGGACGCTGTACCTGGGGTCAGGGCCGTCCATCCGGACCGCACGTTCTCGGCGACCCTCGTCGGAGGAGAGGACGGCACGCGGGCAGGGCACGGGTGGTCGAGCGCCGCGCTCGCGCCGTACCGGCTGACCGAGGGCACCGAACCCCGCTCGCGGGACGAGGTCGTGCTGGACGAGGACACGGCGAAGCGTCACAACCTCGAACCCGGCGACCGCACCGATGTCATCACGCTCGGCGGTGTCCGCGCGGTGAAGGTCGCCGGCGTCGCGAAGGGACCGGGCGGCGACGGGCGGTTCGCCGTCGCCGCGGTGTTCTTCACCGACCAGGCGGCGGCCGAACTGACCGGCGCGAGCGACCAGGTCGACGCGATCGGGGTGTTCGGCGAGGACGGCACGACACCGGAGGCACTGGCCGAGCAGCTGCGCCAGGCGCTCGGTGACCCCTCGCTGGTGGTCGTGACGGGCGCGGACAAGCTCGACCCCGCGACGGTCAGCGACTACACCAGCGCCGTCACCGACGCGGGTTCGTTCCTCGCGATCACCGCGCTCATCTCGGCGTTCGTGTCGATCTTCGTCGTCGCCAGCACGTTCGCCTTCGTGGTGGCACAACGCAGGCGGGAGCTCGCGCTGCTGCGCACCGTCGGCGCCACGCCGAAGCAGGTGCAGCGGATGATGATCGGCGAGGCCGCCATCGTCGGAGCGCTGGCCTCGGCGGCCGGCTGCGTCCTCGGTGCCATTGGCGGGCAGGTGCTCGCGGGGCTGACCGTGAGCTTCGGCATCGCACCGCCGGGCTTCAGCGCACCCGTGTCACCACTGGCGCTCACCGTGGCTTTCATCGTGGGCGTGGGCGTTTCGGTGCTCGGCGTGTTCGCCGCGTCCCGCCAGGCGGGCAGGGTCGCGGCGGTGGAGGCGTTGCGGCAGGCCGATGTCGAGCAGGGCGTGATGACCCGCGGCCGCTGGCTGATCGGCATCGGTTTCTTCGGCCTCGCACTGCTGATGATCCTGCTGATGGCACGCGTCGGCGGCGAGGCCTCGGTCGTGTTCGCGATCGTCCTGACCGAGGTGCTGGTCGTCGCACTGGCCGCACTGGCACCGCTGTTCGTGCCACCGCTGGTGTGGCTGCTCTCCCGGCCGCTGACGGCCTGGACGGACGTGACCGGCCTGCTCGCCGGTGCCAACAGCCGGGTGGCGCCACGCCGCGTCGCCGCGCTGGCGGCACCGATCCTCATCACCGTGGCGATCGGCTCGTCGATGCTGGGCGTGATCGCGACGACCAGCGCGACAGCGGCGGCCGACGCGCGAGCGCACCTGTCCGCGCCGTTCGTCGTGACGGCACAAAGCGGAGCGGGCCTGCCGCAGGACACCATCGACAAGATGAAGTCCGTACCGGGCGTCGCGGACGTGACCGGCGTGGTGAAGACGAGCGGCTGGGCACCGAACCTGGGCGAACCGGACCAGGTGACCATGGGCGTCGCCGACCCGAGGACTCTCGGCGCGGTGTTCAAGGTGGCACCGGCATCGGGTTCGCTGGACCAGTTCGCCGGCGCGTCCGTGGTGGTGACCCGTGAGGCGTCGAACCTGCTGGGCTGGACGGCGGGCCAGCAGGTGACGGTGTACCTGGGCGACGGCACCCCGGCCCCCGTGACCGTGGCCGCCGTGCTGAGCGCCGACGCCGGCCTCCCGGACATCCTGCTGTCACCGGAGATCGCGCGCGGCCACGTGCACGACCCGCTGACCAGCGAGGCCTACGTGTTGCTGGCGCCGGGCGCCGACACCGGCGACGTGCGCAAGGCCCTCGCCGCCCTGCCTGCCGTGGAGGTGTCGACCGCGGAGGACTGGCTGACCACCCAGTCCCAGAACTCGCAGCAGGACAACCTGATCGCGATCGCCCTGCTGTTCGGCATGGCCATCCTCTACACGGGAATCTCCATCGCGAACACCCTGGCGATGTCGATGGGTGAGCGCACGGAGGAGATCAGGCTGATGCGCCGCATCGGTGCGACGGGCCGTCAGATCACCGGCGTGATGCTGGGCGAGATCCTGGCGGTGGTGCTGGTGGGTGTGGTGCTGGGTCTGCTGGTGGCCGTCATCACCATCATCGGCGTGTGGCGCGGCCTCGCCTCAACGGGCGCCGAAGCCGTCATGGACCTTCCGCTGCTGCAACTCGGCGGCGTGGTGTCGACGTGTGTGGTGATCGCGCTGGTGGGAGGCATGGTGCCGACGATGCGCGCCCTCCGCGTGACGGCGGCGGCACGGCCCGCCGAGTGAGTCGTGGCGGTGTCCCGGTACGTGCCGGGACACCGCCATGGAACTCCACTGTGGACGATTACTCCAGTTCGCCGATCATGCCGTGTCCGAGGTGCGTCAGTGGCCGGCCGTGGCCGAGAGCTGGCGGCGCATCCTGCCGAAGAGCTTGGCGTTGTTCATGGCGAGGACGCCGACGGCGTGGCCGTCGCGGCGGAACTCGGCGACGAACTTCCGGTCGTCGGGAGAGCCGTCGATCATGGCGATCTCGTCCGCGCCGCTGGTCTCACCCGCGAGCTGCAGTCGAACGCCGTACTGGTCGGACCACACGTAACCGGACGGCCGGAACGTGTCGAGGGTGGTGCCCGCCAGGAGGTTGCGCACGGCCACGACCGGTTGCTCCGAGGCGTTCGTCCAGTGCTCGTGGCGGACCTGGCGGCCCTCGGGTGTGCGGTACCTGGCGACGTCGCCGACGGCGACCACCGAGGGGATCGGCGTGACGCAGCCGGTGTCGCACAGCACCCCGTTGTCGAGCGGGAGCCCGGATCCGTGCAGCCAGCCGGTCGCGGGCTCCATGCCGACACCCGCCACCACGACGTCGGCGGGCAGGTGCGAGCCGTCCTGGAGGGTCACGCCGGTCACCCGCGTGCCGTCGGCGGTGAAGCCGGCGACACCGACGCCGAGGCGCAGGTCGACGCCGTGGTCCGCGTGCAGGTCGGCGCAGATCCGGCCCAGCGACGCGCCGAGGGCGCGTTCCATCGGTACCGGGGCGGCCTCGGCCACCGTCACGTCGAGGCCCAGTCCGCGGCAGGTGGAGGCGACTTCGGCGCCGATCCAGCCCGCGCCGACGACCACGACGCGGGCGTCGGGGCGCAGGTCCGCGCGCAGGGCGACGGCGTCGTCGAGGGTCCGCAGGGTGTGCACGCCGGCGAGCGCAGAGGTACCGGGCAGCGTGCGGGCGCGGCCGCCGGTGGCGATCACGAGGCCGTCTGTCCGCACGATCTCGCCAGTGGAGAGGTGGATCTCGCCCGCGTGCGGGTCGACCCGTTCGGCGCGGACCCCGAGGCGCCACTCGGCTGCCCATTCGTCGACGTCGCTCTGCTCGGCGAGTGCGAGCTCCTCGGCGGGCAGGGTGCCCGCGAGGAACGCCTTGGACAGAGGTGGCCGGTCGTAGGGCGCGTGGACCTCTTCGCCGATGACGACCACGCGCCCGTCGAAGCCCTGCTTGCGGAGCTCCTCCACGGAACGCAGGCCCGCCAGCGAGGCTCCGGCCACCACGACCGTTCTCATGCGACGGCCTCGCGACTCCGCGTGTCGACGTAGATCACGCCGTCCTGCACGACGACCGGATACGTGCGCACCGGCTTCTTGGCCGGCAGGCAGGTCGGGACACCGGTGCGGAGGTCGAAGCTCGCGGCGTGCAGCGGGCACTCGACGAAGCAGCCCTCCAGCCAGCCCTCGGAGAGGGAGGCGTCCTGGTGGCTGCACGTGTCGTCGATGGCGTAGAACTCGCCGTCCGCGTTGAAGACGGCGATCGCCACGTCTCCCGAAACGCGCACGGACTCGCCGGCGGGCAGGTCGTCCACGGCGCAAGCGGTGATCATCTCAAGCCCTCCGTTGCGTATTACGGAACATGGTGTGCGATACGCAACAGCAGGATGGCTTAGGATCAGGAGGGCCGTCAAGGAGCCAGGGTGTGTTGCGCCAGTCGGTTACCGTCGCGTCATGCGCAACAACGGGGAGGAGCGCGACGCCGCGCTCGTGCAGTCGGTCGACCGGGCGGTCGCCATCCTCGAGCTGCTGGCACGCAACGGCGAGGCTGGGATCACCGAGATCGCCGCCGAGCTCGGCTGCGGACGGCGTCGCGCGACCTCTCCGTCAGGATGGGGCACCCCGTGTCCTGACAGCCCGCGCCGACCAGCGAGCCCCCGGCCCGAGCCGGGGGCTCGTTCGCGTTCCGGGATTGTGACCACCCGGAACGTCGTCGTATCGGATGCGGCCGTCCGTGCGACGGGGGCTTGACAACCTCGCGCCCGAGTCTCACCGTGATGCGCGTCGCAGTTGCACAATGCGAACAAGGTTGCGCATTACGGAACAAGCTCGGAAGGGTTGGCCCGTTGTCACTCTCCGTCTCCACCTCTGTTCTGGAACTGGACCTCGACGAGCTCGATCCCGAGGTCGCCACCGAGATCCGCGCCGAGCTGCACCGCCAGCAGTCGACGCTGGAGATGATCGCTTCCGAGAACTTCGCGCCGGTGGGTGTGCTGCAGGCGCAGGGTTCGGTGCTGACGAACAAGTACGCCGAGGGCTACCCGGGGCGCCGGTACTACGGCGGGTGCGAGCACGTCGACGTGATCGAGGCGCTGGCGATCGAGCGGGTGAAGGCTCTCTTCGGTGCCGAGCACGCGAACGTGCAGCCGCACTCGGGTGCGCAGGCCAACGCCGCGGCGATGGCGGCGGTGCTCCAGCCGGGTGACACGATCATGGGGCTGGACCTGGCGCACGGCGGCCACCTGACCCACGGGATGCGGATCAACTTCTCCGGCCGGCTCTACCACGTCGTGGCGTATCAGGTGGACCGCGAGTCCGGACGCGTGGACATGGCCGAGGTCGAGCGGCTGGCGCTGGAGACGAGGCCGAAGCTGATCATCGCCGGCTGGTCGGCGTACCCGCGGCAGCTGGACTTCGCCGAGTTCCGCCGGATCGCGGACCTGGTGGGCGCCAAGCTCATGGTGGACATGGCGCACTTCGCGGGTCTTGTCGCCGCGGGCCTGCACCCCAGCCCGGTGCCGTACGCCGACCTCGTCACGACCACCACGCACAAGACGCTCGGCGGTCCGCGCGGCGGAGTGGTGCTGTGCACGAAGGAGCTGGCCAAGAAGGTCGACTCCACGGTGTTCCCCGGTCAGCAGGGCGGGCCGCTGCAGCACGTCATCGCGGCCAAGGCGGTGGCGTTCAAGGTCGCGGCGACCGAGGAGTTCCGCGAGCGCCAGCAGCGGGTTCTCGAAGGTGCGCGCATTCTCGCCGAACGCCTCTCCCGGCCCGACTGCGCCGCGGCCGGGGTGAAGGTGCTCTCCGGCGGCACCGACGTGCACCTGGTGCTCGTCGACCTCGTCGAGTCCGAACTGGACGGGCAGCAGGCCGAGGACCGGTTGCACCGCATCGGCATCACCGTCAACCGCAACGCGGTGCCGTTCGATCCGCGCCCGCCGATGGTCACCTCCGGACTGCGCATCGGTACCCCGGCACTCGCCACCCGCGGCTTCACCGCCGCGGACTTCACCGAGGTCGCGGACGTCATCGCCGCCGCGCTCCAGCCGTCGTACGACGAGACCGATCTCGCCGCGCGCGTCTCGTTGCTGGCGAAGAAGCACCCCCTCTACTCCCACCTTTGACGAGTCAGGAGAAGTACGTGGCACACGCAGTGAACGGTGTCGTGGCGGCGGGGCGCGGAGCCGAGGTCTCCGTCGAGACCATCCTCGTGCCGGACCCCGGACCCGGCGAGGCGCTGGTGAAGGTCCAGGCCTGCGGGGTCTGCCACACGGACCTGCACTACCGGGAGGGCGGGATCAACGACGAGTTCCCGTTCCTGCTCGGGCACGAGGCCGCGGGTGTCGTCGAGGCCGTGGGCGAGGGCGTGACCGGCCTGGAGCCGGGGGACTTCGTCATCCTCAACTGGCGCGCGGTGTGCGGCTCGTGCCGCTCCTGCCTGCGAGGGCGGCCGCAGTACTGCTTCAACACCCACAACGCCTCCCAGCCCATGACCCTCGCCGACGGCACCCCGTTGTCGCCGGCGCTCGGCATCGGCGCGTTCGCGGAGAAGACGCTCGTCCACAGCGGACAGTGCACGAAGGTGAACCCCAAGGCACCGGCCGAGGTCGCCGGTCTGCTCGGCTGCGGTGTGATGGCGGGTATCGGCGCCGCGATCAACACCGGTGGGGTCGGCCGGGGTGACAGCGTGGCGGTGCTCGGCTGCGGCGGTGTCGGGGACGCGGCCATCGCGGGTGCCCGGCTGGCGGGGGCGCGCACGATCATCGCCGTCGACCTGGACCACACCAAGCTCGAGTGGGCGCAGAGGTTCGGCGCGACCCACACCGTCGACGCCCGCAGCCAGGACGTCGTCGAGGCGATCCGCGAACTGACCGACGGGAACGGCGCCGACGTCGTGATCGACGCCGTCGGCCGGCCGGAGACGTTCCGGCAGGCCTTCTACGCGCGCGACCACGCCGGCACCGCCGTGCTGGTGGGCGTGCCGACCCCGGACATGACGTTCGAGCTGCCGCTGATCGACGTGTTCTCCCGCGGCGGCGCGGTGAAGTCCTCCTGGTACGGCGACTGCCTGCCCAGCCGCGACTTCCCGATGCTCATCGACCTCTACCTGCAGGGCCGGCTGGACCTCGGCGCGTTCGTCACGGAGACGATCGGCCTGGAGGACGTCGAGAAGGCGTTCGAGGACATGCACCACGGTCGCGTGCTGCGTTCGGTGGTGGTCCTGTGAGCGCACGGATCGAGCACGTGGTCACGTCCGGGACGTTCAGCCTCGACGGCGGAACCTGGGACGTCGACAACAACGTGTGGCTGGTCGGCGACGACTACGAGGTGCTCGTCATCGACCCAGCGCACGATGCGGAGGCCGTTCTCGCGGCTATCGGCGGCCGTGTCGTGACGGCGTTGGTCTGCACGCACGGCCACGACGACCACATCAACTCTGTCGTCGAGGTGGCGGACAAGACCGGGGCGCCGATCCAGCTCCACTCCGAAGACCGTGCACTGTGGACGGTGGTGTATCCGGACCGTGAGCCGGACGTCTGGCTGGCGGACGGTGACAAGCTCGCTGTCGCCGGTACGACCCTCGAAGTGCTGAGCACACCCGGCCACACCTACGGCTCGATCTGCCTGTATGCGCCCGGACTCGGAGCGGTCTTCAGCGGCGACACCCTGTTCGAGGGCGGTCCGGGAGCCACCGGCCGCTCGTACTCGGACTTCCCGACGATCGTCACCTCGATCCGCGAACGGCTGCTCACCCTGCCGCCGGACACGGTCGTCCACACCGGACACGGACCCACCACGACCATCGGCGCCGAAGCGCCGCGGATCTGACGCCACCCCACCACAGACGGCAGGAGAACCTTCCATGGCAACGCAACCACGCGTTGTGCTCATCGGAGCAGGAATCGTCGGGTGCGCGCTGGCGGACGAGCTGACCGCGCGCGGGTGGACCGACATCACCGTCCTCGAACAGGGACCGCTGTTCGCGACCGGCGGATCGAGCTCGCACGCACCCGGCCTGGTCTTCCAGACCACCGGCTGCAGGACGATGACCTCGTTCGCCAAGTACACCGTGGAGAAGTACACCGCCCTGACGATGGACGGGAAGTGGTGCTTCCAGCAGCTCGGCGGACTCGAGGTCGCCACCACCCCAGAGCGGTGGACGGACCTCAAGCGCAGGCACGGCTGGGCGACGTCGTGGGGTGTCGAGAGCTTCCTGCGCGACCCCGGCGAGTGCGCGCGGCTGCACCCGTTGCTCGACCCCGACAAGATCCTCGGCGGCTTCCACATCCCGTCCGACGGCCTCGCCAAACCGCTGCGCGCGGCCGAGGCGCAGGCCAGACGCGCGATGGAGCGCGGTGCGAGGTTCCTGGCGCACCACAAGGTCACCGGCATCGAACGCGGCGGCCGGCGTGTGCGCGCCGTCGTCACCGAGCACGACACGTTCGCCGCCGACATCGTCGTGTCCTGCGTGGGCATGTGGGGACCGCGGATCGGGCGGATGGTCGACCTCGACATCCCGCTCGTCCCGATGGCCCACCAGTACGCGAAGACCACACCGCTCAAGGTGCTCCAGGGCGTCAACGACGACCTGTCCGAGATGAGCAAGCCGTTGCTGCGGCACCAGGACGCCGATCTCTACTTCCGCGAGCACGTCGACCGCGTCGGCATCGGCGCGTACGGCCACCGGCCGATGCCGATCTCGGCGGACGACATCCTCGACTTCGACGTGGCGCCGACCATGCCGTCCGAGATCGCGTTCACACCTGAGGACTTCGAGACCTCCTGGGACGCCGCCGTCGACCTGCTGCCGGTCCTCGGCGACTCGAAGGTGGAGGAGGGCGTGAACGGCCTGTTCTCCTTCACCCCCGACGGGAACCCGCTGCTCGGTGAACACCCCGGCCTCGACGGCTTCTGGGTGGCCGAAGCCGTGTGGATCACGCATTCCGCCGGTGTGGCCAAGGCGATGGCCGAGTGGCTGGTGGACGGGCAGCCTGGCATCGACCTGCACGGCTGCGACCTCAACCGGTTCGAGGACGTGCAGCGCTCACCCGGTTACGTGCACGAGCGCAGCTGCCAGAGCTTCGTCGAGGTCTACGACATCCTGCACCCGTTGCAGCCGGCCGAGCGGCCGCGTCCGTTGCGCACCAGCCCGTTCCACGAGCGCCAGCAGGAGCTCGGCGCGGTGTTCCTGGAGGCGTCCGGCTGGGAACGGCCGCACTGGTACGAGGCCAACGCGGACCTGCCGGAGGTCGCGGAGATCCCGGGGCGCAACGAGTGGGCGTCGCGGTTCTGGTCGCCGATCGCCGGAGCCGAGGCGCTGGTGGCCCGCAAGCGGGTCGCGATGTTCGACATGACCCCGTTGAAGCGCCTGGAGGTCAGCGGCCCCGAGGCGTTGACGTTCCTGCAGACGATGACCACCAACCAGCTCGACCGCAAACCGGGGTCGGTCGTCTACACGCTCCTGCTCGACGAGGACGGGGGAGTGCGCAGCGACCTCACGATCGCCCGGCTCGGCGAGAACCGGTTCCAGGTCGGCGCGAACGGCCCGCTCGACCTCGACTGGCTGCGCAGGCACCTGCCCCCGAACGGTGGCGTGCACATCGCCGACATCACCGCGGGCACCTGCTGCATCGGCCTGTGGGGGCCTGCCGCGCGCAAGCTCCTGCAACCGTTGACCCGGGAGGACTTCTCCCACGAGGCCATGGGGTACTTCAAGGCCAAGCAGGCCTTCATCGGCGAGGTTCCGGTCACCGCGATGCGCCTGTCGTACGTCGGTGAGCTCGGCTGGGAGCTCTACACCACGGCCGACATGGGCCGCCGCCTGTGGGACACGCTCTGGGAAGCGGGTCAGCAGCACGGCGTCATCGCCGCCGGGCGCAGCGCCTTCACGAGCATGCGGCTGGAGAAGGGCTACCGCTCGTGGGGTGCGGACGTCACCACCGAGCACGACCCGTACGAGGCGGGACTCGGGTTCGCGGTCCGCATGAACAAGGGCTACTTCCACGGCCGCAAGGCGTTGGAGGGCCGTTCCGAGGACACGGTGTCGCGCAGGCTCACCTGTCTCACCATCGACGACGCCCACCAGGTCGTCATGGGCTCGGAGCCCGTGTTCGCGGGCGGGCGGCCGGTCGGGTACGTCACCAGTGCCGCGCGCGGCTACTCGATCGGCAAGAACATCGCCTACGCCTGGCTGCCCGCGAACGTCGCGGTGCCGGGAACTCCGGTCGAGATCGAGTACTTCGGCGAGCGCGTCCAGGCGGTCGTGGCCGCCGAACCGCTCTTCGACCCCGAGATGAAGCGGATCCGCTCATGACCCACGACGCGATCGTGATCGGGCTCGGGCAGACCGGCGGGGCCGCCGCCCACCGGCTCGCCGCGCGGGGACTGCGAGTCCTCGGCCTGGACAGCAAGCCGCGAACCGACCTCCCCGACGCGGACGAGGCCCTGCGCGCGGGTGCCGACCTGCGCTTCGAGGAGACCGTGATCGACTGGCACGTCGAGCCCTCGGGAACGGGTGCCCGCGTCCTGACGCGGTCGAGCACCCACTCCGCTCCGCTGCTGGTCATCTGCGCCGGCACGGACGCGCGAACCCTGCTTCTCTGACTTCACCACGGAGTGACCATGACTGCGACCGAGCTCCCGTCCAGCCTGATCCCCACCCTGCCGGGGAACACCTACACCGACCCGGCGATCTTCGAGCTGGAGCAGGAGAAGATCTTCGAGCAGATGTGGTTCTGCGCGGTCCGCGGTGCCGACCTGCCGGACGCGGGCAACTTCAGAACCGTCCAGATCGGACGCGAGAGCGTGCTCGTCACCCGCTCGCGCGACGGCTCCCTGCGCGCGTTCCTCAACATCTGCCGGCACCGCGGCGCGCGGCTGTGCGTCGAGGAGACCGGCACGGTCAAGCGCAACTTCCAGTGCCCGTACCACGCCTGGACCTACGGGCTCGACGGCAAGCTGGTGGCGGCCCCGAACCTGACGTCGATGCCGGACATCGACCGCACGGAGTACGGCCTGAAGCCGGTCCACCTCCGCGAGTGGCTCGGTTACGCGTGGCTCTGCCTCGCCGCGGAGCCGCCGTCGTTCGAGCAGACCGTCCAGCAGGACGTCCGGGAGCGGCTCGGCAACCTCGACGCGATCGGCAACTACCAGGTGAGCGAGCTCGGCCTGGGACGGCGGATCACCTACGACGTCAAGGCCAACTGGAAGCTCATCATCGAGAACTTCATGGAGTGCTACCACTGCGCGACGATCCACCCGGAGCTCACTGAGGTCCTGCCGGAGTTCGCGGGCGGGTACGCGGCGCAGTACTACGTCGGGCACGGGGCGGTGTTCGGTGACGAGATCAAGGGCTTCACCATCGACGGCGGCGAGGGCTTCGACCGGCTCGACGGCGTGGACTCCGACCAGGACCGCCGGTACTACGCGATCACGGTGCGCCCGCAGGTGTTCATCAACCTCGTGCCCGACCACGTGATCATCCACCGGATGTTCCCGATGGCCGCGGACCGGACGATCGTGGAGTGCGACTGGCTGTACGCGAAGGACGTCGTCGCGACCGGCAAGGACGTCTCGCGGTCCGTCGAACTCTTCCACCGCGTCAACGAGCAGGACTTCGAGGCGTGTGAACGGTGCCAGCCCGCGATGTCGTCGCGGGCCTACGCGCAAGGGGGTGTGCTGGTTCCCTCCGAACACCACATCGGGGAGTTCCACCGCTGGGTTCAGGAAGTCACATCGACGAAGGGGTGGTAGATGCCATGCCCGGACTGAAGTTCCTCCCCACCACGAAAACAGGCACGGACCGGGTCGTGTTCGTCCTGTCCGCCGTCGTCGCCGCCGCGTTCCTCGCCTGGGGCGTCTTCGGCACCGCGAGCCTCGGCAGCGTGTCGTCCGCCGTGCTCGGCTGGGTGATCCGCAACACCGGCTGGGCGTTCCTCACCGCGGCCACCGGTTTCGTGATCTTCGCACTGTGGCTGGCGTTCAGCCGCTACGGCCGGATCCCGCTCGGCCAGGACGGCGAACGGCCGGAGTTCCGGACGGTGTCGTGGGTCGCGATGATGTTCAGCGCGGGCATGGGCATCGGGCTGATGTTCTACGGCGTCGCGGAACCGTTGTCGCACTTCGTGAAGCCGCCACCCGGAACGGTGGAGGGCGGCACGGACGCGGCGGTCGAGACCGCGATGGCGACCTCGTTGTTCCACTGGGCGATCCACCCGTGGTCGATCTACGCGGTCGTCGGTCTCGCCATCGCCTACGGCACGTTCCGCCGCGGCCGCAAGCAGCTGATCAGCGCCGCGTTCGCCCCGCTGTTCGGCGACCGCGTGTCGGAAGGTCCGCTCGGCAGGCTGATCGACATCCTGGCGATCTTCGCGACGCTGTTCGGTTCGGCCGCGTCACTGGGTCTTGGCGCGCTGCAGATCGGCAGCGGGCTGAAGGCGGGCGGTTTCGTCGCCGACAACCCCGGTGTCGGCGTGCTCATCGGTGTCATCGCGGTGCTGACCGTCGCGTTCGTCGCGTCGGCTGTTTCCGGTGTGGCCAAGGGCATCCAGTGGTTGTCGAACATCAACATGGTGCTGGCGACCGTGCTGGCGCTCTTCCTGTTCGTGGTCGGGCCGACGGTGCTGATCCTCAACCTGGTGCCGGCGGCCATCGGTGACTACTTCCGCGAGATGGGCGAGATGATCTCCCGCTCCGGCGCGTCCGGCGGCGAGGCCATGGAGAGCTGGCTGGCGTCGTGGACGATCTTCTACTGGGCCTGGTGGATCTCGTGGACCCCGTTCGTGGGGATGTTCATCGCGCGGATCAGCCGCGGCCGGACGATCAAGCAGTTCGTCAGCGGCGTCATCCTCGTCCCGTCGGTGGTCAGCCTGATCTGGTTCACGATCATGGGTGGCACGGCCATCACGTTGCAGCGCGGTGGCACGGACCTGGCCGGCGCGGGCAACCCGGAGTCGCAGCTCTTCGCGGTGCTCGACCAGTTCCCGCTGGCGGCGGTCGCCGGTGTGGTGGTGATGGTCCTCGTGGCGATCTTCTTCGTTTCCGGCGCCGACGCCGCATCGCTCGTGATGGGCACGTTGTCGCAACGGGGCGCCATCGAACCGCGCCGCGGCCTGGTGGTGTTCTGGGGCGTCGCGACCGGTGGTGTGGCGGCGGTGATGCTGCTGGTCGGTGGCGGTGGTGCGACCGCGCTGACCGGGCTGCAGAACCTCACGATCATCGCCGCGGCACCGTTCGCGCTCGTCATGGTCGTGCTGTGCGTGGCGCTGGCCAAGGACCTGCGCAGCGACCCGATGGTGCTGCGGGAGAAACACTGTGCCGAGATCGTCGAGCAGGCCGTGGTCGCGGGCAACGAGGAGTACGACGGCGATTTCTGCCTGCAGGTGGCGCCGACGCCGGTCAAGGTCAACGGCCAGGTCGTGGAACGGGTTGCCGTCGATGAGAAGACCTGAGCGGTCCGCGGCCGGCGTGAGCTCAGATCAGGGCGCGGATGGCGCGTTCGAACCCGATGACGTGCTGGGAGGCGAGCTCGCTCGCCTTCTTGCCGTCACCCTCGATGATGGCGGTCAGCAGGGGGACGTGCTCGTCGACGTGACCGGCCATTCCGGACAGCCGCGGCAGGAACACGCACCAGATGCGCGTGGCCAGGTTGTCGTAGGAGATGAGCGTGTCCTCGAGGAACGGGTTGTGCACGCAGCGGTAGATGGCGCGGTGCACACCGACGTCGGCGCGGAGCAGTTCCGTGTTGTCGCCCGAAGGCGCCGCCGTGTCCAGCTGGGAGCGCAGCTCGGTGAGCGCGGTCCTGTCCGCGGCCGTGGCGCGTTCGGCTGCGGCTGCCGCGGCGAGGGGTTCCAGAGTCCGCCGCACCTCGGAGATGTGCGAGAGGTCGGAGATGTTCACGTCGGTCGCGAACGTGCCGCGGCGCGGGAAGGCGACGACGAGCCGTTCCTGCTCCAGCCGTTTCAACGCCTCGCGGATCGGGGTGCGGCCGACGCCGAGCTCGGTGCGCAGCCGGTCCTCGTTGATCGGTTCGCCGGGCTTGATCTCCAGCATCACCAGGCGGTCGCGCAGGACGGCGTACGCCTGCTCCGTGAGTGAGGCGGCCGCGGGCTCGTCGTTGACCCGTGTGTTCATGTGACCTACTGTACAACGAAGACTGATATACCAGTAGTCGACCAGATGACTTCGCTGGAGGCGTCGCGCATGACCAGCTCGGTTCAGCCACCCGGAGCGCACCTGCCCGAGCACCCGGACTTCCTGTGGGAGAACCCGGAACCGAAGGCCTCCTACGACGTCGTGGTGGTCGGAGGTGGAGGGCACGGCCTCGCGACCGCCTACTACCTGGCGAAGGTCCACGGCATCACGAACGTGGCGGTGCTGGAGAAGAGCTGGCTCGCCGGCGGCAACATGGCCCGCAACACCACGATCATCCGGTCCAACTACCTGTGGGACGAGAGCTCCGGCATCTACGAGCACTCGCTGAAGCTGTGGGAAGGGCTGGAGGAGGACCTCGGCTACCCGATCCTGTTCGACCAGCGCGGTGTGCTGAACCTCGCGCACAGCCTGCAGGACGTGCGCGACAGCGTCCGGCGGGTCAACGCCAACCGGCTCAACGGCATCGACGCGGAATGGGTGGATCCCGCCGGGGTCAAGGAGATCTGCCCGATCGTCAACGTCTCGCAGGACGTGCGCTACCCCGTGCTCGGGGCGACGTACCAGCCGCGCGCGGGTATCGCCAAGCACGACTACGTGGCGTGGGGCTACGCGCGGGCCGCGCACGCGATGGGCGTGGACCTGATCCAGAACTGCGAGGTCACGGGAATGGAGACGAGCGGTGGCCGGATCACCGCCGTCGAGACCTCGCGTGGTCGCATCGCCGCCGGGAAGGTCGCGTTGTGCGCGGCAGGGCACAGCTCGGTGCTCGCGAAGATGGTCGGCCTGCGGCTGCCGCTCGCCTCGCACCCGTTGCAGGCCCTGGTCTCCGAGCTGCTCGAACCGGTGCATCCGACCGTCGTCATGTCCAACGCGGTGCACGTCTACGTCTCCCAGGCGCACAAGGGAGAACTGGTGATGGGCGCCGGGATCGACAGCTACAACGGTTACGGCCAGCGGGGTTCGTTCCACATCATCGAACAGCAGATGTCGGCGGCGCTGGAGCTGTTCCCGATCTTCGCGCGCGCCCACCTGCTGCGGACGTGGGCGGGCATCGTCGACGTCAGCCCGGACGCGTCACCGATCGTCGGTCTCACGCCGGTCGGCGGGCTGTACCTGAACTGCGGCTGGGGAACCGGCGGGTTCAAGGCCACGCCCGGTGTCGGTGACTGCTTCGCGCACACCATCGCCCACGACAAGCCGCACCCGTTCAACGAGCCGTTCACCCTCGAGCGCTTCACCACCGGCGCACTCGTCGACGAGCACGGCGCCGCCGCCGTCGCGCACTAGTAGGAGCTGAGAATGCAACTCATCCCGTGCCCGTGGTGCGGCCCGCGTGAGGAAGCGGAGTTCCACTACGGCGGCCAGGCCCACGTCGCGTACCCCGAGGACCCGTCGGCGCTGACCGACGAGGAGTGGGCGCAGTACGTGTTCTTCCGGGAGAACCCGAGCGGCCCGTTCGCCGAGCGCTGGAGCCACAGCGCCGGGTGCCGGCGGTGGTTCAACGCCGTCCGCGACACCCGCACCCACGACCTGCTCGCCGTGTACCGCGTGGGCGAGCCGATGCCGGAACTCGGCGAGAAGGACCAGGTGGCGTCGTGAACTTCCGCAAGCCCACCGGTGGCGCGATCGACCGGAACACCTTGCTGCGCTTCACCTTCAACGGCCGGGCACTCACCGGCCACCCCGGTGACACGCTCGCGTCCGCGTTGCTCGCCAACGGTGTGCACGAGGTCGGCAGCAGCGTGAAGCTCGGCCGGCCGCGCGGCATCGTCGCGGCGGGGTCCGAGGACCCGACATCGCTGGTGCAGATCGAGGCACCGTTCCCCGAGCCCATGCTGCTCGCGACCACCGTCGAGCTGTACGACGGCCTGGAGGCGCGTGGTCTGGCTGGGCAGGGGCGGCTGGCTTCGCTGCCGGACCCGGCACGCTACGACGCCAAGCACGAGCACTGCGACGTGCTGGTCGTCGGCGCTGGACCGGCAGGGCTGGTGGCCGCGCTGACCGCCGCCCGCAGCGGTGCGCGCGTGGTGCTGGTGGACGAGCAGAACCAGGCCGGCGGCGCGTTGCTCGGTGTGGAGGAGTACCTGGACGACCGGCCGTCGGCGGAGTGGGTGGCCGACATCGTCGCGGAGCTCAGGAGCACGCCGGGGGTGCAGGTGCTGGAGCGCACCACGGCGTTCGGCATGTACCAGGACGGGTTCGTGCTCGCGCTGCAGAAGCGCACCGACCACCTCGGGTTCGCGGCGCCTGCTTCGGTGGCCCGGCAACGGGTCTGGCGGATCAGGACGAAGCAGACCGTGCTCGCGACCGGTGCGCACGAGCGTCCCGTGGTGTTCGCGGACAATGACCGGCCCGGGATCATGCTGGCGTCGGCCGCTCGCACGTTCCTGCACCGCTACGGCGTGCTGCCCGGCTCGCGCGCGGTCGTCTTCACCACCAACGACAGCGCTTACTGCGCGGCGATCGATCTCGCCGAGTCCGGTGTGGACGTTCCGCTGATCGTCGACGCCCGTCCAGAGGCTCCCGCCAGGCTCGCCACCGAGTGCGCCGCGCGTGGCATCGAGGTGCGCGCGGGCCACGTGGTGACAGGAACCGAGGGTGCCGGGCGCGTGACCGATGCGCACGTCGCCCCGCTCGGTGACATCAAGGGCAGAGGCGTCGCGGGCCACCCCGACACCGTCGTGTGCGACACGGTGCTGGTGTCGGGCGGCTGGAACCCGGTGGTGAACCTGTTCAGCCAGGCCCGCGGAAAGCTGCGCTACGACGCGGTTCTCGGTTCGTTCGTGCCGGGGGAGGAACTGTCCTCCGTCCGGGTCGCGGGATCCGCGACGGGCGAGCTGGACCTCACCTCGTGCGTGCGGCAGGGCCGGGAGGCCGGTGAGGCGGCCGCGATCGCGACCGGGTTCACGCCGGGTGGGCAGGTGCCGCTGCCGGTGTCCGACTCGCGGTGCACCCAGCGTTCCGGTCTGGTGTTGTGGCGCGTTCCAGGTGCCGAGGACGCCAGTTTCGTCGACCTGCAGCGGGACTCGACGGTCGCGGACGTGCTGCGTGCCACGGGTGCGGGCCTGCGGTCGCTGGAGCACATCAAGCGGTACACCACCATCGGCACCGCGCACGACCAGGGCAAGACCTCCGGCATGATCGCGGCGGGCATCGTCGCCGAGGCACTGGGCGTGGAGCTCGCCGACCAGCGGCCCACGACGTTCCGCCCGCCGTACACCTCGGTGTCGTTCGCCGCGCTGGCCGGCCGGGACCGCGGCGAGCTGCACGACCCGGTGCGCGTCACGGCGATCCACCCGTGGCACGTGGCGCGCGGAGCGTTGTTCGAGGACGTCGGCCAGTGGAAGCGGCCCTGGTACTACCCGCGACCGGGCGAGGACCTGCACGCGGCCGTGTTGCGGGAATGCCGTGCCGCGCGGGAAAGCGTCGGCCTGATGGACGGCTCGACGCTGGGCAAGATCGACGTGCAGGGCAGCGACGCCGGCAAGTTCCTGGACATGCTCTACACCAACATGATGAGCACGTTGAAGGTCGGCCGGATCCGGTACGGCGTCATGTGCGGTGTCGACGGGATGGTGATCGACGACGGCACCGTGATCAGGGTCGGCGAGGAGCGGTACCTGGTCACCACGACCACCGGCAACGCCGCGAAGATCCTCGACTGGATGGAGGAGTGGCTGCAGACGGAGTGGCCGCACCTCGACGTGCACTGCACCTCGGTCACCGAGCACTGGGCGACGATCCCGTTGGTGGGCCCGAAGTCCCGCGACGTGCTCGCCGCGGTCGCTCCCGGTCTCGACGTGTCCAACGAGGCGTTCGAGTTCATGACGTGGCGCGACACGGTCGTGGCGGGCGTTCCCGCGCGGGTGTGCCGGATCAGCTTCTCCGGCGAGCTGGCGTACGAGATCAACGTGACCGCCTGGCACGGCCTCGCCGTGTGGGAGGCGCTCATGGCGGCGGGGGAGCAGTACGGGATCACGCCGTACGGCACCGAGACCATGCACGTGCTGCGCGCCGAGAAGGGCTACCCGATCATCGGCCAGGAGACCGACGCGACGGTCACGCCGCAGGACCTGGGCATGTCGTGGGCCGTGTCGAAGAAGAAGCCCGACTTCATCGGCAAGCGTTCGTTCGCCCGCGCGGAGAACAACCGCACGGACCGCAAGCAACTGGTCGGTCTCCTTCCGGTGGATCCGACCGTGCTGCTCCCGGAGGGCTCGCAGATCGTCGAGACGGACCGGCTGCCGGAACCGCCGGTCCGGATGCTCGGCCACGTCACGTCCAGCTACCCCAGCGCGGCGCTGGGCCGCACGTTCGCCCTCGCCCTGGTGCGGTCGGGGCACGAACGCATCGGCGAGACCCTGTACGTGCCGGTCGACGACTCGCTCGTGCCGGTCACCGTCACCGATTCCGTGCTGTACGACAAGGAAGGAGCCCGCCGTGACGGCTGACCCGACCAGCCCTCTCGCCGCCTGGACCGACCGGCTGGCGGCGCTCGCGCCCGCGTTGACCGTGGCGGAGCGGCCGTTCCGCGCACAGCTCACCGTCCGCGTGTCGGACCCCTCCGCGATCGAGGCGATGGGTTCGGCGCTCGGAGTCGCCTTCCCGCCGGTTCCGTGCACCTTCACCTCCGGCTCCGGGCCGTTCGGGGACGTCGAGGTGCTGTGGCTGGGACCGGACGAGTTCCTCGTCGTGGCACCGCCAGACCTGCAGATCCCTCTGGAGGACGCGCTGCGTGCCGCACGCGGATCCGCTCGGGGATCCGTTGTGGACACTTCGGCCCAGCGCACGACCGTGGTCCTGGAAGGGGCGCACGTCCGGGACGTGCTGGCGCACGGGTGCTCCGTAAACCTGCACCCGTCTTCGGCTCCCGTCGGCACCTGTGTGCAGACGTTGCTCGCGAGGACGGGGATCATCCTGCAGGTGACCGGTGAGGACCGCTTCACCGTGCTCGTGCGGTCGTCGTTCGCCGGGTACCTCGCGGCCTGGCTGAGCGACGCCTGCGTGGAGTACCGGACGTGAGCTCACTGCATCAGTCGACCACCAGGACGACGCGAGACGAGGAGAACGCCGTGGCGCGACACTTCACCCTGACCCTGAACTGCCCGGAGCGCACGGGAATCGTCCACGCGGTGACCTCGTTCCTGGTCGACCACGGCTGCGACATCGTGGAGCACCAGCAGTTCGACGACGACGTCCGCAGCAGGCTGTTCCTGCGCACCGCGTTCACCTGCGCTTCCGCCGACGTCGACGACCTCACGCGCGAGTTCGCCGCGGTGGCGAGCGAGTTCGAAATGGACTTCGACCTCTGGGACGAGCGCCGGCCTCGCGTGCTCGTGATGGTGTCGAAGGCCGGTCACTGCCTGAACGACCTGCTCTTCCGGTGGCGGGAGGGAAGTCTCGGCGGCGAGATCGCCGCGGTGGTGTCCAACCACGAGGACCTGCGCCCCATGGCAGAAGCGGCCGGACTCGACTTCGTCCACGTGCCCAACACCGCCGACACCAAGCACATCGCCGAGCAACGCCTGCTGGAGCTCGTCGAGGAGTACCAGGCCGACCTGGTCGTCCTGGCCCGCTACATGCAGGTGCTGTCGAACGACCTGTGCGCCAAGCTCGCCGGCCGAGTCATCAACATCCACCACTCGTTCCTGCCCGGCTTCAAGGGCGCCAAGCCGTACCACCAGGCCTACGACCGCGGCGTGAAGTACGTCGGCGCCACGGCGCACTACGTCACCCCGGACCTCGACGAGGGCCCGATCATCGAACAGGAGGTGCTGCGGGTGGACCACACCTTCGACCCGCGCGCCCTCACCGCCGCCGGCCGCGACGCCGAGGCCCTCGCCCTGTCACGCGCGGTGCGCTGGCACTGCGAGCACCGCGTCCTGCTCAACGGCAACGGCACAGTCGTCTTCCGATGACCCGGATGATGTGACTGCGAACGGACGTGGCCTGGCGCGACTGGCGGACAGCGCTTTCCTTCTCCTGGTCGGTTCCGCGCCCGGCAGGTCGTGTGAGACTCGAGTGATGGGAGTTCGTCGATTTGCTGTGGGTGGTGTCCTCGTAGCCGGGTTTTCGACGTGGTCGGCGGTGTCCGGCACAACGGTGGCGTCAGCCGACCAGTTCGACTGCACGTTCTACGCGATGACGCAGGGCTACAGCGGCAAGATCGTGGACATCGGATGCGCGGATGGGGCAGAGGGGAATCTGGTCCTCTGCAAAGGATCACTGCGGATCGCCGGGATGCCCGAAGGCATCGCCGAAGAAGCCTGCCGCCGAGCCGCTCTTCGTTGAGCCGCCCCGCTCGGAGGTTCAAAGGCACGTTCAGGCTGAACGTGCCTTTGCTCAAAGAACGTCACCCACAAGGGCTCACACCGAGCAGGCCAGCGGGCCACCGTTGAAGGCGATGGCGTCGCCGAGCGCGGCGGCCACGTTGACGTCCACCCCGTCGGCGTCGGCGTAGGCGCGGTGCAGGTTGAGCACGAGCCGCTCGGCGTCCGGCAGGTCGGCGAACTCGCCGAGCCCGGTCTCCCGCGCCGCCTCCAGCGGCGTCCAGCCCTTCTCCCGCCCGATCAACGCGGTGTCGCGGACGAACTCGTAGTACCGCCGGTGCGCGGCGAGCACGCCGGCGAAGTCGGCGCCGGCCACCAGCGGGCCGTGGCCGGGCACCACGACGGCGGGCTCGAACGCGGCCAGCCAGTCCAGCGACCGCAGGGCACCGTCCAGCGATCCCATCGCGATCATCGGCGTCACGCGGTGGAACACGAGGTCGCCGGTGAACAGCACGCGCTCCTCCGGCAGCCACGCGACCGCGTCGCCGACGGTGTGCGCTGCGTAGCCGGGATGCCGCACCACGACGGGCTTTGCGCCCGCGTACAGGGTGATCTCATCGCGGAACGAGATCGTCGGCGCGCGGACGGCGTCGACTCCCCAGTCGGGCGTCGGTGACCACGCGGGCGGGGTGTTGGCGAGGATGAAGTCCTGCAGGATGCCCTGCCGGGTGTGCTCGTGCGCGACGATCGTGGTCGAGCCGGGCAGCAGCGCGTTGCCGTACACGTGGTCGCCGTGCAGGTGCGTGTTCACCGCGAGCCGGATCGGGGCGCTCCCTGTGGCCGCGTCGAGCGCGTCGAGGAAGAGCTTCGTGCGGCGGGCCGTCGCGCACGTGTCGATGAGAACGACCTCACCACCCGAGTGCACGGCGCCGGCGTTGTTGATCCACCAGGTGCCGTCCGGCTGGATCCACGCGTGGACGCCGGGCGCGAGCTCTTGCAGCTGTGGTTCCGCGGTCATGGCCAGCAATCTACTGGTCGCTGCCTGTCCCGAACGTCAGGTGCTTGGGTGTGCGCGTGCTGTTTCAGGAAGAGCTGATCGGGCGTGTTCGCGAAGTGTGCGCGGCCGATGAAGGGTTGGACGCGGCGCTGATGTACGGCTCTTTCGCCGCAGGGAGGCGGATGAGCACAGCGACATCGAGTTCTGGCTGTTCTTCACCCCGCAGAGACGCGCCGAGATCGATCCGGCGTCGTGGTGCGCCGGCATTGCGCCGATCAGCTACGGCCTGCTCAACGAGTTCGGCTCCTATGTGGCGTTCTTCCCCGGCCTCGTGCGTGGCGAGTTCCACTTCGCGACCGTGGACGAGATCGCGAGCGTGGGCGAGTGGCCGGCGCGCGGTGCCGCGGTCGAGCGGATGCTGATGGTGGATCGCAGTGGAGCGCTGGCTCCGGTGCTGCGCGGCCTGCCCGAGCGTTACGTGCCGCCGGTCGACAGCCCCGAGATCATCACGGCGTACTGCGACCCTTTCGTCAACTGGCTGGTGCTGGCGCATCATCTGGCGGCGCGGGGTGAGGATCTCCGTGCGTGGGACGCGCTCGGGCACGCCCAGCGGCATCTGCTGTGGATGGCACGCCTTGCCGAGGAGTCCACCGCGCATTGGCTGACCCCGTCGCGAGGTGCCGAGCGCGAGTTGTCCGCGGACACGGTGGCGGGGCTGAAGGCAGCCACCTCTGCCGCGTCACCGCAGGAGCTGACCGGGGCGCTGCGTGCCGCCTTGGAGCTGGGCCGCCGGCTGTGGCCCGTGATCGCCGCCCGCCACGGACGGAGTGCCCCGGACGCGCTGTTCGCCGAGCTCGACGCTGCCCTCGAGCAGCGGAGCCGCGGGTGACGCCGACGACTGTTCAGCCGCGGGCGTCGTAGGCCTCGCGTGCCGCGAGCACCTGCTCGATGTGCTCCTCCGCCCATCGTTTCAGCGCGCGCAGCGGCGTGCGCAGGGTGCGCCCCAGCGGGGTCAGTTCGTACTCGACCCTGGGCGGCACCTCGGCGTACACGTGGCGGCTGACGAGTCCGTCGCGTTCCAGGTCTCGCAACGTGTCCGTGAGCACTTTGCCGCTGATTCCGTCCACAGCGGAGCGAAGGTCGGAGAACCTAAGTCTGGCGTCGCCCAATGCGGAGACGATCATCGCTGTCCACTTGTTCGCGATGCGCGCCAGCGAGGTTCGCGACGGGCAGGTCGCTGTCAGCACGTTGAACGCGGGGTGCTCGGGCACGGCCGCACCCCCTTCTCGGTTATGTCCAGAAAGCAAGTTACTGGAATGAACTTCAGGTTCACAGAGTCAGTTCCGGCAAATGGTGACGCGCGACACAGCAGGGCTTCGGTTACGTTGAGGTAACTGGGCACCAATGGTGACTATAGGGCCACAGCAACGAACTTCGAGAGGAACTCTGATGGCTGAGTCGACCGGCCCGCTGGCTGTTGTGAGCAAGTACTTCGATGCGCTGGCCGCCAAGGACTTTCCCGCGATCGCCGGGTTGTTCGCCGATGACATCGTGTGGCATCAGCCGGGTGCCAACCAGTTCTCCGGCACGCATCGCGGCAGCACCGCGGTCGGTCAGCTGCTCGGCGGCATGATGACCGCCAGCGAGGGGACGTTCGAGCTCTCGTTGACCGGCCCGCTGATGGTCAACGGCTCGGTGGTCGCGGTGCCGATCCACTTCAGCGGGAAGCGCGAGGACGCGACGATGGGCCAGGACGGCGTCGACCTGCTGCGCGTCGAGGGCGACCGGATCGCCGAGGTGTGGCTGTTCTCCTCCGACCCGGAGTCCGAGGACGCCTTCTGGGGCGCTGCCTGAGTTGTGCGGAGCGCCGGCCGGCGGCGGAAACCCTGTCGGCCGGCGCGTCACTCGGCAGGCGCGGGTTCCGGGATCGTCATGGCCCGGTTTCCCACCACAACCTCCAAGCTGAAGGTCACCAGCTCGATGGCCGGAAAGGAGCTCACCGTCACGGTCGTCGCCGTCGAGGCAGGTCGCGCCGACGGCACGGCGGAGAGCAAGGCGGTCACCATGCGCGGGTGACCGCCCGGCAACCTCGCGCCGCGATGTGGGGAACCACTTCGCGGCGGCGGCCGACAAGCTGGCAAGGGGCACGCCGATCGCCTTGAAGGAGACGTTCGATGACCACGACCACCAGCACGACGGCGGCTGTCGCTCGGCGGTACGTCGATGCGGTGTCCACGATGGACTTCGCCGCCGTCGGCCAGCTGTTGGCGAGCGATGTCGTGTGGCACCACCCGGGAAACAGCCGGTTCTCGGGTCTTCTCGTGGGTGCTGTGACGGTCAACGAGATGATCAGCGAGCTGATGGGCGTGACCAAGGGGACGCTGGGGCTCGAGGTGGCCGGTCGCTTCATGATCAACGGTAAGCTGTTCGCAGTGCCCGTCCACTTTTCCGCGAAGCGCGATGACGCCGAGTTGTCGTTGGACGGCTTCGATGTGCTGAAGGTCCGGGGTGATCGGATCGTGGACGTGTGGGTGTTCGCCGAGGTTCAGAAGGAGCAGGACGCCTTATAGGACGCCGGTTGACGGTTCGCTCAGCTCCACTGCAGACGGTCGGAGAGTCCCGCGGCGGCGAAGGCGGCCTCGAGGTCGTCGCGGCCCTCGGTGAAGTGGGCCCAGCCCTCGTAGTGGACCGGAACCACCCGGCGAGCGCCCAGGATCTTCGTGGCCTCCGCGGCCTGGGCGCTGTCCAGCACGAGCGGCTCACCGTTGAAGAGACCGGCGAAGCGCGGCGCACCGGCGAAGAGCACGGCGGTGTCGATCGGGCCGAACCGCTCGGCGATCCGCTCGACGGCGTCGAGCGAGGCGTTGTCACCGCTGACGTAGACCGTCGGCAGGCCGTCACCGGTCAGGACGAAACCGACGACCTGGCCGCTGACCGGCTCGATGTCCTCCCGGCTGCCGGGGCCGTGGACGGCCGGTACGCCGGTCACGGTGACCGTGCCGCCGTGGGGACGGTCCAGCTGGACGGACTGCCAGTCGGCCAGCCCCTTGGCCGTGCCCCCGAGGCGCTGCCCGCCGCCGGGAGTGGTGAGCGTGAGCGGGACGTCGGCGAGCAGGGCCCGCCCGGCGTTGTCCAGGTTGTCGGCGTGCTCGTCGTGGGAAAGCAGCACCACGTCGACACGGCCCAGGTCGGCGGGTGTGACGCGGGAGTGCGCGGTCTTGGTCAGGACGCCGCCGCCGGCCGGGTAGTCGCCGGGTGCGTCAAAGGTCGGATCGGTCAGGAACCGCAGGCCGCCGTACTCGAAGAGGGCGAACCGGTCGACCCGGACATGTCGGTGAACGACCCGCGGGGACCCAGCGTCGACAGCCGGACCGCCGATCGGAAGGCCAAGGTCGCCGAGCGGCTCGCGCACCGCGGGTGCAACAGCCGCAAGGGTGCGGTCAAGGTGGTCATCGCGTGGCCGGATCGCCTGCACGTGGCCGAACCCGCGCCGCTGATCACCGTTGCCGGTCGGCTGGAACGCAAGGGAGGCCGCGAGATGGTGGCCCGTTGCCCGACGAGGCACGACGCCCAGGAAGCGGCGGAGTGGCTGGTGGACCGGTTCTCCCGGCTGGTGCCGGGGCTGCCGGTGACCGCCGGTGTCGAGGCGGGCGGCGGCCAGTTCCTCGTCGTCCTGGCCACCAGCCGTCGCTGATCAGCTCCGGCTGACGAGCAGGTAGCGCTCATCGTCGATCGGACGGCCCCACAACGCCGGGTCGTCCAGCCGTGTGACGTCGGCTTCCCGGCGAACGTCCAGCACCAGCGCCCGGCACTCGGCAGCCGTCAGGCCTGCACCCGTCGACCAGCGACCTTCGACGAGCACGAGCAGGCCGCCGGGCCTGAGGAGATCGACCCAGATCTTCAGCGCGGCAGCGGGGTCGGGAAGCGCCCAGAGCACGTGCCGCGCGAGCACCACATCACAAGACGCCGGCGCGTAAGGAGATCGGGAGGCATCGCCCTGCACGAACGCCGCGGACACCCCTGCGGCGTTCGCCTTCGCCCGCGCGGCCGCGACCATGCGTGGAGAGAGGTCGACGCCTCTGACCTCGTGCCCGGCCTGCGCCAGGAGAACCGAGAGGCTGCCGGTACCGCATCCCAGGTCGGCGACGGACGCCGAATCAGCCGGCAGCACGGGCAACAGCGTCGCCGCCCACGCCGCGCGCACTTCCGGATCGAGCAGTCCGTGATCCGGTTCCTGGTCGAAGGTCGCCGCGTGCTGGTCCCAGAAGTCGCGCACCTCGTTCGTCACGCCTGAAGTCTGCACCAGCGCTCAGTCGTGGTCCGGTGCGCCGGTGATGTGGTGATCGGCGGCGTTGACCGCTTCGAACAACAGCCGCCGGACGTGGCCACCTCGCGCCCGGTAGAGCATCCGCCTGCCTTCGCGGCGCACGGTCACCAGTCCTGTCAGCCTCAGTTTCGCGAGATGCTGAGACACCGCCGGGCGGGCGATGCCGACCTCCGAAGCCAGTGTCGTGACATCGAACTCGGCGCCGCACAGCAGCCACAACATGCGGAAACGCGTCGCGTCGGCAAGCATCCGGAACCCGTCGACGGCCGTTTCGACGTGTCTGCCAGGAGGTAGTTGTTGCCAGTCTTGCGTTGTTGCAACGTCGTCGCGTGCGTACATGAGCACATATAGTGCCACGCATGCTCGCTGTTCTGCGCAACCGGACGTATCGCCACCTGTTCGGCGCACACGTCGTGGCGCTCACCGGCACGGGTTTGGCGACCGTCGCGTTGGGGCTGCTGGCCTACGACCTGGCCGGCGCGGACGCGGGAGCGGTTCTCGGCACCGCGCTGGCGCTCAAGATGGTCGCCTACGTCAGCGTGGCACCGATCGCGGCGGCGCTGCTCGGTGCGTTGCCACGGCGGGCGGTGCTCGTCACGCTGGATCTTGTCCGCGCCGGCGTCGCGGTGATGCTGCCCTGGGTGGACCAGGTGTGGCAGATCTACGTCCTGATCTTCTTGCTGCAGGCGGCCTCGGCGGCGTTCACGCCGATCTTCCAGGCGACGATCCCGGACGTGCTGCCCGACGAACGCGAGTACACGCGGGCGGTCACCCTCTCGCGGATGGCCTACGACCTCGAGGGTCTGCTGAGCCCGTCGCTGGCCGCCGCGTTGCTGGTGCTGATGAGCTTCAACAACCTGTTCCTCGGCACGGCGATCGGCTTCGCGGCGTCTGCACTGCTCGTGGTGTCGGCGGTGGTGCCGCGCCCGGAACCGGTGAGCCGCAACGAAAGTCTGTACGCAGCGACGACTCGCGGCATCCGGATCTACCTGGCCACACCGCGCCTGCGCGGCTTGCTGGCCGTGCACCTCGCCGCCGCGTCCGCGGGTTCGATGGTGCTGGTGAACACGGTCGCCTACGTGCGCGACGTGCTCGGCCGCAGCGCTTCCGACGTCGCCGTCGCGCTCGCGTTCAACGGCATCGGCTCGTTGGTGGCCGCACTGGTGTTGCCCAAGTTGCTCGATCGCGTCACCGACCGAGCCCTGGTGCTGCGCGCCTGCGTGGCGCTGGTCGTCCTGCTGCTCACCGGGTCCACGTTCGCCTCGCTGCCTGCCGGATCGCACTGGCCCGCGCTGCTCGTGCTGTGGGCGTTGATCGGCGCCGGATGTTCATTCGCGCTGACGCCGGGTGCGCGGCTCCTGCGCCGTTCCACCGGCTCGTGCGATCGGCCGGCGTTGTTCGGGGGCGATTTCGCCCTCTCACACGCCTGTTGGCTGTTGAGTTATCCGTTGGCCGGGTGGGTGGCCAGCGTCGCGAACACGACCACGGCCTTCCTGGTTCTCGGTGGCGTGACGGCAGTTGCCGCGCTCGTCGCCTGGCGGCTGTGGCCGACACACGACCCGGACGTGATCGAGCACGAGCATCGCGACCTCGAGCCCGGTCACGACCATCTGCACGACGCGGTGCCCGCGGGCGGCGCGTGGCGGCACGCGCACACCTTCCGCATCGACGATCACCACGAACGCTGGCCGCGCTAGAGCGGTGGCGCGCTCGGTCAGAGCCGCACCTCACCGATGCAGCGGCGGATGATCCAGCGCCAGTCGGCCTCGGCGACGGCCGGGTCAGCCGCCCGGTAGTGCGCGACCAGCCGCTCCTCCACCCGGTCCAGTTCGTCGTCCGGCGTGTCCGCTGACACGTCGAACAGGGCGGTGCGAAGCCGGCAGAGGAAGGTCAGCAGCAGTTCGAGGTCGGCCGCCGCGTGTGCGGACGTGTCCGACCCGGTGGGCGCGAACCGGCACTCGCCGGTGTTGCCGTTCAAGCAGATCGAGGCGGTGTCGGTCACCGCCACCAGGTAGTCGCCGGCCAGCTCGGCCGGGGTCTGTTCGCCGGCGCGAAACTCCGCGAGGGTCTGCACGGGCCCCTCGACGCCCTCGAAGAACACGCAGCCCACCACGCTCTCGGGAAGCCGATCTCGGTCAGCACCCTGCGCGCCACCGGATCCGTCAGACCGTCCGGCAGGTCCCCGGCAGGCACGGCGGTGATGTCGTTCCCGGGAAAGGCGGCCGCCACCTGCTGGCGCTTGAGCCCTGTGCTCATGGCCCGACCAGCTCCTTCTCCGCCTCGGCAAGCCACTTCTCGAGCTGCGCGGCACGGCGTTCCATCATGCGCTTCTGCTCCGCGCTGAGATTACCGGTGGTGGCCGGGTCCATCCGTGCCAGCGTGAGCACCTCGACGCCGACCTGGGCGTTGCGGAGGACCGCGAGTGCCGCCTTGGCCTGTTCTTTGCCCCCGGTCCAGCTGCTGCGAGCCGGTGGTCGGCGTGGCAGGCCGGTCAGCCTCCCTGCCCCACATCCGGGCCTGCGCCGGAGACGCGGAGAGCAGGCCGTTCTGCTTCAGGTTGTGGTACGCCTGCTGCTGGGTGGCCGCGTCGGGTACGACGGTCGGCTTCTCCTTCTGGCCGCCCTGGTACGCCCGGCCGAAGTGCGCCGTCGCGGTCACCCGGCAGCCGGCCGCGCGCAGGTGGCGGACGAACTTCGCCACGTACTCCGCGCAGTTGAGGCAGCTGCTCGCGGACACGTCCAGTTCCAACCGGCAGTTGTACTTCACGTCCTTCGGCAGGCCGTCGAAGACGGTGAAGAACTTGGCGATCACCATCTCCTCGGCGTGTGCGCCCTCGGCGACGCCGCGACGGGGCAGCCGGGGGTTGCAACGCTCAGGTGTTCAGCCGAGCGTGCTGAGTCGACTGTCCGGCGTTCGGCGGCGCGCTACTGGCGAGACAGGAAGCCGGTGATGCGGCTCGTCCAGGTCTGCACGTCGGGGACCGTGGTCGACACGTGCAGCGTCGACTCGGGCAGCAGTTCGTGGAGCCGTTCGGCGGTCGAGACGGGGTGCAGCGGGTCGGTGTCCCAGGTGAGGATGAGCGCCGGGTGACGCAGGGCCGCGATCTCGTCCGGGGCGGGGAGATCCGACTCGCCGATGCCTCGCAGGATCGGAGCGAGCAGCTCGTCCGGGATGTCGGGCGTCAGGTCGAAGGCCGGGTAGTCGGCGAAGATCGGCAAAGGCTCCCTCCTCGCCCACTCCTGCCGCCAGTGCGCGGCGCCGCGGGATTCGATGATCTCGGCGTTGTCGGTGTACCACCGCCTGGCCTGGTTCGGTCCTTCCTCCCACGCCACTGGAGGAATGATCAGCACCAGGCTGCGGAAGCGGTCGGGTTCGGCGATGGCGGCGCGCAACGCGACGTCGCAGCCCAGCGAGGAGCCCATGAAGTCGATCGGCTCGTCGATGTCGAGCTCGTCCAGCAGGGCGAGCAGGTCGAGGGTGAAGTTCTCGAAGCGGTAGTCGTCGGCGACCGGGCGACCGGTCGAGTGCCCGTGGCCGCGCTGATCGTAGGTCAGCAGCTGACGATCGGCCGCCAGGGCGTCGAAATCGAGAAGGTGGAGGCGGCGGACCGCCTTGCGGCTGAGGAAGACGCCGTGGGCGTACCCGAGAAGCGCCCCGGATCCGCTGAGCTCGTACGCGATCTTCGCGCCTGCCCTGGTGACGTACTGGTCCTGCATCGCTGCTCCTTCAGTGCGGATTCAGACGGCAATCCTTTATACCCATAGGGGGTAGAGGTATACAAGCCTCGTGGTGTTGACACCCCCTGGGGGTATGGGCGTAACCTCCTCGCTGAGATACCCCCAGGGGGTATCGAGATGGTGCACCGGTACCACGGTGGCGGCCGTGAAGGTCATCACCAGCCCCCTATCGGTATGGAGTTCAGAAATGTCCAATGTGGATCAATCAGCCGGGCGCAGGTGGTGGGCGCTCGCCCTCATCGCCGCGGCGCAGTTCATGGTCATCATGGACACCTCGATCATCGGGGTGGCCCTGCCGCGGATCCAGGCGGATCTCGGCTTCTCCCAGGAAAACCTGTCCTGGGTCTTCAACGCCTACGTCGTCGCCTTCGGCGGACTGCTGTTGCTCGGCGGCAAGCTGTCCGATCTGCTCGGTGCCCGCCGCATGTTCGCCACCGGCTGGCTGGTGCTTCTGGCAGGCTCCGTCGTCGCAGGTGCCGCGGGCGAGATCTGGGTGGAGCTGCTCGGCCGTGCGGTGCAGGGCGCTGGAGCGGCGCTCATCGCACCTTCGGCCCTGACCCTGCTGATGATGCTGTTCGGCGGCGAACCGGCCCAGCTCGGCAAGGCGCTCGCGGTCTACGGGGCCGCAGCTCCGGCCGGTGGTACCGCCGGCGTCTTCCTCGGCGGCGTGATCACCGAGTACCTGAGCTGGCCGTGGGTGTTCTACATCAACGTGCCGATCGCGGTGATCGCGCTGATCGCCATCCCGGCCCTGATGCCCGCGGGTGCCGTTCGGCGAGGCTCCACCGACCTGCTCGGCGCGATCACGGTGACGGCAGGCCTGGCGGTGGCGGTCTACGCCATCGTGCGTGCTCCCGAAGCCGGATGGGCCTCGGCCGAGACGATCGCCGGCTTGGTCCTCGCGGTCGTGCTGCTGGGAACGTTCCTGGTCGTCCAGGCCAGGCGGAAGTCTCCGCTGGTGCGGCTCGGCATCTTCCGCACACCGCAGCTCGGGGCGGCGAACATCGCCCAGCTGCTGCTCGGTGGTGCGTGGATTCCGATGTGGTTCTTCCTCAACCTCTACCTGCAGCAGGTGCTCGGCCTCGGCGCCTTCGCCAGCGGCTCGGCGCTGCTGCCGATGACCACCGCGATCATGGTGCTGATGGTGGTCGTCGCGCCGCGGCTCACCGCACGGTTCGGCGTCAAGCCGATGGTGGTCACCGGGCTCGTCGTGCTCGCCGCCGGTCTGGGATGGCTGGCACTGGCGCGCCCGGACGGCGACTACTGGGTGGACGTACTGCCTGCGTCGCTCGTGGCCGCCACCGGCATGGCCCTGGCGTTCATCCCCTCGCTGGGCACCGCCATCTCCAGCGCCCGCCCGGAGGAAGGCGGCCTCGCGTCGGGCATCGTCAACACCAGCTACCAGATCGGGTCCGCGCTCGGCCTGGCCGCGATGACCGCGCTGGCCGCCTCCTACGGCGCCGACCGGCTCGGTGACGCCGATGCCCTGACCAGCGGCGTGTCCGCCGCGTTCATCGGTGCCGCCGGTATCGCCGTCGCGGGCGCGCTCATCGCGGGCGTCACCCTGCGCGGCCGCCGTGCGGCTGTCGCTGCCGCCGAGCGCGAGTCGGCGAACGTCTGAATCGCCCAGGCACCGCGATAAGTCGAACATCACTGTTCGACTTATCGCGGCAGCATGTCTAAGCTAAGTCGAACAGTGATGTTCGACTTAGGGGGTCGTCGTGAGCCTGATAGACGCTCGTACTCGTTGGTGGGCATTGGGATTGCTGTCGCTGGCGCAGTTCATGGTGATCTTGGACGTGACGGTCGTGAACGTCGCTCTGCCGGTGATCGCCACCGAGCTGGAGCTTGATCGAGCGGCGCTGACGTGGGTGGTGACCGCCTACACGCTGTGCTTCGGCGGCCTGATGCTGCTCGGCGGCAGGCTGGCTGATGCGGTGGGCAGGCGCCGCACCTTCCTCATCGGCCTGACGGTGTTCACGATCGCTTCCCTGGTGTCGGGGTTGGCGTGGAGCGCGTCCGCGCTCGTGGCGGCCCGCACTGCGCAGGGCATGGGTGCCGCGCTGCTGTCGCCCGCAGCGCTGTCGATCGTCACCACGACCTTCCACGGGCCCGACCGCAACCGCGCCCTCGGCGTGTGGGCGGCGATCGCCGGTGCCGGTGCCGCGGCCGGTGTGTTGCTCGGCGGACTGTTCACCGCGGGGCCGGGCTGGGAGTGGGTGTTCTTCATCAACGTGCCCGTCGGGCTCGTCGTGGGGTCGCTGCTGCCACGCCTCGTACCGGCGGGCCGAGGTGGACGGTCCCATGTGGACCTGCCCGGAGCGCTGATCGCGATGACGGCGGTGGGAACGTTGATCTACGGCCTGGTGCGGGCCGGCGACACCGGGTGGAGCGGCGGCAGCACGCTTTTCCTTCTCGCGGCCGGGCTGGGGTTGCTGGCCGTGTTCGTGGTGGTGGAGCGCCGAACGGCAGAACCGTTGGTGCGGCTGGAGTTGCTGACGCGGCGCCCTGTGGCGGCCGGCAACGTGGTGATGCTGGGAGCGTCGGGTCTGCTGCTGGCCAACTTCTTCCTCAACTCGCAGTACCTCCAGCACGTGCTGCGGCTCGACGCGCTGGAAACCGGTCTGATCTTCCTGCCCGTGGCGCTGGTGATCGGGGTGGGCACTCACCTCGGCGTGCGCGTCGTCGCGCGGTTCGGCGGGCGTCCGGCCGTGGCCGTCGGATTCGGTCTCGCGGCCGTTGGAGCGGTGCTGCTGTCACAGGTGCCCGTCACCGGAAACGCCTGGAGCGCGGTTCTTCCCGGCTTCCTGATCTCCGGTCTCGGGCTCGGGGCAACGTTCGTCACCGCCACCACCACGGCGATGGCGCACGTGGAGCCGCACGACGCGGGCACCACCTCGGGGCTGATCAGCACCGGACACGAGCTCGGCGCCACGCTGGGCATCGCGTTCGTGGCCACGATCGCCGCCCAGAGCCTGCGGGGGAGCGGCCCGGTGAGCGGGTTCGGCGCGGCCTTCACCGCCATGGCGGTCGCGGCGGTGCTCCTCGCGGCCCTGACTGCCTGGCTCGTTCCCGCCGGCCGCCCGCCCGCCACCGACGGACCGGTGTTCGCGCACTGACGCCCGTAGGCTTCGGTCGTGGCCACCACGGAGACCCGGCGCCGCGCCGACGCCGAACGCAACATCGCCGCCATTCTCGACGCCGCCCTCGTCTGCTTCACCGAGGAGCCCCAGGCGAGCATGGCGGCGATCGCGCGCGCCGCGGGCGTCGGCCGGGTCACCCTCTACGCCCATTTCCCGTCCCGCGAAGTCCTTCTGGAGGCGGTGCTCGACCGCACGATCGCGCAGGCGGGCGAAGTGATTCGTGCGGCCGCACCTTCGGAAGGACCTGCCACCACGGCATTGCGGCGCCTGCTGCGGTCGTCGTGGCACGTTCTCGACCAGCACCGCCAGCTGTTCGACCTCGCCCAGCGCGAGCTCGGTTCACCGAACCTGCGAGAACGGCACCGTCAGGTCGTGGACCACGTCGAGGACCTGCTGGTGCGGGGACAGCAGGAGGGCGTGTTCCGGACGGATCTTCCGATCACCTGGTTGGTGACCACCGTCTACAGCCTTCTGCACGCGGCCGCGGAGGACGTCAACGCCGGCCAGTTGCGCGCGGACGAGGCCGCCGAGGTGCTGGAAGCGACGTTGCTGCAGGCCCTCGAGTCACGCTGACGCGGCCACCTGACCGGAAATCGTCCACAAATCGGGGTTCCCCCTTAGTCCTGAGGTCTACTGCCGGTTCAGACCACGGGCCGATGTGCGAGCTGTACCGGTTCCGGTGAACTGTCCCGCACGTTCTGTTGTTCCTACTGGGGAGAGTTCATGGCCTTCTTGACCGATGCCCTCGAAGGGCTGGCCGGTCTGCCGCAGCCCGCCGTGGTGGCGGTGACGGGTGCGTTGACGCTGGCGGAGTGCACGCTCGGGGTGGGCTTCCTCGCGCCGGGAGAGAGCGCCCTGCTGCTGGCCTCGACGACGGTGACGAGCGTGCCCCGGTTCCTGGTCATGTGGCTCGTGGTCACGGTGTGCGCGGTCGCCGGCGACAGCATCGGCTACTTCCTCGGCCGCCGTTTCGGTGACCGTCTGCGCGACAGCAAGGTCGTCCGCAAAGTGGGGCAGCAGCACTGGGACAAGGCGGGTGAGCTGTTGCGGCGTCGCGGCGCGTGGGCGGTGTTCGTCGCCCGGTTCATGCCCGTCGTGCGGACCCTGGTCCCGGCGTCGGCGGGTGCGTCGAAACTGGAGTACCACCGGTTCCTGCCCGCCTCGGTCGCGGGCGCGGTGTGCTGGTCCGCGCTGCACATCGGCATCGGCTCGGCGGCGGGTGCCTCGGCGAAGTACATCGAGTCCGTGTTCAACGGAGCGATGTGGGTCCTGATGGGCGTCGCGGTGGTGGTCGGCGTGATCGTCGTGTTGCGACGCCGCAGGCAGGCCACCGCGGTCGAGGCGAGGGAACTGGAAGAAGTCGCCTGAACTCTGCCTCCGCGTCACTGCTTCCGGTAGATGAGGCGGATGTTCTGCGGACCGGCCGAGGTCCGGCGGCGTTCGAAGAGTTCGTCGAGCAGGGCGATGACCGGGCGGCGGCGATGCCGGGTGAACACGGGTCGCCACAGGAACAGGACGAGTTCTCCGCCCGGCCGAAGCACACGGTGCGCCTCGCGAACGGCTGCCAGCGGGTCGGGCATCTCCTCGAGGCTGTAGCCGTAGAACAGGGTGTCGGCCTGGTCGTCGGCCAGCGGGAGCTTGCAGCCGTCACCGGCCAGAAAGGACACTCGCGCACCGGGCACGTCGTCCAGCTGGTGCTGCAGTGACCGCATGGCCGACGGCGACGGGTCGAGGGCGATCAGAGTGTTCTCGCTGCCCAGATGGGCTTTCAGTGCAGTGGTGTAGAAGCCGCCCCCGCTGCCGACTTCCAGACAGACCGTGCCGGGCCGACGGCTGATCACACGCAGGTCGTAGCGGGGCAGGTCCCATCCGAGGACCATGCGCAGGACCGGGCTGCTGATCAGCCGGTACAGGCGGTCGGGTGTGCGCCACCCGCCGCTGACACCCGGGTGTGTCGTGCTGGTCTTGAGATCAAGGTCGGTCATCGTCGTGTGGTTCCTTCGTTTTGGGCAGCGCACGTGCCGCGGCGATCGTGGCGAGGACGAACAGGACGGCACCCACCGCCAGCGCGGCTCGCAGGCCGGTCACGAACGCCTCACGGGCTAGTTCGAGCAGTTCAGAGCCCTCTTCGGGTGGTAATCCCGCAGCAGCGGCGTTCGCCTCGGTGAGGCCATCTCGCGCTAGTGCGGCCGTGCCGGGAAGACTGGCGGAGTAGATCAGGGTGGCGATGCTGCCCAGAACCGTGACACCGAGCCCGGCGCCGAGCTCGTAGGCGGTCTCTTCGACAGCAGCAGCCGCGCCCGCCTGCTCTGCCGGTGCGGCGGCGAGCAAAGCGTCGGAGGCGGCGGTGAGCGAGATCGAGACACCGAACCCGGTCGCGGCCAGCACCGATCCGAGCAGCCACAGGTTCTCGGTCACCGTCATACCCGCGGCGGCGGCTGCCAGGGCCACCGCACTGACAGCGAATCCGGCGACCGTCATCCGGCGATTCCCGAACCGCTGCAACAACGGCGCGGCGACGACACTGCCGATGACAGCCGAGACCATGACGAACATCAGTCGCAGCGCGGCGGGCATGGGTTGCAGCGCGAGCACGAGCTGGAGGTACTGGGCGAAGAGCAGGCCCAGACCGACCAACGAGGTCATGACCAGCAGAACACTGCCGACCGCGACACTGAACGCGCGGTCGCGAAACAGCGCCACGTCGAGCAGCGGGACGAGGAGTTTGCGTTGCCGCCGCACAAATGCGACGAGCAACAGGCATCCGAGCAGCCCGGCAACCGGGCCGAGCACGTACATCGCGCCGCCGTGCGGGGTCTGCTTGATCGCGAAGGCGATCCCGATGACCCCCAACGCGGCCAGCGCCGCGCCGAGCACGTCCCACGGCCCGTCCGGCGGGTCCGCGGACTCCGGGATCAGCCAGTAGGTCAACGGAACCGCCACGACCATCACCGGCACGTTGATCAGGAACGCGGCGTGCCACGAGAACGTCTCCACGAGGAAGCCGCCGAGCAACGGCCCGAGCACCGCCCCCGAGCCGGCCACTCCACTCCAGATGCCGATGGCCATCTGGCGTTCGGCACGGTCGGGAAATGCCTGGCGCAACAGCGACAGCGTGGTCGGCATGATCATCGCGCCGCCGACGCCGAGCGCGGCCCGCGCGGCGACCAGCACCGCGACGTCGGGTGCCCACGCGCAGGCGAGTGAGGCCAGCCCGAACACGACGTACCCGAGCACCAGAATGCGACGCCGGCCGTACCGATCGCCCAACGTGCCGAAGGCGAGCAGCAGGGGCGCCGCAACCAGCGAGTAGACAGCGATGATCCACAGCTGACCGGTGGCGGTGGGCCGCAGGTCCTCCGCCAGCGCGGGCAAGGCCATGTGGAGCACGGTCGCGTCCACGGACACCAGCAGCAGGCTGGCACACAAGATCGCCAGTACGAGCCAGCGCCTGCCCACCAGCACCTTGGAAGGAGGAATCGTCACAACCAGCTGGCCTTGCACAGATCGCGGAACACGGCTCTACTCTGACCGATTCCGGTTCGCGGCACCTCATCCTTCAGGCGCTCGTAAATCATCCTCTGGTCGTAGAGGGACAGGCGGCCACAACTGTGGCCAGGGTCAGGCCGATGGTCGCGAGGATGGTCCGCACAGGAACCGTGTAGGCACGCTGGTTCGGCGGCATGCCGACCACTCCCGTCCCTGTCGGCGGACAACCGTTCACGGGGAACGCCGAGGACGGCGCCGGTCCGGCTTCCGGGAAGTGCTCTCGGTACCGTCGAACTTACGCCCGTGGGATGTACGGCGCCTCTCCACGGACGTCAGGCTTTGCCGGCCCTCATCAGTTCGGTGATCTCCGGCGATCGCGATACGACCTGCTGCGCGACGTCCGACAGGAGCTGGTTGCTGTTGCGCGCGTGGTTGCGCATCAGCGAGAACGCGTCCGCGACATCGATCTGCAGGCGTTCGGCCAGGATGCCTTTCGCCTGCTCGATGACGATGCGGCTGTTGAGCGCGTTCTGCAGCTGTTCGGTGACCATCTCGCTGTGCCGCAGCGCCCGGACCTGGAGGATGCTGATCGTCGCGACGTTGGCGAAGGACTGGGCGAGCTCGACCGCGTCCTCCTGGATGATGCCGGGCGAGGCCCGGAACAGGTTCAGCGCGCCGACGATCTGCTCGCGCAGCCGCATCGGCACCGCGTGGACCGCGGAGAATCCCTGCTCACGCGCCGCGACCGAGAAGCGGGGCCAGCGCTGCGGCTCCTGGTCCAGGTCGGCGCACTCCACGGGCTGCCCGGTGTGGAAGCAGTCCAGGCAGGGGCCCTCCTCGTCCTGCAGCTGGAACAGCTCCAGCATCCGGGCCTGCTCGGTGGACGCCGCCACCAGGTTCAGCGCACCCCGCTGATCGGCCAGCAGGATTCCGACCGCGTCGACCTCCAGCAGCTCGACGCAGCGTTCGGTCAGCGTGTGCAGGAAGTCGATGGCGTCGAACCGCAGCACGAGCGTGTCCGCCAGCTCGACGAAGGTCTGAGTGATCCGCCGGTCCAACACGTGACTCACCTCTGTTTCTCATGGTTGGTGTCCGGGGTGAATCTCAGTCTGCGCGCGACCACGTCGGCGGCTACTTCCGACAGACGCAGGCCGGTGAGGTACGCGTGCGCCCGCAACCTCAGGAACGCCTCACCGAGATCGGTGTCCAGCTGCACCGACACCATGCCGGTGGCCTGGTGCACCACGCCCCAGCGACGTTCCGGCTCAGTACCCCACAGATCACCGCCGTCCGGCTCCGCCGGCGCCGCGGACCGGCCGAGCAGCAGCGCCGTCGCCGTGTCCGCGAACAGCAGCGCGTCCGCGAGCTGATCCGCCGACAACGGGCCGTCGACATCCCGGCAGATCTCCAACGCACCCAGCGCGATCGCGCCCAGCGTCAAGGGGATCACGAACACCGCCGCCACCCCCACCGCGACCGCGGCCGGGGCGAACACGGGCCAGCGCCGCGCACTCCATCCGCCTGCCAGATCGGATACGAACACCGGCTGGTTCTGCCGCAGAGCCTCCGACGCTGGTCCCTCGCCCACCGTTGCCTGCAGCTCGGCGATCTCGTCACCGACGGCTCCGGCGACTTCGAGCGGTTGCGCGGTACCGGCCAGGTAGACCGCGACACCGACCGCGTTCAGTTCGGTACGGCAGGCAAGACAGACGTGGCGGACGCCGGCGGGTTCCTGGTCGGCTCTGGCGATCTCATTGATCACCGCGAGCATGTCGAGATGCCGATTCGTGCCCACGTTGGCCACTCCTCGCCATTGTGATCTCGTGCGAACGAAAGCCTAGCCCGAGGTGGCTTGCCAAGCGGGCGGACGCGCGCCGAGATCAGGTGGTTCGACGGATGCCGGCGCTCAGAAGGAGGAACGCGTCCTGACCGCGGCTGCTATTCGTGCTCGGGCAGCCGGGGCACAGACCTCAGCGCGCGGTTGCTGCGTGGTTCAGTCCGGGTCTTGGCCTCGTCGACCTGACGGACGAGTTCGTCGCGTACCTCGTTGAGCGCGCCGGGCAGGTCGCGCTCCGACGACGTGGCGACGAGATGCAGGCGAGGAGTGCGGTTGATCCAGCACTCGAGGGTGACTCGCTGCTCGGCACCCTTGCGGTCCTTCACGCTGATCTCCAGGTCGATCTGGTCGTCGCGGAACGACCGCAGTCGCGAACCGAGCGCGGCGAGGCGTTCCACGACCCATCCGCGTTCTGACGCGAGGAAGCCGGTGGCGAGGTGCAGGCGCTGGGCGACAACAGCTGTGTCGTCCGGGGTTTCGTTCATGCGACTATCAGTCCTTTGTGGATTGTTGTGCTCGGTGGACACGGTGGCGCGTGCAAGATTCGCGCCGGCCTGGCCTGGGCTGCTCCCGGTGTCACCGTCCGGTGAAGCACATCACTCCCGCTCGGGGGCACGCCACGAGTTGGGAACGGGCGCGACCGTCGGGGGAGTGGGCTGGACAGTGGCCGACAGGGCCGTGTCGGAGGATTGCGACTGTACGGGCCTGATGGCGCACGTATCGGTCATGAACACCCCCTCTCAGACAGGGGGCTTGTACATCCACACTACGCCAGGCGCCGGAGAGCACCGGGCGCAGGTGCGGGAGCAGCGCTTCACTGATCTCCCAGGTCGCCGAGTTCCACAGGTAGGACGGGCTGTGGTCCACGCCGTAGTAAACGCACGTGGTCGCCCACCAGGAAGTCCGGCTCTGTGAAGGAGGTGGGGCGCGCCCACTCGAAGCCCATGCCCGCGTCGCAGGAGACGTCGACGACCAGGGTCCCGGAGGCCAAAGTGGACAGATCGTCGTTGGTGAGGAAAGTCAGTGGTGCGTCGGTGTCCTGGAGCACGCAGTTGACGATGATGTCGTGTTTCGCGAGGAGTTCCGCCAGCGGCACCCTGCCTTCGTCGGTGAGTGCGTGGCTGCGCCGTGGATCGGCGGTGTCGTGGTCGAAGTGGATGATCCGTGCGGAGTGGATCGGCGAGCTGACGGCGGCGACACCGCGGTTGGTGAGGATGTTGACCTCGTGCACCCCGAGCGCGTTGAGCGCCGTCACGGCGCCTCGTGCGGTCGCGCCGAAGCCGATCACGACGGCGCGCAGCCGCAGCCCGTAGTCGCCGGTCGAGCCGGTCAGCTGCAAGGCGTGCAGCACCGAGCAGTAGCCGGCGAGCTCGTTGTTCTTGTGGAAGACGTGCAGGTTGAACGAGCCGTCGGAGGCCCAGTGGTTCATCGCCTCGAAGGCGATGAGTGTCAGCCGTCGTTCAACGGCCAGCTGCGTGAGTTTCTCGTCCTGGACGCAGTGCGGCCAGCCCCACAGCACCTGTCCTTCCCGGAGCTCCGCGACGTCCTCGGCGAGTGGCTTCGGCAGCAGGATGACATCGCACTCCGCGATGAGTTCCTCGCGCGAGCGCAATCCCGCGACGGAGGCCACGAGTTGCTCGTCGGAGACACCGAAGCGCTCCCCGTAGCCGTGCTCGAGGTAGATCCGGTCACGAAGGTCCGCGTCGATCCGGGCCAGGTGCAGCGGGTGCAGGGGAAGCCGGAACTCGTTCTCCTTGCGGGACTGCGCGATGACTCCGAGGTTGAGCTGTTCCACGTGTGTCCTGTCCGTGATGATGGCGACCGCGCGGCGAGAGTCAGTCGCCACTCAGGTTGGGTGGCTGCAGCGCCGCGGGCGCCGCCCGATCGAGGTCAGCCGCGCGGAGGCGGAACACCTGCAGCTCGACGCCGAAGTACTTGGAGGTCTCGCCGACCCAGTGCATGCCGTTGTTGCGGACGGTCGCCGCGGCGCGGGCGTCGCCGGGGCGGACGACGGCGAAGATCTCCTGGACGTTCTGGCTGAACGCCCAGCTGGCCAGCGCGTGGGTGGTCTCCGTGGCGTAGCCGTTGCCCCAGGCGTCTGGGCGCAACTGCCAGCCGATCTCCAGATCCTCGTCACCTGGCGGTAGCGGGAGCAGGACGGCGCCACCGATCACCCGATCGTCCGTGTTGCGCTGGATGGCCCATCGGCCGGCCGGAGCGGGCAACCGGTCGCCTTCGGCGCTCCACTGCTGCAGCAACAGCCGCATGGCGGCGAGGTCCGGCACCCGGTCCATGTCGGGGCTGAGCCAGCGTGTCACCTCGGCGTGGCCGTAGACGTCCAGTGCGGCCTGTGCGTCGTCGACCAGCCAGGGGCGCAAGGTCAGCCGCTCCGTGGTCAGCGGGTGGGGCGTCCATGTCGACGTGCTCATATCGGTACTCCGTCCCCCGGTTGCGTGAGCTGGCCGGGTGATGTTCGAGCAAATGGTCCGATATGGATCGTCAGGCCATTTCGGGAAGGGTGGAGGAGGTCGCTGGAAAAGCGGCACTTTTGTCTCCATGCTACACGCACCACCGGCACGCGCGATCGAGCTCCGCGTGATCAGAAATGTCCGGCCCACGTCTTCCTGAGAGTCAGCTGTGAGTAGCTGACCTGTACGTTTGGCTCGCTGAAGGCGTTTTCCGCACTTCGGTCAGATGTGCAGGGTGGCTGATCCAGAATTTTGGCGACATTTCGGTCGATCATGACTGAATCGGTGTAGAGTCAAGTTGCCGAAAACAGCGCGCATATGGCCAATCGAGTCCATGCCGTGCTCGGCGAAACTAGACCGGCTGTTTTTCCGGCCGGGGACGGGAGTCCTGACATGACGTCAGCACCCCACCTTTCCGACACCTCACCTGCCCGTGCGATCCCCGAGCAGGAACGACTGCGGCTGCGGCCGAAGGCGCCCACGACAGGACATGTCGACGGGGCCTGGTGGCCACGTTCCCGGGACCTCGCCGCCGAGCTGCCCTCGTTGCTCGCAGCGCTGGGAGCTCGCCTGGGCGACATCCTGCGGGTGAGCTACAACATCACCGAGTGGAACTCCGCGCCGCGCCGCATCATCGGCGACGGCCGCCAGATCCGGCTCGACGGGTTCATCTCCAGGCCCGCACACACCGTGGACGTGCTCGCGGCGGACAAGCACCGTCTCACGCTGCTCGTCGTGCCGTCGAACACCGACCCGGCCGCCGCGCACCAGACCATGATGATCACCGCCGATCGCGGCAACACCCAGACCGTCGAGGACCTGCTCGCCGCGGGCGTCAGCGTGACTGCGTCGACGCAACGCACGACCGACCTGACTCGGATCGCACTCGCGGGCTGGGAAGCAGACGGCGGTCGAATCCCGGAGCAGAAGAGGAAGCACACCCCATGACGACATCGACCTACCTGTCCATGTACGAGCGCAGAGTCAAGCTGGTCCAAGAAGTGCTGGCCGCGCACACCGAACTCAGCGCGAAAGACGCACAGGGACTTGCCGTGCACGTGCTGGGCGCGTTGGACCACATCCCGGAGCACATCCGCTGATCGCCGACCGGTCGCTCCGCGCCGGTGGTCACCGGCCCCACGTTCCAGCCGACCCGGAAGGTCCTTTGCGCTTCGCACGTACGGTTTCCTGAGCACGTACCCACCCACGCAATGCGGACTCGCCACGTTCACCGCCGCCTTGTTGCATCATCTGACCGCGGTGCCGCCGGGCAGCAAGGGCGAGGTGGTCCGTGTTCTCGCGGAGCCGGGGCACGAACCCGCCTCCGCAGCGGAAACATCGGTGGTGCACCAGATGACTCCCGGCGCGGTCGAGGCCGCGGCCGAGGCGCTCAACCGCTGCGACATGGTGGTGGTGCAGCACGAGTACGGGATCTACGCCGGCCGCGATGGTGCCGCTCGCCCTCATCGACGACGCCCTGGACACCCTCGCCGAACGTCGCGGGATCTGGCTCGGCGACGACCTCGCCACCATGACGCTGATCGCCAGGCTCATCGAGCAAGCCGGACGACTCGAATCACCCGCCGCCGACAGCCGATTGTCACGTCCGGCTCAGGGTTTGTGGATGATCAAGAGGCTGACCGGCGGCTCGCAAGACAGGGTCCGGACGCTGGTGGAGCCGGTTGTGAACCGTCACGGATTTGAGACCGCTTCCGTTCTTGAGGAAGATGGTCGTCATCATGTCGAAGCGTTACCCGCCCGAGGTTCGTGAGAAGGCCGTGCGCCTGGCCCTTGAGCGTCTCGATGAGTTCGAGTCCCCGTATGCCGCCGCCAGGGCGATCGGCCCGATGGTCGAT
>NZ_BAABBE010000025.1:0-128769 GCF_039537795.1 Lentzea roselyniae
CATAGTGTTTCGGTGGTTATAGCGTTGGGGAAACACCCGGTCCCATTCCGAACCCGGTAGTTAAGCCCTTCTGCGCCGATGGTACTGCACTGGTTACGGTGTGGGAGAGTAGGTCGCCGCCGAACTTACGTACAGAAACCCCTGAGGGTCGAGCGCACAAACGCTCCCCTCGGGGGTTTTCTGCGTTGTCGGCCAGTTGGGCGACCGGATCCTAATGTCCTGCGTCCGGAACGCGGCCTCCGGTGTCCAGCGGGCGTTCGAACGCGGCATCCAGGACGACGATGGTGTTCGTGCCGGTGACGCCCTCGACGGTGAAGATGCGGCACGTCCTGGAGTCCTTCGGTGGTCGCGGTCCGGACCTTCGCCAGCAGAGTCGCAGGGCCGGCGATGATGTGGAGCTCCTGGATCTCCGGGATGGTGGCCAGGGCGTCACGGGGAGGCCGCGTCGCCCATCCAGGCGCCGGCTTCGATCAGCACGAGGGCCAGCACTCCCAAGCCCACCGCAGGCGGGTCGACATCCACGGTGGTGCGGCGGATGACGCCCCGCTCGCGCAGCTTGCTCGGAAGGCCGAAGGGCCGGTGCACTTCGCCGGAGGGCGTTACCTGGTGTGGAGCGACATCCCCAACGACCGGCTCCTGCGCTGGGACGAGACGACCGGCCAGGTCGGTGTGTTCCGGCACCAGCCCGGCTACGCCAACCGCAACACCGTTGATCGCCAAGGCAGGCTGATCAGCTGCGAGCAGGGCAACCGGCGGGTCACCCGCACCGAGCACGACGGCTCCATCTGGTTCACCGATCCGATCTACGGCATCAACTGCGATTACGAAGGCAACAAGGGCGAGAGCGAGATCGGGGCCTGCCACGTCTACCGCATCGACCCCGGTACCGGTGCCGTGCGCATCGTCGCGGATGACTTCTCCCGCCCCAACGGTCTCGCGTTCTCGGCCGACGAACAGCGCCTCTACATCGCCGACACCCGCCAGGAACCGAGTCACATCAGGGTTTTCGACGTCACCGACGACGGCACGTTCACCGGTGGGAAGATCTTCGCCGAGTGCGACTTCGGCCGCTTCGACGGCATCCGCCTCGACGACGCGGGCCGGGTCTGGGCCGCCGCGTCGGATGGGCTGCACGGTTTCGACCCGACGGCACCCTGATCGGCAAGCTCCTGCTGCCGGAAGCGGTCTCCAACCTCACCTTCGGCGGCATCAAGCGCAATCACCTGTTCATCACCGCGTCGACCTCGCCGTACGCGCTGAGGGTGACCTTCAACGGGGTCCGCGACCCGGCCTGAGAGCCTCCACGAGGTGAGGTGGAGTGGCATTGGTTAACGTTCCGGCATGCACAACGAGCAGCGCACCGCCCGCCGGTCCGCCGGCGTCGGCAGGACGGCAGACCTCGCCACGAACCCCTTCCGCGTCGATCGCGACCGGGTCGCGAGCTCACCGTTCTTCGCGCGGCTCGGCGGTGTCACGCAGGTGGTCAGCTCCACCGGGTCCGGGTTGCTCGTGCACAACCGCCTCACCCACAGCCTCAAGGTCGCCCAGGCCGCGCGCGCCATCGCGGAACGGCTCACCAGCCGGCCCGAGCTGACCGCGGTGCTGGAGAAGCTCGGCGGGTGCGATCCCGACGTGGTGGAGGCGGCGGCTCTGGCGCACGACCTCGGGCACCCGCCGTTCGGGCACCTCGGCGAACAGGTGCTGGATCGGCTGGCGCGGCACCGGTTCGGGCTGCCGGACGGGTTCGAGGGCAACGCGCAGTCGTTCCGGATCGTGACGACGACGGATGTGCGGGGGCCCAAAGCGCTCGGCCTCGACCTCACCGTCGCGGTGCGGGCGGCGATGCTGAAGTACCCGTGGACGCGGCATCAGCCGCTCGACCTGCCTGTGGCGCCACGTGGTGCGTCGGAGCCGGACGACATGCCGGGGACCGGTAGTTCCAAGTTCTCGGCGTACGTTACGGAGACCAACGACCTGCGACAGGCGCGTGAGCCGTTCGAGGGCCGGATCGAATCATGGCAGCAGACGGTCGAGGCGAGCGTCATGGACACCGCGGACGACATCGCCTACGCGATCCACGACCTGGAGGACTTCCACCGGGTCGGGGTGCTGCAGCACGCGACGGTCGCGGCGGAGCTCGGCACCTGGCAGGCGCAGGCGCTCGACCTCGCGGGGCTGAGCGATGCCGAGCTCAGCGCGGAGATCCGGATGCCCGGACGGTCGCTGGAGACGCTGCGCAGGCGCCTGCACCTCAAGGACTCCTGGGTGATGAGCGACGAGGCGTTCGCGCTGGCGGTGCGGAAGGTGAGCAAGGAGCTCGTCGACGGGCTGCTGTCGGTGCCCTTCGACGGGTCGGTCGAGGCCGAGCAGGCGGTCGCCGGGTTCAGCGCGCGGTGGACGCGCAGGCTCGTGGACGCGGTCGGGGTGATCGAGGAGCCGACGCCGAGGTCCGGGCACGTAGTGCTGGCGGTGGCGCAGTGGCACGAGGTGCAGGTGTTGAAGTTCGTGCACCGGCGGTTCGTGTTGCTGCGACCGGATCTCGCTCTGCACCAACGTGGACAGGCGCGGTTGCTGTCGTCGCTGGTGGACGCGCTCGAACAGTGGGTGACGGACCGGACGGAGGCGGATCGGTTGCCGCGCAGGCTGCACGATCTCGTCGAGCTGGCCGAAACGGAGTACGCGGCGCTCGCCCGGACGGAGCCGTCCACATTGGTCGGTCCGAGTGGGGAGCTGCCGGTTGGTCCAGACGTCGTGCGGGGGCTGGCGCGGGGGCGGGCGGTCGTCGACTTCATCGCCTCACTCACCGACAACCAGGCGGCGGCGCTGCTGGAAGCCCTTTCCGGGCGAACCGGTCAGTTGTGGACTGACGCGTTTGTTCTGTGAAGTGTGATTGTGTCTGCTAAGTGGGAAGTACCCCAATCGGATGCTGACTGTGATCAGTCGTGCGCCATACGTTGACGCCTCGGCCGGGGTTTAGCCGGCCGCAGGCAGCGTGCTCGGGGGCACGCACAACGTTCGGGGGAGAAGCCCTGTGCGCCGATCTCGAAGAGGCACGACGTTAGTCACCGCAGGTACCGCAGTTCTTCTGGCCGCACTCACCGCTGTGACGCCGGCGTCTGCAGATCCGGTCAAAGCGTCCAAGTCCGTCACCGAACGCACCGCGGCCCAGATCGCCGCGCTGCAGAGCATCAAGAAGTCGCTGACTCCTGCTGAGTCCAAAGTGGACAGCGCGCTCGTCGTGGAGGCGCGCAAGCGCAGCCAGATGGGGACGATGAGCGCCCTTCCCCAGGTGCAGACCGGCGTCGCCGTGACGCCGCAGTCCACCACCCTCGTCGACATCCGCGCCAAGCAGTACTCCGAGGACCTGGTCAACGCTGTCCGCGCGGCGGGCGGACAGATCCGGGCAGTGTCCGAAGAGCACCGCACCGTGCGCGCGGAGGTGCCCGTCGCGAAGATCGCCGAGATCGCCGCGCGCTCCGACGTCGCCCGCGTCGAGCCCGGCAGTGACGCGATGACGCAGGACGTGAAAAACAAGCGGGACAACAAGAACCGCAAGGCTCCGTCCAAGGAGGACAAGGCTCGGGAGATCGAGCGCAGGCTCTCCGAGAAGCAGCTGTCCGTGCAGGCGGCCAAGGTCGCGGAGAGCGACAAGGCGCACAACGCCGAAGCGGCGCGTGGCTCGTTCCACGTGACCGGCGTCGGCGTGAAGCTCTGCGCGCTGTCGGACGGCGTCAACTCACTGGCCGTGTCGCAGGCCGCGGGTGAGCTGCCGGCGGTCGACATCCTGCCGGGTCAGCAGGGCACCGGTGACGAGGGCACGGCGATGCTCGAGATCCTGCACGACCTCGCGCCCAACGCCGAACTCGGCTTCGCCACGGCGTTCAACGGCGACGCGAGCTTCGCGGACAACATCAAGAAGCTGCGCTTCCAGCTCGGCTGCGACGTCATCGTCGACGACGTCATCTACTTCAACGAGTCGCCGTTCCAGGACGGCATCATCGCCCGCGCGGTCGACGCGGTCGCCGCAGACGGCGCGCTGTTCTTCTCCAGCGCCGGCAACCAGGGCAACGTTGTCGACGGCACGTCCGGCCACTACGAGGGCCAGTTCGTCGACTCGGGTGTGGGCGTCGGCAAGTTCGCCGGTTCCGCGCACGACTTCGACCCGGACCCGAACGCCAAGCAGCTGTTCAACCCGCTGTCGGGCTACTCGGGCAACAGCCCTGTGACGCTGCACTGGGCCGACCCGCTCGGCCAGTCGTTCAACGACTACGACCTCTACCTGGTCAACGCCCAAGGCAACGTTGTCACGTTCAGCCAGAACAACCAGGACGGCGCCCAGGATCCGTACGAGCGCCTCAACACCCCGGCGACCTCGACCGGCACGCGCCTCGCGGTCGTGAAGTTCCGCGGTGACGACAAGTACTTCGCCCTCTCGCTGTTCGGCGGCCGCTTCGCCGACTCCAGCGACGGCCTCAAGAAGTTCGTCACGCCGGGCATGACCCGCGGCCACTCGGCGGCCAAGGGCGCGATCTCGGTCGCGGCGGCCCCTGCGGCCCAGGCGCTGCCGTTCGACCTGCACCCCGGCGACCCGGCCAACCCGAAGGGCCCGTACCCGAACGCCTTCGACAGCACGCAGAAGCCGGAGCGCTTCACCTCCGACGGTCCGCGCAGGACCTTCTTCGCGCCCGACGGCACGCCGCTCGCCGAGACCCGGCAGAAGCCGGACATCACCGCGGCCGACGGCGTGACCACGTCGGTGCCGGGCTTCGCGCCGTTCTTCGGCACGTCGGCCTCCGCCCCGAACGCGGCCGCGATCGCCGGCCTGATCCTGTCCGGCAACCCGACCCTGTCGCCCGCCGAGGTCAAGGAAGCCCTTGTCGTCACGGCGATCGACATCGTCGAGTCCGGTGTGGACAACCGCACCGGAGCTGGCATCGTCATGGCGGACAAGGCTTTGGCGTACACGGGCGCGTCCCCGCAGGCGCTTGCCCGTGCCGGCCGCCCGACGATCGTGAACGACGCGGACGGCAGCCAGTACCTCAAGCCGGGCACCACGGCCACGGTGACGGTGCCGGTCACGAACAGCGGAGATGGTTCCGCCGCTTCGACTTCCGTCGTGCTGTCGTCGCCGAGCGCCGGCGTGACCATCGCGCCGCGGTCGAAGTACTACGGCAACATCGACGTCGGCCAGACGGTGTCCAGCACCTACAAGGTGACGGTGCCGGCCTCCGCCGCACTCGGTTCGGCGGTCAAGCTGGACGCGCGGGTGACCTACGCGGGTTCGACCTCGCCGACGACGGCGTCGTTCACCTACCGCGTCGGTGAGCCGTCGCGGGAGTTCAAGACGTTCGCCTACACCGGTGCGCCGGTGGCCATCCCGGACAACGACCAGACCGGTGTGTCGATCGCGGTGCCCGTGACGGGTGTCGGCGGCGCGTCGAACCTGAAGTTCTCCGTGGACGGTGCGACGTGTTCGGCGACCGAGGGTTCGACGACGGTGGGCATCGACCACACCTTCGTCGGTGACCTGGTGGGCACGCTCACCTCGCCGTCCGGCAAGTCCGTGACGCTGTTCTCGCGGTCCGGCGGCACCGGCGCCAACATCTGCCAGGCGGTCTTCGACGACTCGGCCACGCGGTCGTTCTCGTCGGTGCTGGCCGGTGAAGCGCCGTTCACCGGCTCGTGGAAGCCCGCCACGGGCACGTTGTCGTCGCTGCTCGCCGACCCGGCGGACGGCACGTGGACGTTCAAGGTCGCGGACGTGGTCGGCTCGGACAAGGGCTCGATCCGCAACGTGACGCTGCACGTCGCCGGCTGGGTGTGATGCCTTAGCCGACAACGGAAAGGCCCCCGGCTCGCGAGCCGGGGGCCTCTTCGTGTGCCGAGAAAACCTAACGGTTCGGCCACTCCCAGCGAATCCCGAACACACCGGGACCGAACCCGAGCGCCACCGCGTGCACGCCCCCGCCCGAGTCGAGGGTCAGGTTGCGGCGCCGCGACGGAGTTTCGTCGCCCGCCGGCACGCTGTACTGCTGCACGCGCGAAGGCAGGTTCGTCTCGTCGAACCGGACCTCGATGACGTACTCGCGGACCGGCAGCCGGAACTTGCGCGCGAACGTGTTGTTGCCCTTGGGGGCGTGGCCCTCCGGGAACACCAGCTGGTATTCCATGATGAGGGTCTCGCCGCGGGTCAGCGGACGTTCGAACATCATCTCGGCGACCATGATGTTGGCCTCGTGGTCGCGTGCGATCCGGCCCAGGTGGCAGTTGCGCACGTTCACGATCTCGGGGAGCACGTCGGACTCCTCGGTCTCGAACACGAGCGCCCAGCGGTCGGGGCCGTCCTGCTCCGCGCGGAGGATCTGCCGCACCCACACGGATTTCTGCCCGCCGTCGGCAGAGATCTCGATGCGGTCGTGCTGGCTGATCCGGCCGAGCTTCAGGTCGGAGGACGTGTCGACCTTCGAGAGCAGGTTCGCGACCCGCTCACGACGCGCCCAGAGGGCGTCGATCGGCATCATCGTCGTCGGGCGGCAACGGCGGCCTCGCGGACGAGGTGGGCCGAGCAGCGCCGACAGACCCGACTGAGGCACGCCCAGGACCGACTCGAGGTGCCGCAGCGCCTCCAGTGATTCAGGGCGTTCCGGCCTTCGCCGTCCTGACTGCCAGTAGCTGAGCGTCGCGACGCTGATGGTCACGCCGCGCAGTGCCAACCGGTGCTGGATGCGGTCGAGGCTGAGACGGCTCGCCTTGATCGCCGCCCTCAACGCCTCCGGGAACGGTCCCGTCGTCAAGAGCTGCGTAAGGCTGCCGTGGCCCGTTGAGTCAGTGTCGTCAACGGTCAGTGTTGGTCGACCGGCAGCAGTGGTCATGGTGACTCCCCGCTGTCATAAGATCACGCCCCAGTGACCCTACCCGTCCGTGAACATCGCTGGTCGAGACCGGATGGAGTCAATGGTTAATCCATACGGTTGACGAGTTCACGCTTTCGAGACTCATCTGTCAAGCGTTTCGAACCGATCAGTAACATAGTCGTGCAGTTCACGCCTCGTGTCGAGGTGGCTCTAGTGTGTGCACGGTGAACGACCTCGACGTGCTGACCTCCGTGGCCGGCGCGGTGCTCGGACCGGGTTCGCACGCGGTCGTCGACCTGCTCGACGTGGTGCCCGGCGTCCAAGTGGACGCGGTGCGGGCCGCGGACGATCTGCTGCCCAGGCTGGCGCACGAGGAGTCGCTCGCGAACATCCTCATGCTCGCCCGCGCCTCGCTGCGGCCCGGCGGCGTCCTGGTGGCCGCCGTCCCCGAGCTCGACCGGCTCGGCGCGCTCCGGCCGACCGCCCCGCCGCCCAAGGTGAACGGTGACCGGGTCACCGTGCAGCTCTGGGACTGGGCTCCTGACGGCCTGTCGTACGGCCTGGAGGTCGTAACGCTGCTCCGGGGTGCGGCGGGGTGGGAAATCTCCGCGACGGCCTCCACGCGCCACAGGGTCCTTTCCGCGGCCGAGATGGAGGAGGCGCTGGGCGCCGCCGGGTTCGTGAGCGTTCAACGACTCGCGCCGGGGGAGAGCGGCTACCGCGTGCCGGTGTGGGTGGCTGTCGCGTGAGCCGGGTGCGGCCGGTTCCCGGAGGACGGGCCGTCGAGGTCGAACCGGAACGCGTGGAGGGCTGGATCGGCAGGTTCGCCGACCGGCACGGCGCCGTCGACGTCCAGATCGGCGAGTCCGTCGTCATCACCGCGGCGGACGGCGCGACGGCCACGTTCCGGACGCGCGGCGGCACCCGCATGGAAGAGGTGATTGAAAACCTCACCGAACCGCGCCGGATCGGCCTGATCCTCGTGAGGCTCGGCGGGCACAGCATCGGTGTCGCGTACGGCGGCAAGGTCGAGGTGTCCGCGACCGACCGCAAGCAGGTGCACGGCCGCATCAAGGCCGGCGGCTGGTCGCAGCAGCGGTTCGCCCGGCGCCGTGAAGGGCAGGCCCGCGTCGCGCTCCAGGCGGCCGCGGACGACGTCTTCCGCGTTCTGGTCCCGAGGCTCGCCCAACTGGACAGCGTCGTGCTCGGCGGCGACTGGCAGGCGTTGGACGTGTTGCGCAACGACCGCAGGCTCACGAGCGTCTTCTCCAAGGCCGAGGACCGCGTCCTGGACGTCCCGGAACCCCGGCGCGCGGTGCTGGACGAGGCCGCGGAACGGGCCCGCTGCGTCGAGATCGTGATCCAGGACACACGGGCAACCGGATCGGACGCCGGCCGCATGGATACGGGTGAGGGTGCCTGACCGAGGCACCACCGAACACCCGCTGGAGTCGAAAAGTGCGCAAACGAATGGCGATCGTGGCTGGAGCCGTGGCGCTGGGTGCCGTCGGCATCGCGGTGCCCGCGCTGGCGCTGAGCGGTGGCGGCACGACCGGGCCCACGCCGACGACCTCGGCGCCCGCGACGACGCCTCCGGTGTCCTCGACGGTGACTCATCCGCCGTCGACCACGCCTCCGGTCTCCTACCCGCCGACGACCCCGCCCGTGTCGAGCACGCGGGTGACGACGTCTCCGCCTCAGGGGACGTCGTCCTCGAGGCCGGAGCCGCCGCAGACCACGTCGATCAGGCCGACCCCGCCCGCGACCACCCCGCCGCACCCGTCGACCACCTCGCGGCCGGCGTCCTCCTACCCCGCGACGACGCCGCCGGTGTCGTCGTACCCGGCCCGCTGAGGAGCCACCGCTGAACTGGGAGGCCGAGTTCACCGACTGCTTCGAACGGTGCGCCGACGCGATGCGCTTCACGGCGTTCTTGTTGTGCGGCAACTGGCATGAAGCGGAAGACGTGATGCAGTCGGCGTTCTTGAAGCTCTACCTGGCCGGTCCCAGGATGCAGGACCGGTCGGGGCTCGAACCGTACCTGCGCCAGATCGTCGTGCGGACGTTCCTCGCCGAACGCCGCAAAGTGCGATGGCGCAGGGAGAAGCTGACTGACACACCTCCTGAGGGCCTGTCCTCCGTCGCAGGGGCGGAGGACAGGCTCGTGGTGTGGCAGGCGCTCACCGCCGTGCCCGCACGGCAGCGCGCTGTCCTCGTGCTGCGCTTTTGGCACGATCTCAGCGTCGAGGACACGGCGACGGCACTGAACTGCTCGACGGGCACGGTGAAGTCGCAGAGCAGCAAGGGCCTGGAAACGTTGCGGCGCAAGCTGGGGCCGGAGTTCGATCAGCTGAGGCTGGAGGTGTGATGGTTCGCGAGGACGACCTGCGGGCGACTTTCTCCGCTCTGCACGCGGAAGAGGCGCCGCCGCGTGCCGTCACGGCCGCCGACCTGATCCAGCGCGGCCAGGCCGTGCGGACCCGGCGGCGCACGATCGCCGTGGTCGGCACCGGGCTCGCGACCGTGGGGGTCGTGGCCGTGGCGCTGGCCGTGCTGCCGGCCACGACCCCGTCGGACCCCGCGGTGCCGGGGCCCTCCACGACGACCGCACCGCCGCGGCCGGAGTCACCCGTGCCCACGACGGCGCCGCCGAGCTCGAGCGAGTCGACGCGGACCACCACGGTGCTCCCGCCGAACTCGAGCCGGCCGCCGACGCCCGGTCCGTCGACGACACCGCCCGGCACCACGTCGACGCCGGGCATGCCGCCGGTGACCCAGCCCAACACGTCGATCAACCCGACGTCGTCGTCCACCAGCGTGCTGTCCGTGCCGCCGACGACGCGCAGCGGTTAATCGTTCGGCAACACCGGAGCCGGCGCCCACAATGCCGGAATGACTGCCGAGATCCGACTCGTCGAAGTGACCGACGCCAACCGCGACGCGGTGATCGCCGTGCGCGTGCGTCCCGACCAGGAACAGTTCGTCGCGTCCGTGGAGAAGTCCTTCCAGCACGCGGAGCAGTACCCCGACGCGAAGCCCTGGTACCGCGCGGTCTACGCCGGCGATGAACCGGTCGGCTTCGTCATGCTCAGCTGGAACCTGGTCCCCGGGCCCGGGTTCCGCGGACCGTACTTCCTGTGGCGGCTGCTCGTCGGCGCCGAGCACCAGGGCCGCGGTTACGGCACCGCGATCCTCGACGAGGTCGTGACGCTGCTCCGCGCGGAAGGTGCGAAGGAGCTGCTCACCAGCTACGTGCCGGAAGAAGGCTCACCCGAGCCGTTCTACCGCGGCTACGGGTTCGTGCCGACCGGCGAGGTCGACGAGGACGGCGAGGTCATCCTGACGCTGGATCTGACCACGCGACCGTGAAGTGCCGGTCCGCGCCCGGCTCCTCGAGCTCGTCGAGCACCGCCACCGCCAGGTCCTCCGCCGAGATCCGGGACGGATCGGTGAGCAGCTCGTCGTGGCCGCGGCGGTAGGTGCCGGTGCGCTCGCCGGGTTCGAGCAGCGCGGGCGGGCTGAGGTAGACCCAGTCCGCCGGATGCTCCCGGCAGATCTCGAACTGGTGCAGGCTCGCCGCGGCGATGGGCCGGATGTGCGTTGGCACGTAACGGCTGTCGTCGAGCACGAGACCGCCGCCCGGTGACCGCAGTGGTGCGGCACCACCCACGACGATGATCCGGGTCCGCGTGGCGAGCGCGGCGTCCAGCAACGCTCTCGTCGTCGGGCCGGCGGCAGACTCCTCGCCCGGACGCGGCCGGGTGGCGGCGACGACACCGTCCACTCCGGACAGCAGGCCGTCCATCAGCTCGCGGTCGGTCGCGTCGCCCTGCACAACGCGTGCTCCGGCCACGGAGGCAGGGCTGCGGAACACCGCTGTCACGTCGTGCCCGCGTCGCAGGGACTCGGTCACCACCCGCGATCCGACCATGCCCGCGGCACCGACGACTGCGATCTTCACTGGAGAACTCCTTTGGCGAGAACGGGTGCCGGTCGCTGGCTGGCGACGATGGCGGCGAGGGCGAGTGCGAAACCGGTGAGCTGCACCGCGTCCAGCGTCTGGCCGAGCACGACGACGCCGAGCAGCGCGGCGACCATCGGGGAGAGCAGGCCGAGCATCGAGACGGAGGTGACCGGCAGCGTGGTGATCGCACGGAACCACAGGACGTAGGCGAGCAGGCCGCCGACAGCGCCGAGCCACAGGTAGCCGAGCAGGGCCGCGACACCGATCGCGGGCGGCGCGCCCTCGAAGAGGAACGTCACCGGCACCAGGAACAGCCCGCCCGCGGTCAGCTGCCAGCCTGCGAACGCCGTCGGGCTGGCGTTCTCCGGCCTGCCCCACTTCTTCGTCAGCGTCACGCCGAGCGCCATCGTTGCGGCGCCGCCAAGCCCGGCCAGCACACCGATCACGTCGAACCCGGCCGCCGGCCCCAGCACCACCAGCCCGACGCCGACGACCCCGATCACGCCCCACGCCAACCGCCACGCCGACGGGCTCTCCTTCAGCACGCCGACCGCCAGCAACGCCACGACGAGCGGTTGCGCGGCGCCCAGCGTGGCCGCGACGCCGCCCGGCAGGCGTTCGGCGGCGATGAACAGGAACGGGAAGAACAGGCCGATGTTGAGCACGCCGAGCGCGGCGGCCCTGGCCCACCACGAACCGCGCGGCAGCGTCCTGGTGAGCGCCAGCGCGACCAGGCCGGCGGGCAGCGAGCGCAGCAGCCCGGCGAACAACGGGTGTCCCGCCGGCAGCAGCTCGGTCGTGACCACGTAGGTCGATCCCCAGACCACCGGCGCGAACGCCGCCAGCGCGGTGCGGAAGAGGTCGTTGTTTCTCACGTGGTTCAGTCTTCGGCGGCTGGATCAATGAGTCCAACACATGCTTTTCATCTGATCCATCGTGATTCACGATAGATGGATGGAGCTCCAGCAGATGCGGTACGTGGTGGCGGTCGCCGAGACGGGCAGCTTCACCAAGGCGGCCCACCGCTGCCTCGTCGTCCAGTCCGCGCTCAGCCACCAGATCGCGCGCCTCGAACGAGAGCTCGGCGCCCGCCTCTTCGACCGCACGAGCCGCAGCGTCCGGCTGACCCCGGCGGGAGCGGCGTTCCTGCCGTCGGCGAGGCAGTGCCTCGACTTCGCGGAACGGGCGGCGGCCGAGGTCGCGGCGGCCGTGGGGGAGGTGCGCGGACGGGTCGTGGTCGGCGTGATCCCCACCGTCGCCGCGGTGGACCTGCCCGCGGCGCTGAAGGTGTACCGGGAGAGGTATCCGCAGGTGCGGGTCGCGTTGCGAATGCTGCCGAGCCACGAGCTCGTCGAGCAGGTCCGGCAGGGTGCGCTCGATCTCGCGTTCCTCGGTCTGCCGCCGGGGGTGAGGCCGGAGGGCGTGCGCGGCCGCGAGTTGGCGCGCGACGAGCACGTTGCCGTTGTGGCGCCGTCGCACTCGCTCGCCGGGCGTGCCGGGACTTCGCTGGAGAGGCTCGCGGAGGAGTTGTTCGTGGACTTCCCGGCAGGCTCGCCGGGGCGGATGCAGTCGGATCAGGCGTTCGCGGCGGCGGGGTTGCAGCGCGAGGTGGCGTTCGAGGTGACGACGGCGGAGCTGATGGCCGGGCTGATCTCGGAGGGGCTCGGGGTCGCCGTGTTGCCGTCGCGGTACGCGCCGCGGTTGAGCGGGGTGGTGACGCTGCCCGTGGTGGGTGGGCCCTCGCGGGTGGAGCACCTGGTGTGGAGCGCGGCGGGGCTGACGCCGGCCGCTGCGGCGTTCCTGGACGTGCTCGGTGTGCCCGAAACTGTCGGTGGTGCCTGAGAGAATGAAAGCAGGGGACCCCCTGAGGGGGACCCCTGCGTGAGCGTGGCTCAGCCCGCGGTGCCCGTGGCGAGAAGCCCGCCGTCGACGCGCACCGTCTCACCCGTGATCCACGAAGCGGCGTCCGAACACAGGAACGCCACGAGCGAAGCGACGTCCTCCGGGTTGCCGAACCGCTTCATCGGGTACGCCCGCGTTCCTTCCTCCTCGCGCCCGGACCACAGCGCCTCCGCGAACTTCGTCTTCACCACGGCGGGGGCGACGGCGTTCACGCGCACCTTCGGGCCGAGCTGCCACGCCAGTTCCTCGGTGAGGCGGATCAGCGCCGCCTTCGACGCCCCGTACGCGCCGATCACGCCGGTGGACCGGATGCCGCCCACCGACGCGATGTTCACGACCGCGCCGCCGTGCTCGCCCATCCACGACTTCCAGGCGAGCTGCGTGAAACCGAGCGCTGCCACCACGTTGACGTCGAAGATCTTCCGGACGGCGTTGAGGTCGGCGTCCATCAGGAAACCGAACTGCGGGTTGATGCCCGCGTTGTTGACGAGCACGTCGAGGCTGCCGAACTCCTCGACCGTGCGCGCCACGACCTCCTCGCGGGACGCCTCGTCGCCCGCGTTGCCCTGCAGGGCCAGCACTCGGCCACCCGTGTCGGACGTCAGCTTCGCCGCGGCCTCTGCCAGCTGGTCGGCCTTGCGGCCGGTGATCGTGACCGCGGCGCCGCGGGAGAGCAGCTCGCGTGCGATGCCGAGGCCGATGCCGCGGGACGCGCCGGTGACCAGGGCCGCCTTGCCTGAGAAGTCTTCGCTCATGGCCGGAATCTATGCGTCTGGACACAGGTGGGAAATTCGTTGGTCGCGAACCCGTAGACTGGTCCGCGTGATCCTCCTGGAGTAGGCCGACCCGGACGTGCCGACCTTTGCCGTGCCCGGAACATTTCTACTCGGAGTTTCTCTTGATCACCGCAACCGACATGGAGTTGCGCGCTGGCTCACGCATTCTCGTGAGCGGCGCCAACCTGCGCGTTCAGCCCGGCGACCGCATCGGCCTCGTCGGCCGCAACGGTGCCGGCAAGACCACCTCGCTGCGCGTTCTCGCGGGTGAGGGCCAGCCCTACGGCGGTGCCATCACGCGCAAGGGCGAGCTCGGCTACCTGCCGCAGGACCCCCGCGAGGGCGACCTGTCCGTCATCGCCAAGGACCGCGTGCTGTCCGCGCGCGGGCTCGACCAGCTGCTCCGCGACATGGAGAAGGCCCAGTCGAAGATGGCGGAGCTGGTCGACCCCGACGAGCTCGACACGGCCGTCACCAAGTACGGCAAGCTCGAGGAGCGCTTCGCCGCGCTCGGCGGGTACGCCGCCGAGTCCGAGGCCGCCCGCATCTGCTCGAACCTCGGTCTGCCGGACCGGGTGCTCGCGCAGCCGCTCAGCACACTGTCGGGCGGTCAGCGCCGCCGCGTCGAGCTGGCGCGCATCCTGTTCGCCGCGTCCGAGGCGGGCATCGGCGCCAAGTCGAGCACGATCCTGCTGATCGACGAGCCGACCAACCACCTCGACGCCGACTCGATCACGTGGCTGCGCGGCTTCCTCAAGTCGCACGACGGCGGCCTCGTCGTGATCTCGCACGACGTCGAGCTGCTCGACGACGTCGTGAACAAGGTGTGGTTCCTCGACGCGACGCGCGGCGAGGTCGACATCTACAACCTCGGCTGGAAGAAGTACCTCGAAGCCCGCGCGACGGACGAGAAGCGCCGCCGCCGTGAGCGCGCCAACGCCGAGAAGAAGGCCGGCGCGTTGATGACGCAGGCCGCCAAGATGGGTGCGAAGGCCACGAAGGCCGTTGCGGCGCAGAACATGGCGAAGCGCGCCCAGAAGCTGCTCGACGGCCTCGACGAGGAACGGCAGAGCGACAAGGTCGCGAAGATCCGCTTCCCCGCGCCCGCCGCGTGCGGCAAGACCCCTTTGACGGCAGAGGGTTTGAGCAAGTCCTACGGCTCGCTCGAGATCTTCACCGGGGTGGACCTCGCGATCGACAAGGGTTCCCGCGTCGTCGTGCTCGGGTTCAACGGTGCCGGCAAGACGACGCTGCTGCGGTTGCTGGGCGGTAGCGAGAAGGCCGACGCGGGCAAGGTCGTGCCCGGTCACGGCCTGAAGATCGGCTACTTCGCGCAGGAGCACGAGACGCTCGACCACGGCGCGTCGGTGTGGGAGAACATCCGGCACATGGCGCCGGACGAGCAGGAGCAGCGGCTGCGGTCGTTGCTCGGCACGTTCCTGTTCTCCGGTGAGCAGCTGGACCAGCCGGCCGGGACGTTGTCCGGTGGCGAGAAGACGCGTCTGGCGCTCGCCGGTCTGGTCTCGTCGGCCGCGAACGTGCTGCTGCTCGACGAGCCGACCAACAACCTCGACCCGGCCTCGCGCGAGCAGGTGCTCGACGCGCTGCGGCGGTACGAGGGCGCGGTCGTGCTCGTGACGCACGACCCCGGTGCCGTGGAGGCGCTGGAGCCCGAGCGCGTGATCCTTTTGCCCGACGGCACGGAGGATCACTGGTCCGAGGACTACCTCGATCTCGTGCAGCTGGCGTGATCTCCACCCGTCAAAGGATTACCGAGCGCACCCTGTGATCAACTGAGTGTGATCGAATCGACCGTTCGGCGATCTCTTTGCTTGATCACCTGGCGTTCTGCCGGTTCCTGTTCGATCATTGCGACGACAGGGGCCGTAGAACGGCCCGACCTGCTCGTACGGAAGGCGGGACGAGGTGGCTGACCTGAAGAAGGGTGCCCGGATCACCGGCGCCACACGGGACAAGCTGGCCGCTGACCTGAAGAAGAAGTACGAAAAGGGCGCGAGCATCCGGGCTTTGGCCGAAAGCACCGGGCGTTCCTACGGCTTCGTGCACCGGGTTCTGTCGGAATCCGGCGTCACGCTGCGCGGTCGCGGTGGCGCCACCCGGACGAAGAAGAAGTAGCCAAACTCAGACTGCTACTCTCCGGTAACTAGCTCCTAGTTCGCCGGAGGTAATGACCATGCCAGTGCCCGCTATCGACGCTGGCGTGCTCGAGCGCGGTGGCGTTCGGCTCGCACTCTCCGGGCCGCTCGCCACGATCACGCTCGATCGTCCCGACGTGCTGAACGCACAGACGCCCGCCACCTGGCAGGCGTTGCGGCACATCGGCGAACAGCTGGACCCGGACGTCCGTGTCGTGGTCGTCCGGGGTTCCGGCCGCGCCTTCTCGGCGGGGCTGGACCGGCGCATGTTCACCGGTGAGCCCGTCGACGGCGAACCCGGCGGTCTCGGGGCGATGTTGTCGTTGCCTGCTTCGGAGGCAGACGCGAAGATCGCTTCGTACCAGGCCGGGTTCACCTGGCTGAGCGACCCCGCACGCGTGACGATTGCCGCGGTGCAGGGGCACGCCATCGGCGCGGGTTTCCAGTTGGCGCTGGCGTGCGACTTCCGCGTGCTCGCCGAGGACGCTCAGTTCTGCATGGCCGAGACCGGGCTGGGACTGGTGCCCGACCTCGGCGGAACTCTGCCCCTGGTGCGTCTCGTGGGGTACTCGCGCGCGGCCGAGATGTGCGTGACCTCCCGCCGGGTTCCGGCGGCCGAGGCGCTGCAGATCGGCCTCGCGAACTCCGTCGTGCCCGCGGACGAGCTGGACGCGGCGGTCGACTCGCTGGTGGCCGCTGTCCTGAAGCCGCTTCCGGGTGCTGTCTCGGAGACGCTGGCGCTGATCGCGTCGGCGGCTTCCGGCGTGTCGTTCCCGGACCAGCTGGCGCTGGAGCGCGCCGCGCAGCTGCGCAGGCTGCAGTCCTTCGCGGCCATGTCCGCTCAAAGCTGAACTTTTTCGCTGCGCCAGCCGCATTCGAAGGAATTGTCAGACCCCTGTGCTGTTCTAGTCAGCGTGGACGGCTACAGCTCCTGGCGATTCATGATGGGGGTGACCTCGGACGCGCCTTCGAAGGTGCGCCGGGGCACCTTCCGGCGCGTGCTGGCCTTTGCGGGGCCGCACCGCGCGAAGCTCCTCTTCTTCCTGCTGCTGACGGTGATCTCGTCAGTGCTGGCGGTGACGACGCCGCTGCTCGCCGGCCGCGTGGTCGACGCGATCGTGCGCGGCTCCACGCCGTCGGTCGTGGTCTGGCTGGCGCTGGTGATCGCCCTGGTCGCGGTGGTCGACGCCGGTTTGGGCGTGGTCGAGCGATGGCAGTCCACGCGCATCGGTGAAGGTCTGATCTACGACCTGCGCCGCGCCGTGTTCGGGCACGTGCAGAAGATGCCCGTCGCCTTCTTCACCCGCACCCGCACCGGCGCGCTGGTGTCGCGTCTGAACAACGACGTGATCGGCGCTCAACGGGCCTTCACGTCGACACTGTCCGGCTTCGTCACGAACATCATCCAGCTCGCGCTGTCGCTGGGCGTCATGTTCACGCTGTCGTGGCAGGTCACCGCTCTGGCGCTGCTCCTGCTGCCGGTGTTCGTGCTGCCCGCCAAGCGGATGGGGCGGCGGATGGCGGACATGCAGCGCGAGGCCTCGGCCCTGAACGCGTCCATGGTCACGCAGTCGACCGAGCGGTTCTCGGCGCCGGGGGCGACGCTGGTGAAGCTGTTCGGCCGGCCTCAGCGGGAAGAGGCGGAGTTCTCCGACAAGGCCGCCAAGGTCCGGGACATCGGGATCAGGACCGCCATGGCCACCCGGTGGTTCATGACCGGGCTGACGCTGGTGTCGGCACTGGCTCAGGCTCTGGTGTACGGGCTGGGCGGGTATCTGGCGCTGACCGGTCACCTGGCCGCCGGCACCGTGGTGTCGCTGGCGCTGCTGCTGACCCGGCTGTACGCGCCGTTGACCGCGCTGGCCAACGCTCGGGTCGACATCATGACGGCGCTGGTGTCGTTCGAGCGGGTGTTCGAGGTCCTGGATCTGAAGCCGATGATCCAGGAACGGGAAAACCCCCGTGCGGTGCCGGATGGGCCGGTGTCGGTCGAGTTCGACGACGTGCGGTTCGCGTACCCGTCCGCGGAGAAGGTGTCCTTGGCCTCGCTGGAGTCGGTGGCCACTTTGGACACTCGCGGCGGCGAGGAAGTGTTGCACGGGATCAGTTTCAAGGCTGAGGCCGGGCAGCTCGTCGCGGTGGTCGGGTCTTCTGGAGCCGGTAAGTCGACGCTCGCCTCGTTGGTTCCTCGGTTGTACGACGTGGACTCCGGTGCTGTGCGCCTGTCCGATGTGGACGTTCGAGATCTCGGCTTCGAGTCCTTGCGGTCCACCGTCGGGGTGGTCACGCAGGACGGGCATCTGTTCCACGACACGATTCGGGCGAACCTGGAGTACGCGGCGCCTGGGGCGTCTGATGACGAGCTTTGGGACTCGTTGCGGCGGGCTCGGTTGCTGGAGCTGGTTGCTTCGTTGCCTGAGCAGTTGGACACGGTGGTCGGGGAGCGTGGGTACCGGCTGTCCGGTGGGGAGCGGCAGCGGTTGACGATCGCCCGGTTGTTGTTGGCCAGGCCTCGGGTTGTGATCTTGGATGAGGCCACCGCGCATTTGGATTCCGAGTCTGAGGCTGCTGTGCAGGAGGCGTTGACTGAGGCGCTGGAGGGGCGGACTGCGTTGGTCATCGCTCACCGGTTGTCGACGATTCGGGCTGCTGATCAGATTTTGGTGTTGGAGCATGGGGAGATTGTTGAGCGGGGGACGCATTCGGAGTTGATGGCCGCTGAGGGGCGGTATTCGGATCTTTATCGGACTCAGTTCTCTGAGCCGCCTGCTGTTGCTGTTTATCCGACTGTGAAGTTTTCTTCGGCTGAGGTTGGGCAGAGGTACTGATCTTTTGGGGTCCGTAGGTGGGCGCGTTGGCATCGGACGCGGCGGTTGCGAGGATTTCTGGGGCTCCGCCCCGGACCCTGCCAACCTGATCAAGGACCCGCCAGCGCCACGCGCAGGTAGATGGCACGCCTGTGCCGTTGGGCGGCTTGCGGTTGCGTTGTTGGTTGCGGTGTGGGTGGGTCCCGTCACAAGCCGTACCTGAGCGGCGAACGATCGGGCACGACTCGTGACGGGACCCACCCCACCGGCCCGCGTTGTGAAAAGCAGCTCGGCTTCGCCGTCGCCTTTTGCTCGGCTTGCTGTTGCCGTTAGCGCTTTAGGAAGGCTGCTGTGGCGGTTAGGGCGCTTTGGGACGAGCCTGCGTTTTCTACGAACACCGCGAAGGCCATGTTGCCCTGGTAGCCCACGAACCAGCCGTGGGCTGTGCCGCCGCCTGCTTCTGCGGTGCCGGTTTTGCCTGCCAGGCCCGGGATGCCGGAGAGTTGTTTGGCCGTTCCCGTGGTTACCACCTCTCGCATCATGTTGCGGAGAGGCTGGAGGGTTGCGGCTGGTGGGGCGGCGGCCACGTCGTTGGGTGTCGGCGGCTTGCCTCGCATGAGGGTGGGCGTGGGGGTTTTGCCGGAGACCACGGTTGCCGCTACCAGGGCCATGCCGAACGGGCTGGCTACCACGTTGCCCTGGCCGAAGCTGTTTTCGACCTGCTGGTCGCCGGAGGCCGGGGGGACTTTGCCGGTGTTCGTGTCGGCGCCCGTGATGGTCCAGTCGGCGCCCAGGCCGAAGCGCTTGGCCATGTCCGGGAGGGCGTTCGGTGGGAGTTTTGCGCCCAGTTCGCCCATGGTCGTGTTGCAGGAGAGGGCGAAGGCCGTGTGGAAGGGCAGGGAGTCGTGGCCGAAGCCCGCGTTGCTGATGCGGCGGGTGCCGATGGTGGCGGTGGCCGGGCACGGGACTGCGGTGTTGGCTTGGACGAGGCCTGCGTTCATGGCGGCGGCTGCGGTCACGATTTTCATCGTTGAGCCCGGGGCGTAGCGGCCTACGAACGGGTTTGTGCCGGACAGGGTTTTGTTTTGGGCCACGGCCAGGATTTCGCTGGTTGAGGGCTCGATCGCCACGATGGCCGCGCCCTGCGGGAGGGCGTCCACTGCGGCTTGGGCTGCTGCTTGGCGGGCCGGGTCGATCGTCACTGTGATCTTTTGGCCGCCTTCTGGGGCCTTGCCGTCCAGCTTGGTGAAGCCTGCGGTGGAGGAGATGCCCACTTCCCAGCCGTCGGTGCCTTTGAGATCGCCGGTCTGGCCGGTGATCGTGTTGTAGAGGCCGTCTGGGATGGTGCCCTTGACCAGTGGTTTGCCGTCGCGGCCCAGGAGGGCGCCGTCAGCGAGGGCCGCGCGGTAGACGAGGGAGCTGCCCTCGGTCAGTTGCGGGTGGAGCAGCGTCGGCGTCCAGTGGACCTTCCAGGCTTCGCCGGACTTCTGCACGGTGAGTTTGACGTCGTACTTCAGCACGGCGGAGCTCGGCATCGTCCACGTCACGGAGGCCGTTATGTCCGTTGTGGTGGCGTCGGGGGCCGGTGGTGTTGTCGCGGCCAGGCGGGCTTGGTAGGCGGAGGCGGCCATGCCCGTTCTGGTGGCGGCGATCGCCTTGGCGGCGGCGTCCGGTGCGTCGGTCAGCTGGGCGGCTGCGGCGGCGTCGGGGCTGGACAGCTTGTTCACGAAGGACAGGGCTACGTCGGCCGGTCGTTCGACCGACTGGTTCGCCTGGTTCTTCGGCTTTTCCGAGATGACCGGATCCGGGCTCCAGAGCAGTGCGCCCGCCACACCGATCGTGGTGGCTGTGGCGAGCGCGCCGCCGATCAGGATCCATCTACGTGTTTTCGGCTCCACTGGTGAAGTCCCCCCAGGTAAGTGCTTTCCCCGGTGGGAGACTAACGCGAAGACGCTGAAAAGCTGCTGAGTATTGCTACTCAACCCAGCTGCGGGATGCGGGTTTGGTAGTGCCTGAGCAGGTCGGCGTTGGCCGCGTCGCCTCCTTCCACGTTGGCGCTGCGCCACAGCGGCAGTTGCACGCCGGTTTCGGTGGCCTTGTCGACCAGGCGGACCATCAGCAGGTTCCAGAGGAACGTGGTGGCGAGGGTGGAGACGGCGGCGGTGACCGGGGCCTGTTCCGGGTAGGTGGAGTCGCCGGGCGGGACGAGGTTGTCCAGGACGACGGTGGCCACCTCGGCGAGGGTGGCGCCGGCGCGGCGGGGGGCCTGGGCGCTGGAGGTGACCGAGGTGACGGCGACTACCGGGCAGCCTGCCCCGGCGGCCTCCTGGGCCAGTTCCACCGGGTAGTGGTTGACGCCCGAGGTGGAGAAGACGAAGAGGACGTCGTGCGGGGCCAGGCCCGCTTCGCGGAGGACCTCGCCCGCCAGGCCCGAGCGGCGTTCGGCCGCGGTGCTGCTGATGGCGCCGTGCATCGGGAGCAGTTCCGGGTGGTAGATCGGGCGGACGCAGGCCAGACCGCCTGCCCGGTAGAAGGTTTCGGCGACCGCTGCCAGGGAGTGGCCGGCGCCCGCGGTGAGGATCATGCCGTCCGCCTGTACGGCGGCCAGCACAAGCTCGGCCACGTCGTCGAGCGCTGCCGCGTTGTGCTGTTCGACGCGTGTCAGGTGCGTGCGCACGAGGTTGCCGTAGTCGGAGCCGGTCACGGTGTCGGTCGTCATGCGGGTCAGTAGTACCGGAAGTGCCGTGGGCTCACCAGTAACCCGAGCACCACAAACCTCGATACGCGCGATAACAGGTGCGGTCACTCTTGGCGAGCGGAGGTGGGTTTGATCAGGCGGTACTTCTACATCTGGGTTGTGCTGGCGGCGGTCTTCACGACCGCGGGGGCCACGCACATAGCGCTCGCGATCACCTACTCCGTGTTGTGGCCGGTGTGGGTGGCGATGGCGCAGCTCATCGTCGCGGGTGGGTGTGCGCGGGCGGCGGTACGCACGCGGCCTTAGGTTTCGTGTGTCATGGGTGCATGGCTGAATCGCATGCGCCGGTGGTGGAGATGTTGTGGGAAGCGCACGATCCGCTCGGTGCGCTTGGGGGCAGATTCGGCTTCGAAGACGAGCAGGCGGCTGGGCGCTGGGTCGCCACCGCGCTGGGCGAGCACTGGGGTGTTCGGGTTCTTTCGTGCGAGCGGATCGTCATCAGCGCACACAACGCGTTGGCGTGGGTCGGTACGCCGGACGGGCGGATGATTGCGAAGTGGTCGGTGGTGCAGGAGCTGTTTCCGCGGCTGGTGGAGGTCGCGCGGCTCACGCGGTGGCTGGACGGCCGGGGGATCCCGGTTTCGGTACCGGTTCCCGCGTTGGACGGGCGTCTGCAGGTCGAGGTGGCCGGTGCCTCGATGGGATTGCAGCATGAGGTCGAGGGTGAGCTGCTCGACGTCACCGATGCCGGCCAGGTGCGTGAGGCCGGGGCGGTGCTGGCCCGGTTGCAGGACGCGTTGGCGGCGTATCCCGACGGTGATCTGGTTGCCGCGTTCGGCGGTCCGCCGCTGCCTCTGACGGCTCGGGTCACCGGCTGGCTCGACTCCAGCGCGGGGCACCTGCCCGGGACGGCGCGGGACGCCTTGCGCTCGATGCTCGGCGGTGTGCCTGCCGGGCGGCTGCCGGCGCAGCTCGTTCATCGCGACTTCCGGTCCGCCAACGTCCTGTGGGCCGGGGGCGAGGTTGCCGCGATCCTCGACTTCGAGGAGATCGCGCTCGACCACCGGGTCGTCGAGCTGGCGCGGTCGGCGGTCCTGCTCGGGACCCGCTTCCGCGACTGGGGGCCGGTGCCGGCCGAGGTGCACGCGGCGTTCCTCGCGGGCTATGAGTCCGTGCGCCGGTTGACCGAGGTCGAGGCCGGCTGGTGGGAGGTGCTTCTGCGGTGGCACGCCCTGGCGATGGTGCCGGAAGGTGAGGATCCGACCGGGTGGGGAGCGGCGGCGCTAGGCGAGGAGTTCCACGCCCAGCGCTGAGGCCGTGTGCAGGACGGAGTTGCGGTGCCGCTGGGCCACGGCCAGGCCCGCGTCGCGCAGGACCGAGGCGTGGGCGCTGGCCGACGCGGCGGAGATGCCCAGGCGGCGGGCGAGCTCCGTGGTCGTGCAACCGCCGGCGATGACCCCCAGCGCCGCCGCGCGGGTGCGGCCCAGGAGCGCCTCCAGTGAGCGTTTGCCGTTGGTCGTGATGTGGAGATCGCGGGCGATCGGGTAGACGAGGACCGGCGGGTGGCGCTGGTCGCGGAGCATGATCGGGCGTTCCCAGCAGAAGTGGGACGGGACCAGTACGAGGCCTTGGCCGTGCAGGTGGACGTCGCGCTGCGGGAAGCGGGACTCGATCGACAGCACGGGCGGGGACCACGAGATGGTCGGGTGCAGGGCCGAGAGCATGCCCTCGCAGCCGCTGTCCAGAAAGGACCTCGCCCGCACCGCGCGGTCCGCGTCGACGACGGCGCGGATCTCGTCCCAGATCGGGGCCAGCGCGTGGCGGTGGTAGGCGCGCAACGCCTCGCCGAGTGAGTCCAAAGTGGCCACGTCGCCGCTGGCCAGCAGGTTGGTGCGCGGGTCGAGTCGTTGCTGGCGGCCCAGTTGCGCGAGGTCGGCGCGCAACGACTCCACGGGCGTCGCCAGGACGGCGTCGATGCCCGCGTCGAGTGCGCAGGAGCCCGCGGTGGGCGTCAGGAAGTCGGGGGAGTAGCCGACGGGCGGCGCCAGCTGCATGAGCCAGCGCGCGTCGTCGGGCAGGGTCGATCGCACGTTCGCGCGCCACGTGCCGAACACCGGGGTCGCCGAACGCTGCCGCAGCACGTGCAGGCTCAGCAGGATCTCCCACATCGGGTCGGGACCAGGGGCGACGCGCACCCTCGCCAGGTCCTCCGCCGTGAAGTGGACACGCAACACGGCAAGCAGAGTGGCACAGCGCCGCAGGGCTTGTACCGGATTCGAGACGACTCAGCCGAACGGTCCACTCCACCCACCCAGCGTGGGTGTGAACAGTCCGTTGAGTGCTTCTACCTGGCTTTTTAGGACTTGGCCGAATCTGGTGGCGAGTGTTCGCGGGCTGCCAGCAAGCTTTCGCCGAGCGCCGCGCCAGGGGTTCGGCGCCACCACTGAGGGGAACGAGAGATGAAGCTTGCGAAGATCAGCGGGGCTGTCGCCGCCGTCGGCGTGGCGATGACCATCTTCACCGCGCCGGTCGCGCTGGCCGCGCCGGGCGAGACCGTCATCCCGGCCGCCGCAGAGCTCGGCATCCAGGGTGAAGGTGTTCTGCCGCACGAGTTCCAGGTGCAGAAGACCGGCTACTGGTGTTCCGCTGCCGCCGCCCGCATCGCGCTGACCGCGCGCGGCAAGAAGGTCGAACAGTCCACTCTGGCCTCGTACATGAAGGTCACGACCAACGGCCTGCCGAACATCAAGAACCTCGAGAGCGCCCTCGACCACTACACCGACTCGACTTACTACCAGGTCAAGCAGTGGTCGACCGACGCGCAGCTGCTGCAGAAGCTCAAGGCCGACGTCGTCTACAACGCCAACCGCGGCCACGCCGTCGTGATCAACGTGATCCGCCTGAACGGCCGCAACTACTCCGGCGGCCACTACGCCACGGTCGTCGGCTACCGCGCCGGTGGCAACGAGTTCGCCGTGGCCGACCCGGCCTACGCGGGCGGCCGGCTCCACTGGCTGAGCGCGTCCAACGTGTCGTCGGGCATCAAGCTTCGCCGTTACGTGGCCTGAGGTCTTCCGGTCGATCAACGTCAGCACCGTCCGCCACGTCACCGCATTCGACGTGGCGGACGGTGTTGGCTTTGAGGTAGTCCCGCGCGCCCTGGTCGCCCGCTGCCGACGCCATCACGCCCGCGAAGTGGTCGGCGCCGATCAGGACCGGGTGCCCGACCTTGCCGTCGTAGACCGCGCGTGCCAACGCTTTCGGCTCGGCGAGTTCCATCAGGCGGTGCAGGGCGGCGACGGTGACGCCGGGTGTGTCCACGGGAAGCACCACAACGGCGTCGACGATGCCGGCCGCGTGCAGGCCCGTTCGCAGCGACGAGCCCATGCCGGACTCCCAGTCGGGGTTGTCGACGACAGTCACGCCGTCCAAAGAGGCCTTTGCCCGCACCTCGTCCGCCATGGCGCCGAGGACGACGACGACCGGCTCGCACCCGGCAGCGCGTAACAGCTCAGCCGCCGAGTCGACAAAAAGCTTGCTGTGCAACGAGACAAGAGCTTTGGGGGAGCCGAACCGGCGGCCGGCCCCCGCAGCTAGCAGGAGGCCGGCCACGCGCATGCCTCCGAACCTACCTCCTTTGGAACTGCTCGCTCATGATGAGGAACGCCCCGATGCCGTGCAGGTCGTTCACGGCTCTCGGCCGGGCGAGGTAGAACGGCAGGTCACCGACATTCGTGCCGATGCAGATCTCGGAGATCTCGGTGGAGCCCTGTGCGTTGATCGACACGCGTTCCAGCACCCCGCGATAGCCGCGCTGCGCCACGACCTCGTACCTGCGCGACACATATCCGCGCTCGACGGCACGTGAGATCGCCATCGAGTACATCGACGAGCACGAGGTCTCGGTCCAGTTCCGCGGGTTCGAGCCCTTGTCCACGACCTGGAACCAGCGCCCGGACTTCGGGTCCTGGTGGCGTGCGAGTGCCGCGATCAGCCTGCCGAGGATCGAGATCAGCTTCGGCCGGTCGGGGTGGGTGCGCGGCAGGTCCTCCAGCACGTCGCAGCACGTGATCGCGTACCAGCCCATCGCCCTGCCCCAGAACTCCGGCGACACGCCCGTCGCCGGATTCGCCCACGAGGCCGTGCGCGACTCGTCGTACGCGTGGTGGAAGAGACCGTCCTTGTGCTGCAGGTTCTTCGCGTAGACGAGGAGCTGCCGCAACGCCTCGGCGGTCGCCCAGTCCTTCTCCCCGAACGTGTACCCGTGCCGCATGATGAACGGCACGACCATGTAGACGCCGTCCGACCAGTTCTGCCAGTCGCGCGTGCCGCCCTCGGCGTGCCAGAAGCCGCCTTCCTTGGTGCGCGAGTAGGTGTTCAGACGCTCGCGGATCTGCGTCGAGGCGACGCGGTACCGCACGTCCCCGGTCGCGTTGTAGAGCAACGGCAACAGCTGGCCCGCGCGCATCGAGTCGAGGTGCGTGAACGTCCGGTTGAACTTCCCGTCCGGACCGACGAAGCGGTCCACCCACGCCTTGATGTAGTCGAAGTACTTCTTGTTCTTCGTGCGCTGGAAGACGAGCCACTGCCCCCAGAGGTAGAGTCCGCGCGTGTAGCCCCAGCCGCCGAGCGTCTCCGGCGTGAACTGCCGCATGGTCGACTCGACGACCTCGACCGACCAGTCGATGCGCTCTTTCGCCGACGCCGTACCGGTTCCCAGAGCGACGCCACCGGCTAGTGCGGCGCCGCCGAGTCTGACGAAGTCGCGCCTGGACGTGGTCATGGTGTTCCCTCCAAGGGGCGTGCCGAGGCGGCGGCACCCACGACCTAACTTGGTCAGAACTCCGATGTCTAGACCTAATTCGTCGATCTGGCGATCTGGAAGCCGAGCGCCATGCGTGATCGTGTTCCGAAGCGCTGTTGCAGATGGGCTACCACTGCACGCACGGTGCGGCTGCTCATGCCGAGTCGGGCGGCGACCTGGTGATCTGTCGCCCCGTTCAGCAGAAGTCCGATGACTTCGGCTTCACGGCTGGTCAGGCCGTCGTACGGCGGAGCGTTCTCGGAGAGAGTCTCCGCATCCGACCACATCAGCTCGAACAGCTGGCCGTACGGAGTGGAGAGCGGGCAGCGCAGCAGCACGGCGCCGGTGTTGAGGTCGCTCGCGTCGAGCGGCAGGACGGCGGCCCTGTCGTCGAAGACCAGCATGTGACGCGCCGGCTGGGTGTGCACCCGGATGTCCACGTGGTGCCGCGCCACGCGCCCGATCGTCTCGGTGTGCCTGGCGAGCGGTGGGTCGAGCAGCAGGCGGCCTCGGTCGGCGGCGTTGCTCATGAGGCCGAGCAGGGCGCTGTCGATGCCGCCGCGGCTCGACAGCACCGCTCTGACCGACGCGGACCTGGTCACGAGGTGGTCGAGCGTGCGCATCACCGAAGAGCGGTCGTGAAGGACCTCGACGAATTCGGTGCGGCCTGATGGAGATCGCTGCAACACGACTTCGCCTTCCTTTCGAATGCTGACGGCTCAGTCATGTTCGCATCGACGGCGTCGAACGTCCTACCTCCATCCAGGGGATATTTCGGTCTCGAACGACTTAGAATTGTCAACGAATCTGCCCACCACCAGCCCGCTGTAGAAACCGTTGATGCCGAGCAACTCGTCGTGCGTGCCCTGGGCAATGACTTCGCCTGCGCGCAATACCACGATCCGGTTGGCTTCGCGAATTGTCGACAGCCGGTGTGCGATCACCAGCAATGCGCACTCCTGTGCGGCCTGGTGAATCGCGCGGTGCAGCGCCCGTTCGTTCACCGGGTCGAGATGGGCGGTGGGCTCGTCGAGAAGGAGCAGGTCAGGCTGGGTCAGCAGAGCCCGGGCCAGTGCGATGCGCTGACGTTCCCCGCCGGACAACGCTCGTCCGCGTTCACCCAATGGTGTGTCCAGTCCGTCCGGAAGCCGCTCGACGAGTTCGGTGAGATTCGCGAGTTCCAGTACTTCGTGAAGATCGTGATCGGACGAATGCGGCGCTGCGTAACTGAGATTGTCACGGAGTGTGCCGTTGAGAACTGTCGAGTCCTGATCCACCAGCGCAATTCGTGCACGCCATTGGTCACGGGAAAAGTTCCGAATGTCGATCCCGTTTGCGAGCAGAGCTCCGGAATCGGGTTCGTAGAACCGCTCGATCAGCGAAAACAGGGTCGACTTGCCGGCACCGGACAGCCCGACCAGCGCGACGTGCGACCGCGGCTCGACGGTGAACGAGACACCGCGCAGCACCGGGCGGTCCCGGTAGCGGAACCAGACGTCGCGGAACTCCAGCCTGATCCCCGCACACTCGGGCACCGCGCCGCCCGCGGTGCCCTCGACCGGCAGCTCCTGCACCTCGGCGACCCTGCCGAGCGCGCCCATGCCCTTCTGCAGCAGCCCGATGCCCTGCAGCACCGAGGTGAAGGGGATGATCAGGTAGGTCGCGTAGAGCAGGAACGCCATCAGGTCGCCGACCGACGCCGCGTCCCTCGCGACCCGCGTGCCGCCGACGAGCAGCACCATGAGCAACGACCCGCGCATCGCCAGTTCGACGGCGGGGCTCATCACCGACGTGATCCGCGCGGCCCGCACCCCGGCCGCGCACGCCTGCTCGGCACGTCGCCCGATCAGCTCCTCTTCGCGTTCCTCCGCCCGGCACGCGCGCACGGTGCGCAACGCCCCGAGCGCGCGCTCCAGTTCCGCGGTCATGTCACCGACGCCGCGTTGCATCTGCTCACCGGCGGCACGAAGCCTGCCGACCAGCGAGTAGACGACCACGGCGGCGACCACGACGGTCGTGCCCACCCACAGGAACAACACCGGGTCGATCAGCACCATCAGCACCACGGTGCCGACGCCCGTGAGCGTGCCGGTGATCAGCTGGACCGACGCGGTGGAGACGACCTCGCGCAACACCGTCGTGTCGACGCTGACCCGCGACATCAGGTCGCCCACCCGGTGCTCGTCGAACGCCTTCATCCGCAGCCGCAACAACCGGGCCACCAGCCTGCGCCGCACCCCGAGCACGACACGTTCCCCGGTGCGCTCCAACAGGTACAGCCCCGCACCGTCGACACACGCCTGCGCGAGGAACAACACGGCCATCGCCGCGAGCAGCTGCCACGGCACCGACGTGGCCGAGTCGACGGCGGCACGCAGCAACTGGGGCTGGAGCAGTCCGAGCCCGGCCGCGACCAGCGTCGCCGTCACGGCCAGTGCGAGACCGCGCCCGTGCCCGGAGGCCAGCCGCAGCAGGTCGAGCGTCCTCATACCGTCATCAGGGGACGGAAGTACTGAGCGGGCAGGTTCTCGTCGACGGGCACGCCGTCCGCCTCGACCCAGGCGTGCGCCCCGAACGGCGGCATCACGCGCACGCCGGCACACCACGTCGGCCACGTGCCCGACATCCGGCACAGCAGTGCCACGGCGACGGACCTCGGCAGGCAACCCTGCGGGCCGAGGCACCGCAGGCTCACCGCCAGCACGGCGTCCCGTGCCGCTTTGGCGGTGTCGTAGGGGGCGGGTTTGGCGCCTCGGCGGAGGAGGCTCAGGATCCGGCGCAGGGTGCGCGGCTTGAGGTGGGCCAGCGGGGTGGCGGCCGTGACCGCCAGGCGGGCCGCGATGCGGCGGCGGAGCGGGACGCCGGTGGGGCGGCTGAGTGACGAGGGTGTGGTCACGTCGTCACCAGGCCCGCGGTCCGCAGCCCCGCCACCAGGGCCGACACGTCCTGCCGCGCCCGTGCCTCGTCCACCTCGTACGCGAAGGTGAGCGCCGCGACGGCCGCGTTCTCGTCGGCCCCCTCGAGCAACGCCCGCACCACGGCCACGCCGGTCGGGTTGAGCTGCCAGTACCGGCCGCTGCGCTCGTCGAGCAGCACCTGGCCGTAGTCGGTGTCCGCCACGGAAACGTCAGCCCGCAACCGCATGTTCTGCTCCCTTGTCCAGGCTGCGCAACCACACCTCGCAGCCGATCGTCGAGTACAAGATCCCGGTGCGGAGCTCTGGCGTGTCCGGCCGCAACGCGAGCTCGGTCAGCCTGCGGCGGTCGACCAGGCCCAGGTCGGCGAGCTTCGAGCTCTCCCACAGCTCCAGCAGGTCACCGCGGTGCCTGCGCAGGCCGGCCGAGGCCTCCAGCGCCGCCTGCGCCTTGTTCGTCCGCGCCAGGCACTCGTCCGGCACGATCCCGCGCATCGCCTCGGTGAGCACGGGCTTGTAGCGCCACGGCGTCACGCGTTCCTCCGGCCGCACCGACAGGCACGCCTCGATCACGCGGTCGTCCAGGAACGGTGACTGGATCGGCAGTCCCGCTCGCGCACTCATCTGCTCCCACTGCCGGATGATGCGCGAGCAGGACAGGATCGGCTCCAGGTCGCCGTGCTCGCCTCTGTTGCGCCCCAACGGTTCCGCTGTCGCGGCGGCGTCCAGCAGCGTGTCGCGGGCGAGCGCCTGTGCCTCGGGCGTCACCCAGTCGAACAACCTCGGTCCGGTGCCCCAGCCGAGTGTGCCGATGACGTTCGGGTCGCGCGGCGCTCGCAGTCGCTCAGCCTCGTCCGCGAGCCACGCACCGTACGAGCGGGAGTCCGCGAGCGCTGAGATCATCGGCTTCAGCGGCCAGTCGAACAGCGCCCGGTACGCGCGCAGCTGCCGGATCGCGAACAACGGCCGCCTGCGCAGCAACGGGTGGTAGTGCGCTTCGGAGCACCAGGCGACGTGATCTCCGCCGATGCCGGTCAGCCGGACCCGGCTTCCCTTCTCCGCCAAGCCTTTCAGGTCCTCCAGCAGGCGCTGGCGGTCCATCATCCCGATGGTGGGCTCGTCCATCGGGTCGTCGATGCCGAGCAGGTTCTCGTACACCAGCGGGATGCGTTCGGCCGGCCACACGACGTGCTCGACCATCGGCAGGTGCGCCGCGGCTCGCCGTGCCCAGGCCACGTCCTCGTCCACCGGGTCCAGCGCGGGCCAGGTGCTGGCCACGATCCGCGCGTCCGACCTGGCCGCGAGGAACGTGATCGACGTGGAGTCCAGCCCACCGGAGAGATCGCACGCGACGGTGCCGCCTGCTCGCGTGCGGACGTCGACCGCGGTGGCGAGGGCGTCCCTGATCAACGGGACGGACTCCGCGATGCCGCGCACCGGTTCCGGGTCGCGCCACCACCGGGTCAGCCGGGCGCGGCCGCCGTCGACCAGCAACGCGCTGCCGGGCGGTACACATTCCACATCGCGCCACATCGTCCGTTCCAGCAACGGGTGCGGCGTGGGGAAGAGCAGTCGCACGACCAGGCCCCGTTCGTCCACAGGGGAGTCCTGGGCCAGCAGGTCCGCACGGTCGGCCGCGACCACGACCTCGCCGATCCGGCGGTGGAACACCAGCCGCAGCCCGGACGCCGTGCCCTGGACGCGGCACCGCCCGCCGAGCGACGCGACGAGGTGGAAGCTGCCCGGCAGCCTGCGGGCGAGCTCGTCGAGGTGGGTGAGGTCGCGCAGGCCGGCGGCCGCGCGTTCCAGTTCCGCGACGCTGACCGGGCACCAGCCGATCACCGCCAGCCGGGCGTCACCCGCTGCCGCGGCGACGATCTCGTCGTCGCGCCACCGGCCGGCGAGCCACGGACGTCCCGACGCGTGCTGCAGCGATCGGAACCCCGGCGCACACAAGCGACGGGCCACGGCGAGCGCGGCTTCGTGGTCGGGTAGGACCACGAAGTGCGACTCGCCGTGACCCCGCGAGGCCTGATCAGGCATTCGCGGTGGTGTCGCGTCAGTTCTTGCTGAAGATCAGCCGGTCGTTGCCGTTCCTCTGGAGCAGGCCCGTCTGCGCTTCGAAGGTGCCCAGGTCGATCAGCTGCGGCGTCTCGTACATGGTTCTGCCTCTCTCGTTGAGGGATCTTCATGGCAGCGCGCTGAATCGAACGTAACGAGAGGGCTGGACCGGCGACCAGGCAAAACGGCTTCCGGTTCCGGCAACTGCCGCAACCGGAAAACCAGGTTTAGGAGAGGTGTTCGAGGAGAAGGGAGCTCGCCGCCTCCGGGATCTCCTCGGGAATCCAGTGGCTCACGTCCTCGACCATCTCGAACCGGTAGGGCCCGGTGCACCACTTCTCGGTCTCGAACGCGGCCACCGATCCGAACGCGACGTCCTCGGTGCTCCAGACGTACATCGTCTTGACGGCCACCTTGTCTGCGGCGCCGGACGGCTTGCCCGCGCGGTACCAGTTCAAGGCGGCCGAGAGCGCGCCCGGCTCGGACAGGCGCTGGATGTACTCGTCCACGTGCGACGGCCGGATCCGGTACTCGAACATCTGCCGCAGGGCGTGCGCGTTGTTCTCCAGCATGCGGCGCTCGGTGCTGCGTTCGCGCCAGTCGAGCATGTACTGGGACCGCATCCGTTGCTCTTCGTCGGTCTGCAGCGCGGTCTTCAGCGCGCCGGGGTGCGGCGTGGAGAACACGCTCAACGTGCGGAGACGATCCGGGTGGTCGATCGCCGTCCACCACGCGACAGCGCCACCCCAGTCGTGCCCGACGAGGTCGAAGGTGGACCAGCCCTGCGCGTCGGCCATCGCGATCACGTCGCCGACGAGGTGCGTGACCGTGTACTCGGAGGACTGCTCCGGGCGGACTCCGGGGGAGTAGCCGCGCTGGTCGGGGGCGACGGCGCGGAAGCCGTTCGCGCCGAGCACCGCCACCTGGTGCTCCCACTCGATGGCGGCTTCGGGGAAGCCGTGCAGCAGCAGGACCGGGCGGCCGTCCTCTGGACCGGACGCGATGGCGTCGAAGGTGCCTGCCTCGGTCTCGATGCTCAGGTGGTCGATCACGAGTTCGAACAGTACCGGCGTGACCTGACGCTCAACCGGCGAGCCGCGCTGGACCGGGCGAGGTCCGCGGGTCTCCACGATCGGGTGATGGTCGAGTTGAGGGACTACTGAGAGGAGCACGGTCAGTGCGACGCCGTCGTGAGCGCCTCGGTGATCGAGGCAGTCAGTGCCGACTATTGGCCGGCGTACTTCTCGGTGCGCGGCCACACCCCGCTGCGGACCGCCGGGACGTGGTCGTTCGGGCACGACTGAGCCGAGACCCCCGAAGCGGTGGCGGCACACCTTCCTCACCCGTTCGGACGAGGTGGCACAGCTCGGCTTCGACGACGCGTTCCGCCGGATGCAGGAGTTCCACCCGGCCTGCTCGGAGGCCGGTTCCGGGGTCGCTACCTCGGAATTCTGCAATTCGCAATGGCCGAAAGACTGGGCCATTAGGACCACCTTCTACCCCAAAAGGGTGCTGCTTGCCCCACCCGCCTGGACTTCGTGGTCCTCTTGGAGACAGGCGGTATCAGACGGCTCGCTGCGGTCTCTTCTTCTGTGAAGCCCCTAGTGTCGCTGTAGTGGAGGAGGTCGCCGGGATGGTCCAACCCACAGCCGTGCGGACCGGTGGCGGTGTCGGCGTCCTCGATCCAGAGGAGGTGTGGAACCAGCCAACGGTGCCCATGCGTCGTCGGGTGCGCCAGGCACCGGTCTCCAACCAGTGGCTCGCCGAAGCCGAGTTCACCGACCTCGTCGACGCCGCTCTAGACGGAGACAGACGGGCGGTCGAGCACCTGCTCGGCCGGATCCAGCCGTTGATCGTGAGGTACTGCCGCGCCAGGGTTGGTGGCCGTGAGCGCACCCTCGTCTCGGCCGAGGACATCGCGCAGGAGGTCTGCGTCGCGGTGCTCGGTGCCCTGTCCAAGTACCGCTACGAGCCGCAGTCGTTCCTCGCGTTCGTCTACGGCATCGCCGCCCACAAGGTCGCCGACGCCCGTCGCCGCGCCGTCCGCAACCGCGCCGAGGTCGTGCCGGAGCTGCCCGACTGCCCGTCGCTCGACGACGGCCCGGAGCAGCACGCGGTCAACGGCGAGATGATGGCCCAGGTCACGCGCCTGCTGCACAAGCTGCCGGCACGTCAGCGCGAGATCCTGGTGCTGCGCGTGGCGGTGGGGCTGTCCGCGGAGGAGGTCGCGCTGGCCGTGGAGTCGACGCCGGGTGCGGTGCGGGTGGCACAGCACCGTGCGCTCACCCGGATGCGGGAGATGATCGCCGAGGAGGGCTGAGAATCGTTTCTCCCACCGTGCGCGCCACGAACGCCGCGTAGGCGTCGCCCGGTTTGCCGTCCAGCCGGACGAACCGCACGTACGCCTCGACGCTGGTGATCACGCAGAAGGCTTCGACGAGGTCGTCGAAGGGCACGTCCGCGCGCAGCCAGCCGCGTTCGGCGAAGACGTGGAAGACGTGTTCGACCTGTCGTCGCAGCAGGGCGAGGTTGGCGGCGTAATACCCGCGAAGCTCCTCGTCGCCCTGCGCCGCGCTGGCTACCGCCACCCAGAGGCCTGCCGATGGAGCGTTGATCGCGAGCATCGCGTCCCCGATCAGGGTGGCGAGCTCAGCGGTGCCGCTCACCTGCAGCATGGCCTTTCCCAAGTCGGTGGCGAGCAGGTCGGTCTCACCCTCGACCCCGAAGGACACGAGCTCCAGCGCGGCCTGCAGCAGCGCCGACTTGGGGCCGTGACGCTGCACGGTCTCGACGGACACGCCCGCCTCGGTCGCGAGCTGGGCGAACGTCGTGGCCTGGTAGCCCTGCCGGCTGAAGAGCTCCGCCGCCGCTTCGACCACTCTTCGCCGCGTTTCCGCCGCCTGCCGCTGTCGCAGCTCGGACCGGTAGGGGCGGGTGGATTCGGTCATGTCCGGCATTATTGACTACGGTCCCGTGCAGGTTAATACTCCATGACAGTCTTCAACACTGCTCCCAATGTCCTAGGCGGGTGACGTCATGGCGTCCCTCATCATCGCGACGGTGCCCGTCCACGGGCATGTCACGCCACTTCTGGCCGTAGCCCGCTATTTCACCCAGCGGGGAGATCGCGTCCGGTTCATCACGGCGCCCGTTTCGCCGAGGTGGTGGAGGCCGCGGGTGCGGAGCACATCGCACTGCCCGCGGAAGCCGACTTCGACGACCGGCAGGACTTCGGGGTGACGTTCCCCGAGCGCACAGCGCTCAAGGGGGGGAAGGCGATCGCGTTCGACCTGGAGAACGTCTTCGTGCGCCCCGGTCGCGCCCACTACAAGGTGATCGAGGCGGCGCAGTCGGCCGAGCCGGCCGACGTCGTGATCACCGAGCCGGCGTTCCTCGGCGGCGCGTTCCTCGTCTGCCGGCCGCTCGGCGAGCGGCCACCGGTGGTCGTGTGCGGTGTGCTCCCGCTCCCGATCTCCAGCCGTGACACGGCGCCGTACGGCATGGGCCTGACCCCGCTGCGCGGACCTCTCGGTCGCCTGCGCAACGCCCTGCTCACCACGATCGCCGCGCGCACGGTCTTCACCGCGGCCGAGCGGCTGGCCCAGGAGATCAACCACGAGCTGAACGGGTCCCCGCTGCCGTTCCCGATCATGGACTGGCTCCGGCACGCCGAGGCGATCGTGCAGTTCACCGTGCCCGAGTTCGAGTACCCGCGCTCCGACGCACCCGCCACCCTGCACTTCGCCGGCCCCATCTCGGCCTCCGGTTCGCAGGCGCCGTTGCCGTCCTGGTGGGACGAACTCGACGGCTCGCGGCCGGTCGTCCACGTCACGCAGGGCACGGTCGCCAACCACGACTACCGGCAGATCATCGAACCCACCGTCGCGGCTCTCGCCGATGATGACGTCCTCGTCGTCGTGTCCACCGGGGGCCGTCCGCTCTCCACCCTTCCGCCGTTGCCGTCGAACGCTCGTGCCGCTGAGTACCTTCCCTACGACGAACTCCTGCCGAAGACGCAGGTCTACGTCACCAACGGTGGCTACGGTGGCGTCCAGTACGCCCTCCGCCACGGCGTCCCGATCGTCACGAGTGGCGGTAAAGAGGACAAGCCGGAGGTCGCCGGCCGAGTTGCGTGGTCCGGTGTCGGTCGTGCGCTCAGGACCGAGACGCCCTCGCCTGCTGCCGTCGGGCGGGCGGTTCGCGCTGTGCTCGGCGATCCGCGCTACCGGGTACGCGCCCGACGGATCGCCGCGAGCATGGAGCGTGCCGGTGGACTGCCCCGGCTCGCCGAGATCGTCGACCGGCAGCTCTCAGGTCGCCGGTCGTAGCGTTCGAGGCATGACCCGCTTCGAGGTGATCACCGGTATCGCGGCCCCGCCGCACCGCGTGTTCGATCTCAGCCTCGACGTCGACGTGCACACCGCCTCGATGGCCGGCTCCGGTGAGCGGATCGTCGGTGGCATCAGCTCTGGCCGGATGGGGCTGGGTGACACCGTGACGTGGCAGGCCGGTCACTTCGGTGTGCGCTGGCGGATGACCTCGTGCATCACGGCACTCGACCGGCCGCACCACTTCGTCGACGAGCAGGTCGCGGGTCCGTTCCGGCGCTGGCACCACGCCCATCACTTCGAGCCGGACGGGCGGGGCGGCACGCGCATGCGGGACGTCGTCGAGTTCGCCGCGCCACTCGGTCCGCTCGGGCGCCTCGCTGAACGTCTCGTGCTCGACCGGTACATGGCCGAGCTCATCCGGCAGCGCAACGACCACCTCAGGACAGTTGCGGAGCTGGCGCCCGGAGATCCGTGAACTCCGCCACCAGGGCCGTGACCAGGATCAGCGCGCCGAACACGAGCAGCGCGAGCGCTCCACCCGCGAGGTCGGCGAGGAACGCGCCGAGCACCGGTGCGAGCGGCGTGAGCGCTCGCGAGGCGAAGGTCAGGATCGCGTCGATCCGCCCCATCAGGTCGTCGGGCACCAGCCCTGTGAAGATCGCGCTCACCGAGACGTTGAGCAACGGTGTCGCGATCGCGGTGACCATGAGCGGCACGAACGGCCACCACGCGCCGAACGGCAGTGCCATCGCCAGGTTGCTCACGCCGAAGACCGTGAGCACCGCGACGATGAGCCGGTCGTACCTCAGGGTGACCTTGGGTGAGATCAGTGCCCCGAGCAGACCGCCGACGCCGACGCCGGTGAGCACCAGGCCGACGAGCCAGTCCGGGCCGCCGCGTTCCTTGACCACGGCGACGACCGGGATCATCGAGGCCGTCCCGAGCAGGTTGAGCGTCAGGAAGATCGCCACGACGTTGCGCATCCCGCGCCGGCGCCACAGCCAGGTCCAGGCCTCGCGGACGTCGTGGCGCACGCGCCCGCGCGGCCGCTGCTCGGTGCGGGCCGGGATCTTGGCGAACCAGGCGCAGACGGCGGCGACGAGGAACGTCACGGCGTCCGCGACGAACGGGACAGCGCGGCCGAACCCGTAGAGCAGCGCGCCGAGCGACGGGCCGGCGAGCCACGCCACGTGACCGCGTGCCTCCTCCTGGGCGAAGGCGGTCCTGAGCCGGTCCGGGGGCACGACCGCCTTGATCGCGGTGGAGCGGGCGGGACCGGCGAACGCGGTGCAGACGCCGTCCACGGCGGCCAGCGCGATGAACAGCGGGATCGAGTTGAGGCCGGTGAAGACGTTGGCCGCCATCGCCGCGACGGCCACGGCCTGCGTCGTCTGGCTCCAGACCAGGACCTTGCCGCGGTCCCAGCGGTCGACCCACACGCCCGCCGGCATCTGGGTGAGGATCAGTGTCGTGGCGCGCACGCCCGCGATGACGCCGGCCCAGAAGAACGACCCGGTGACCGCGAGGATCAGCAGGGGCATCGCGTACGTCGTGAGCTGTGTGCCCAGCTGCGAGACCGTCCCGCCCAACCAGAGCAGCTGGAACTGAACGTTCTTCCTGAGCGGAACCCCTATGGACGACGTTTCTAGCGCATGGTTGTCGGTGTCGGATGGCAAGGTTTGTGCCATGGCTGATCCGGACTTCGACGTGCTGCTCACCGGCACGGTCTTCCTCGACATCATCTTCACCGGCCTGCCGCGCCCGCCGGCCGCGGGGACAGAGGTGTGGGCGGAGGGGCTCGGGTCGTGTCCGGGAGGGATCGCGAACCTCGCGGTGGCGTTGCGCAGGCTGGAGCTCCGGACCGCGCTGGCGGCGGCGTTCGGTGAGGACGCGTACGGCGACTTCTGCTGGGACGTGCTGTCCGAACAGGAAGGGGTCGACCTTTCTTATTGCCGGCGTTTCTACGGGTGGCACTCGCCGGTGACTGTGTCCATGGCGATGGAGCGGGACCGTTCGATGGTTACGCACGGCCACAAGGCGCCCGTGATCGCGGACGATCTCTTCTGCCCGCCGCCGTCGACGCGGGCGTGCTTCGTGCACATCCAGGCCGAGGACGAGCAGTGGGTGCGCACGGCTAAGGAGAACGGCGCGCTGCTCTTCGCCGACATCGGCTGGGACCGCACCGGGGCGTGGTCGCCGGAGTTGCTGCGGCGGCTGGAGGGATATGACGTGTTCCTCCCGAATCACGTGGAGGCGCAGGGGTACACGCGCACCGACTCGCCGGAGGCCGCGGCGCGCAAGCTTTCCGAGCACGTGCCGGTGGTGGTGGTCACACGCGGGGGAGGTGGCGCGGTCGCGGTCGACAGCTCTACCGGTGAGGTCGCGGACGTGCCGGGGCTGAACGTCGCGCAGCTCGACCCGACGGGAGCCGGTGACGTGTTTGGCGCCGGGTTCGTGATGGGCACTCTGGCCGGGTGGCCGCTGGAACACAGGGTGCGGTTCGCGAACCTGTGCGCCGCGCTGTCCGTGCAGCACTTCGGCGGTTCCCTGTCGGCTCCCGGCTGGGGAGACATCGCGGTCTGGTGGCGGACGGTGAGCAGGAGGCCGGACGAGGAGCTGGCGCGGTACGGGTTCCTCGACGACGTGCTGCCCGACCACGCGGGCGTGGAGGTGCGAAGGGCTAGTCCGACGATCGGCCTCCGGTTGCTCCGGTAGGTTGAAATCAGTCGATCAGCGGACGCAACCTCACGGGCCTCCCGCGCGACTTATAAGTAGGGATCTCTGGGGTGTTGCTCGGAAGGAGTTGCGGGTTTGTTCGCCGCACGCGCGTCAGGCTTGGTCAAATTGCTGGGGTTGTGCCTGACGGCGGGCGTGCTCCTCGCTGCGATGGTGTTCCCGTTCGTCGGAGGTCTCGGGCTCGCGTCCAACCGCGCTGCCGACACCGTCGACCAGACGTCGGGTGACCTCGCCAAGGGGGAGCTGCCTCTCGTCACGACCATTCAGGACATGAACGGCGACCCGATCGCCTATCTGTACGACCAGTACCGCATCCCGCTGGCGTCGAGCGACATCTCGGACACCATGAAGGCCGCGATCCTGGCGATCGAGGACAAGCGGTTCTACGACCACCGCGGCGTCGACTGGCAGGGCATCGCCCGTGCCGCCGCCAAGGCCGGTGTGGACGGTGGCGCGACGCAGGGCGCTTCGACGCTGACGCAGCAGTACGTCAAGAACTACATGGCGTTCGTGCTCGGCGCCGACAACGAGCAGGAAGCCTGGGAGAAGGCCACCGAGGCGACCATCGGCCGCAAGATGCGCGAGGCGCGGGTCGCCTTGCAGCTCGAGCAGCAGATGTCGAAGGAAGAGATCCTCACCGGCTACCTGAACATCGTGCCGCTGGGCAACCAGACCTACGGTGTCGGCGCCGCGGCCAAGGCCTACTTCAAGACGACCGCCGACAAGCTGACCGTCCCGCAGGCCGCACTGCTGGCCGCGATCGCGAACCGCCCGTCGTCGCTCAACCCCGGCGCCTCGCCGGAGAAGGCGCTGGAGCGTCGCAACATCGTCATCGACAAGATGCGCGAGAACGGCGCGTTCGGTACCGACCAGACCGAGGCTCAGAAGAAGGCCGAGGAGTACAAGGCCGCGCCGCTGGGCGTGGTCGACGACCTGCAGATCCTGCCCAAGGGCTGCGTCGGCGCCGGTGACGGTCCGATCTACGGCTTCTTCTGCTCCTACCTGCTCGACTACCTGCGCGAGTCCGGCATCACGAACAAGGAACTGCAGCGCGGCGGCCTCACCATCAAGACGACGATGGACCCGAAGGCCACCAAGGCGGCGAAGACGTCGGCCGAGCAGCAGGTCCCGAAGACCCAGAACGGCATCTCGAACGTCATGTCGGTCGTCGAGCCGGGCAAGGACAAGCACCGCGTGCGCGCCCTCGTCGCCTCCCGCGACTACGGCAACAAGGCCGAGCTCGGCCAGGTCGCCCGCCCCGTGCCCGCCGAGGTCCTCCCGTTCGGCCCCGGCTCGGTGAACAAGGTCTTCACCGCCGCCGCGGCCCTGGAGAAGAACGTCATCGGCATCGACAAGGAGATGGCGGTCCCGAAGGTCTACTACTCGAGGGTCTACCCCAACGGCGGCGCGCCGTGGAAGGTCGAGAACGCCGGCACCTACGGCGAGAAGATGTCGCTGACCCAGGCCCTGGCGCAGTCGCCGAACACCGGCTTCGTGATCCTGCAGGAGAAGACCGGCCTCGACAGCGTCGTGGACATGGCCTACCGCCTCGGCATGCGCGAAACCCTCCAGGGCGTCAACCGCGCGGGCGAACCGCTGAAGGACGACAAGTCCAACGGCCCGTCCCAGGGCGACTGGACGAAGCAGAACAACGCGGGCTCCTACACCCTCGGCCCCGGCGCCACCAGCGTCCTCGAACTGGCCAACGTCGCCGCCACCATCGTCTCCGGCGGCACCTGGTGCCCGCCGTCCCCGGTGGAGAAGGTCATCGACCGCTACGGCAAGGAAGTCCCGCTCAAGGAAAAGCCCTGCGAGCAGGCCGTGAACACCGAACTGGCCAACTCCCTGGCCCAGGGCATGTCCCACGACACCACCGGCCAGGGCACCGCGGCCCAGGCGGCCTCCGGCTCCGGCTGGAACCGCCCGACCATCGGCAAGACCGGCACCACCGAAGAGCACAAGTCCGTCGCCTTCATGGCCGCCACCCCGCAGTACGCGGGCGCTGTCATGACCTACGCCGACGGCAACCGCCCCGAGGTGATCTGCGCCAACCCGATCCGGTTCTGCCCGGGCAGCAACCAGGGCGTCTACGGCGGCCAGGTAGCGGCTCCGACGTGGTTCAACGCGATGAAGGTGATCCACGAGGGCCTGCCGGTGGTGCCGCTGCCACCAGCGGCCGCGCGGTACAAGTAGAGCCTGATTGATTGCGGGGCCGTCGGACGCCAGATGCGTCCGACGGCCCTTTGCTCTGTCCAGGTGGTGAGTGGGTGGCGCTTGGCAGGGTCGCGCACCCCGCTGGCGGCGCGCTGGGTGGGAGCTGTGGCGGGTGGAGGGCGCCCGTTGGGCGGTGCGCACGCCGCTGTGGCGTTGTTGACGCAACCAAAGCTCGGTAACGGCCCGCGCGCCACCTGCTCAAGGGGAGCCGACGCACAGCACGAACCCTCGCTGGAACAGCCGCCAGCCGCTCCGCGCAACCACCCCGCACCAAGCGCGCGCCCCAAAGGCGACCCCGCAACCAGCCAAGCACGCCTCGTAACCACGTAGCTGCGGTCACCCAGCCAAACCCCGCCGCAAAGCTTTCACGATAAAGCGACTGACCAGTACAAACACCAAGAACGGGATTGGTCTAAAGCCTGTTATTCAAACCCACCACGACTCGACTACGGTGTGTTACCAATCGTGGCCCTCATCACCTAAACGCCCACTTAGCTTGCTCCTGCCGGTGACGCGAGGTTACGTTCACCGCCGCATGTCACGGTTCGATAACCGCAAGGACACGGATCTCCCCCGAAACGGTCCAGTCCGACAGGGCCTCCCCAGCCCGCCGCAGAGCACCAACACGCCCTGCACCACGCCCGGCCCCGAAGCCGAGGCACACCAGCGGTTAGCCGAACTCCCCCGAGTGCATGGAGGCAGTTTTGGCACGGCATCGAGCGAGGACGAAGGGTCCGCTGGTGGACGTCATCGCCAGAGTGGACCTGGACCGCAAGAAGGCCGTAGCGGCGGTTGTCGCCGCGGGCGCCCTGGCCGGCGCAGGTTTCACCCAGGCGATGGCCACGGTCACTCCCGTTGACCGCATCGTCCCGGTAGCCGCGACGAAGGATCTCGCGGCCGCCATGACCGCGCAGCAGCAACCAGAGGCGATCCGCACGGTTCACTCGCTGAACACCAGCTCGGAGACGCTCAAGCTGCTGCAGGCCGAGCAGATCGAGGTGCAGTTCAACGTCCGCGAGGCGCTCAAGTCCGCGGAAGGCGCTTATGCGAAGCGCCAGGAGGCCGTCAAGGCCGAGCAGGCTCGCCTCGCCGCCGAGGCTGAGGCGCGGCGGCCCAAGTGCGTCCGGCCCGCGCAGGGAAGCTTCACGTCCGGCTTCGGTGCCAGGTGGGGTACGAGCCACAACGGTGTCGACATCGCCAACGCCATCGGCACGCCGATCGTGTCGGTCATGGACGGCACGGTGGTCGAGGCCGGGCCGGCGTCCGGGTTCGGGTTGTGGGTCCGGGTGCAGCACGAGGACGGGACGATCACCGTCTACGGGCACATGAACACCATCGACGTGCCGCAGGGTGCGAAGGTCAAGGCCGGGCAGCAGATCGCGACGATCGGCAACCGCGGGCAGTCGACTGGGCCGCACCTGCACTTCGAGGTGTGGGTCGGTGGGTCTCAGAAGGTCAACCCGGTGGGCTGGCTGGCCGCGCGCGGCGTCACGCTCTAGTCGTCTCCCGCCACACCGCCGGGCATGAGGCCCGGCGGTGTGGATTCCTGAGCGGCAAGTGCCCCGCGACGGGCCTTCTTGGACGGTTGGTTGCGCGTCGGTGATCTCGTGCGTGTCCACAACGGCCGGTTTCTGCGTCGTCGGCCGCATCAAAGAAATGATCAAGTACAAGACGTCCGCGCCCGATCGGGTTAACGGCCAGGTACCCCAAAGCCTTTGTGGTGACGGAAGGCGACGTCACCGCGGACGAGTTGATGGCGTTCGTGGCGGCGGAGGTGGCGCCTTTCAAGAACGTGCGCCAAGTTGAGCTCGTGGCAGAGATACCGAAGTCGGTCTCGGGCAAGATCCTTCGCCGGTCGCTGAAGGAAGCGGACGAGTGCGAGTCCTGATCACCGGCGGCGCCAAGGAGCTCGGCAGGGCGTTCAGCGAAGCCATTGGCGCGCAAGGGCACCAGCTCGTCATCACCGGACGCGACGAGATCGCGCTGCGGACCGCGGAAACCGAGCTCAGGGCCAAGGGTGTCGACGTCGAGGCGCACGTCGCCGACCTCGGCGACCCCGGCGCGACACCGAAGCTAGTCGAGAGCCTCGGCGGGATCGACGTGCTGGTCAACAACGGTGCGCTCGGCGGGCCGGTCGGGCCGACGTGGCAGGTCGACGAGAACGAGTGGTGGCGCACGTTCGAGGTGAACCTCCGTGGCACCGCGTTCGCCGCGAACGCCGCGATCCGCACCATGACGAGCGGGCGGATCATCAACGTCGTCAGCAACGCCGGCGTGCACCGATGGCCTTACGTCACGGCGTATTCCGTGTCGAAGGCGGCCGTGATCAAGCTGACCGAGAACCTCGCGATCGAGCTCAAACGACGGCCGATCGCGGTGCTGAGCTACGACCCCGGCATGGTCGACGCCGGCCTCATGAGCCGCGGCTGCGACCTGGAGACGGACGACCCGCACCTGCGCCGGATCGCGCAGTGGGCAAGGTCTCAGCGCGACGGGGGCAGGTTCACCCCGGTGGAGCAGTCGGCCGCTCTTTTGGCCCGAATCGTGAGCGGAGAGTTCGATCACCGGTCCGGTGGGCTGATCACGCAGGAGGACGGCTGAAAACGCCCTGCACTGTCAACGGACAACAACTACCGCCACGGGTAGGAACCAAGTACCGATATTTGTTCGGGTAGTGCGTTCAGGCCCTTCCTCGCCGACAGGTCAACGGGGATCGTCGCGAGAGGCTCCCCAAAAACGTCCACAGGAGGCCTCGTGCCTGTCGGAACCTCTTCCGCTGCCGTGAACCTGGCGGCGGCACTCGAACCCGCACAACTGGAACTGGCCCGCGGTCCACTGCACGTCGATCTTCCCGACGAGGTGAGAGCACGTGTCGCCCGCTGCCGTGAGTTCGTGCGGGAGATGAGCGGCTCCGGACGCGCGATCTACGGTGTCACAACGGGTTTCGGGCCGCTCGTCGAGTTCGCGGGCCGCGCGGACGGCGCCGCGCAGAGCGACAACACGATCATTCACCACATCGTCGGCCATGGCGAGCTGATGCCACCCGCTGTCGCTCGCGCGGCCGTCCTGGCGCGGCTGTTCTCGCTGGCACGAGGACGGTCCGGCGTGTCGGAGCACGTCGTCACCGCGCTGATCGCCGTGCTGGGCACGGAATTCGCCCCCGCCGTGCCACGTCTGGGTTCGGTCGGCGCGAGCGGTGACCTCCAGCCGCTGGCCTACGTCGCGCATGCGTTGCGCGGTAACGGGAATGCGTATTTCCAAGGTGAGCTCATGCCCGCGGCCGACGCGCTCGGCAGAGCCGGGCTGCGGGAACTGGAGCTCGACGGGCGTGACGCGCTCGCGCTGGTGAACGGCATTTCGGTGACCGCCGCAGCACTCGGACTCGCTGTCGCACAGGCCAAACGCTCGCACCGGATCGCGGAGTTGTTGTCCGCCTTGATGACCGATGTCCTCGGCTGCGGTCAGGAGTTCACGTCGGCGGGGCTGCTGGCCGCGTTCGGGCATCCGGACGTCGCGGAGACCGGTGCCGCGCTGCGCACCTGGCTGGCGGGCAGCGCGCCGTCCGGTGAGCGCCCGTTGCAGGAGGCGTACAGCATCCGTTGCACACCACAGCTGATCGGCGCGGCCGGGACGAGCGTGCGGCATGCCGAGGACGTGGTGCGCCGCGACCTCAACGGCGTGAGCGACAACCCGTTGTTCTTCCCGGAGAGCGGGGAGGTGGTGCACGGCGGCAACTTCTTCGGTCAGCCCAGCGCCTTCGCCGCCGACCAGCTCAACGTCGCGCTGGTGCAGCTGGGCAACCTGGCCGAACGTCAGCTCGACCTGCTGGTCGATCCGCACCGCACGGGTGGGCTGCCGCCGATGCTCAGCCCGCTGCCCGGTCAGCACCACGCGTTGCAGGGAGTGCAGCTCTGCACGACCGCGACGGTCGCCGCGATGCGCCGTGCCGCCACGCCCGCCTCGGTGCAGAGCCTGCCGACGAACCTGCACAACCAGGACGTCGTCCCCTTCGGCACCCAGGCCGCGTTCACCGCGCTCGACCAGGTGGGGCTGCTGCGCTACCTGCACGCCGGGCTGGCGATCGGGTTGCGCCAGGCGGTTCACGTCGGGGCACGCCGTCCGCGGGCGCCACGGCTCGCGGAGGTGTTCGACCGGATCGCCGCCGAAGTTCCGCCGATCGCCGAAGATCGGCCACTTGACACCGAGCTCCGCCGTGCCGCCGTTCTTCTCGACACCATTGCGTCCGAAGTGGAGGGTGAGCGATGAGCGCTCCGGTCTGTGCGCCCGCCTGGGGTCACATTCACGTCGACCTGCCGGTGCTGCGGCTGCCGATGCCGGGCTCGGAATTGATTCCGTGCACCGGCTGCTATCAGCTGCCGATCGTCATCAACGCGCCGGAAGATCCGGTGGACCGTGCCGTCCACCGGTGGTTTCTCGGCCATCACGGCGCATTTCTGGTCTGGAGGTTTCTTTCGGCTTCACTCGATCGGTTGATACGCGAGCCTGATTCGCAACTAGTCCGCCTCGCTGCGCTTGGATATGACGCGTACTCGGTGATGCTTGCCTATTCGGGCAGTTGTTCCCGTGAGGTGTACGAGGACGTCATCCGGCCGATGATGATGGCGTTCGACCCGGCGTTCAGCGGGCGGTGGGCGCGTGACTACGAGCCCCTGCCCGGCCTGCTGCGCCGGGCGCGTACCGCACTGGGGCCCGTGGCGGCCGCACCGCTTTCCTCCGCGAGCAAGGCGAACCTGTTGGCACACATGGAGGTCATGCGCAGACTCGTGCCCTGCGGCAACTCGCTGCTGCGCGAGTCGGGACGCACACAGGTGCCCACCACCGACGCCGAGCGCGACCGGTTCGACGAGTTCTTCCTCGTCAGCCGGGAGAACGTGTGCCTGAGCCGCTACCGCGCACACCGCGCCGCCGTCCTGTCCGCCATCGGTCGTGACCTCGAGGAGCACCCGCTGCGGCCCGAGTACAGCGACACACTCAGGACGCTCGTCACCCGACTATGAGAGAAGGCCGCGCGTGAACGACTTCAAGACCGTGGTCATGACCCCGCAGATCTACCAGTACGTGCGCCAACAGGCAGGCCAGCCCAATGCGGTGCAGGAGAAGCTGATCGCGCGGACGCTGGAGCTCGGCGACTCGGCGGAGATGCAGATCCCGCACGAGCAGGCGGTCCTGCTGTCCCTGCTGGTCAAGATCACCGGCGCGCAGACGGTGGTCGAGGTCGGCACGTACACCGGGTACTCCACGCTCGCGCTCGCGCAGGCGCTTCCCCCGCACGGCAAGGTCATCACCTGCGACATCTCCGCCGAGTGGACCGCGATCGCCGAGGAGGCGTGGCAGGCGGCCGGCGTGCGCGACCGGATCGACCTCCGGCTCGGCGCCGCCGCGCAGACGCTGGCCGAGCTACCGGACGAGCCGGTCATCGACCTGGTGTTCATCGACGCGGACAAGGTCGGGTACGTCCACTACTGGGACCTGCTGGTGCCACGGCTCCGTCAGGGTGGCCTGCTGCTCGCGGACAACACCCTCTACTACGGCGAGGCCGCGGCGGAACAGCCGGAGGGCAACGCCGCCGCGATCGACGCGTTCAACAAGTTCGTGCTGAACGACTCGCGCGTCGAGTCGGTGCTCGTGCCGATCGCGGACGGGCTGACGTTCGCCAGGAAGAAGTAGGTCTCGCCGCAGGCTCCGCACCCGTCGCGGCGGAGCCTGCGGTTGTGAGGCATACCGACCGGTCGGTAGGGTGGGGTCAGGTCGCTGACATGGAGGGCGTTCATGGCTCGTTGGGGAATCACGCTGCCGCTGATCGGCGTGCCGGTGCTGGAGCACCGCGCGCTGGTGTCCGAGCTCGCCGGCCTCGGCTACACGGACGTGTGGTCGGCCGAGACGACCGGCACCGACGCGTTCACGCCGCTGGCGCTCGCCGCCCAGTGGTCCTCCGAGCTGCGCTTCGGCCCGGCGATCGCGCCCGTCTACACGCGTGGCCCCGCGACGCTGGCGATGACCGCGGCCACGCTGGCCGAGGTGACCGGTGGCCGGTTCGTGCTGGGCATCGGCTCGTCGTCGCCCGCGATCGTGCAGCGCTGGAACGCGATCCCGTTCGAGGAGCCGTTCAAGCGCACCCGAGACACGCTGCGTTTCCTCAAGGCCGCGCTGGCGGGCGAGAAGGTCACCGCCGAGTACGACACGTTCAAGGTGTCGGGCTTCAAGCTGGAGCGCCCGCCCGCCGAGAAGGTGCCGATCATGCTCGCGGCGCTGCGGCCGAACATGCTGCGCCTCGCCGGTCGCGAGGCCGACGGCGCCATCACCAACTGGCTGGCCGCCTCCGACGTGGCGCAGGTGCGGGGCGAGCTCGGGGACGCGGAGCTCGCGGCCCGGATCTTCGTGTGCCCGACCGAGGACGCCGACGCGGCGCGGGCGCTGGGACGCATGCTGATCAGCACCTACCTGACCGTGCCCGCCTACGCGGCGTTCCACGACTGGCTGGGCCGCGGCGAGGCGCTGCGCCCGATGCACGAGGCGTGGGCGGCGGGCGACCGCAAGGCCGCGTCGAAGGCCATCCCTGACGAGGTGGTCGACGCGCTGATCGTGCACGGTTCGCTGGACGAGTGCCGCGCGCGCGTCGCCGAGTACCAGACCGCGGGCGTCGACACCCCGATCATCGCGCTGCTGCCGACCGGTGGCGACCAGGTGGAGCAGGTACGCGCCTTGGCGCCCAAGGCCTAGCGATGCCCGGCGCGACCGAGCAGAAGATCATCGACGCGGCCGTGCGCCTGTTCGCGTCGCAGGGCTACGACGCGACCTCGGTGCAGGAGATCGTCACGGCCGCGGAGGTGACCAAAGGCGCGCTGTACCACTACTTCCGCGCGAAGGACGACCTGCTCTTCGAGATCTACCGGCTGCTCATCACGGCCCAGTCCGCGGACATGGACCGGATCATCGAGCTCGGGCTGTCGTCCGCCGACACGGTCAGGGAGATCCTCGTGTCGCTGGTGGTCTCCACGGCCGAACGGGTCGACGAGACCGCCGTGTTCGTGCGCGAGATGCACCGGCTCGACGAGGCGCGGATGACCGAGTTCCGCGCCGAGCGCCGCCGGTACCACGAGACGTTCCTCGGGGTGATCGAGAAGGGGCAGGCGGACGGGGAGTTCAGCTCCGCCGTGCCCGCGGACACCGTGGTGCGGATAGCGTTCGGCGTCGTGAACCAGCTGCCCGTCTGGTACCGGCCGGACGGTCCCAAACCGCCCGCCCGGCTGGCAGGGGAGATCGCGGACTTCGTGCTGGCCGGCCTGCGGTAACGACAGCCGTCCTGAGATCGACTTCCCGGTCAGGGGGAGGGGGTCGCATGTCGCAGCTACCGCCCGAATACGGTGTCGCGCCGCCGATGCACGAGATGCCGCGGTCGCCGAAGTGGCCGTGGGTGTTGTTGCTGGTCGTCGCGCTCCTGGCGGTGGGCGGGGCGGTCTACGGCCCGCGAGTGGTGGACGCGATGAGCGCCCAGGAGCCGGGGCCACCACCTCCGCCACAGCCTCCGCGCGTGCTGCCACCACCACCGCCCACCGCCAAGCAGGTGGTGGTGTTCGAGGTGAACGGCAGCGGCAAGCCGCTGACCGTCACCGCGACCGTCGGCAGCACCGTGCAGAACGAGATGAACGTGACTCTGCCGTGGACGCGCACCGTCGAGGTGCCCGCTGACGAGCCCTCCGCGTCGGTGGTGCTCGTGGTGGTGGCGGGCCCGGACGGCGCCGAGGTGCACGGCAAGTACACGATCGACGGCAGGACTGTCCGCGAGGGCAGGGCCTCCGGGCCCTACGGCGTGCTGACGATCACCGACTCCTGAGTGCCGCCAGCGCCTTGTCCGCGTGCGAGTTCATGCTGAACTCGCTCTTGATCACCTCGACGACCTCGCGGCCGGTGTCGATGACGAACGTGTGCCGCTTGACCGGGATCGGCCCGAACCGCCGCTTCACCCCGAACTGCTCGGCCACCTCGCCGTCGACGTCGGACAGCAGCGGGTAGTCGAAGCCGTGCAGTTCCGCGAACTGCTTCTGCTTCGCCACGTCGTCGGTGGAGATGCCGACCCGCTGCGCCTTCACCTCGGCGAACTCCGCCGCGAGGTCGCGGAAGTGGCAGCTCTGCGCGGTGCAGCTGGCCGTCATCGCGGCCGGGTAGAAGAAGAGCACGACCGGCCCGTTCTCGAGCAGCTCGGACAGCTTGCGCTCGGTGCCGTCCTGGTCGGGCAGGGAGAAGTCGGGGGCGATGTCGCCGGGCTTCATGGATCTCCAATACGCTCGGAACCGTGACCAGCATGTCCGATGTGGCCAAGGCTGCAGGGGTGTCCGCTGCGACCGTATCGCGGGCCCTGCGGGGCGAACCGGGCGTGTCCGAGGCGACGAGGCAGCACGTGAGCGAGGTCGCGCGACGGATGAAGTACGCCATCGCGCGCGACGCGTCGTCGTTGGCCGGTGGGCGCCGGTACGCGATCGCGGTGCTGACGTCCGAGGTCAGCCCCGTGCTGGCGGGCGCGGAGGGTGCGCTGCGGCAGGCCGGGTACGACGTGCTGCTCTACGTCCTCGGTTCCGCGGAGGCCCGGGAGAAGTTCTTCGACGAGCTGCCGCTGGGGCGCCGCGTGGACGGAGTGCTTCTTCTGTCCATGTCCATGACAGAAGCCGAACAGGCGGCGCTGGGCAGCCTGGAAGTCCCGTACATCACCGTCGACGACGCCGACCTGCGGCGCGCGTTGCAGACCGCTGTCGCGCATCTGCAGGCCCTCGGTCATCGCGACGTGGCGCTGGTGTTGTCCGACGGGGTCGACGAGTCGTACGACGAGATCCTGCTGGAGGCCGGGCTCGAAGTCCGTCCGGAGTGGACGGTCTGGTGCTCGCCGACCGTCGACGGCGGCGAGCAGGTGGTCGACGTGCTGCTCGACGGCGAGCGCCTGCCGACCGCCGTGATCAGCTCGAACGGCGCCGCGGCGGTGGGGATCTACCTGCGCATGCAGCGGGACGGGCGCGCGGTGCCGGACGAGGTGTCGATCGTGTCGCTGGACGGGCAGGAGCTCACCCGAGTGGTCGGGCTGACCGCGGTCGAGGGTGCGGCCAAGGAGCAGGGGGAGCACGCGGTCGCCGATCTGTTCACGTTGATCAGGGGCGGCGAGATCGAGCCTGCTGAGCACCCGGTGCGGCTCGTGGTGCGCAACTCGAGCGGGCCGGCCGCCTGAGTACGGTGAACGCATGCCCGTCGAAGAGCGCTTGACCGAACTGCCCGACCTGCCGGACACCCCCGGCTACGCCCACGCCGTGACGGTCACCGGAAAGCTCGCGTTCGTCTCCGGCCAGGTCGCGGTCGACGCGCAGGGTTGCGTGGTCGGGGTCGACGACCTGGGCGCCCAGACCCGGCAGGCGCTGAGCAATCTTCATCACGTGATCAGAAAACTCGGCGCCGACTGGTCGGATGTCATCAAGTTCACCTGGTACGTGCTTGATGCGTCGGAGGTTCAGACCATTCGTAACGTTCGTGACGAGATTCTGCGGCCCGCGCTGGGAGAAGTGCACAACCCGGCGAGCACACTGGTTCAGGTCGCGGCGTTGTTCGGGCCCGACTTTCTGGTCGAGGTAGAGGCGGTCGTGGCGATTCCGGCAGAAGCATCGGATGTTTAAGCAAATGCATCCGAGAGTGTGCATCCCAACAGGTCTGCACCCTTCGGGTGACCAGGGACCATTTGCTCTGGTAATGCCGACCGAGCTGTGACATAGCTTGTACCTGTGGAGGAGTCGGTGGCGCGGCTGGCGGACGCCTGGGGCGTTGCCACTCGGTACGAGAACGCGGACCAGCAAGAGGTCGTCGTCGACACCGCGGTCGTCATCAAGGTCCTCGCCCAGTTCGGCGTCGATGCGTCCACTGAGGACTCCGTGGCGCGTGAGCTCGCCAAGATCGAGCAGCGCCGGGCCGTCGAAACGCTTCCGCCGACGATCGTGATCCGCGAGTACGAGACGTACGACCTGCGCGGCCCGGCGACCGTCGAGCTGGAGGACGGCACGGTCTTCGACGTCGAGCGGCACCTGCCGGACAGCCTGCCGCTGGGCTGGCACCGCGTCGTCACCGCGTCCCAGACGATCACGCTGGCCGTCGCGCCGAGGACGTTGCCGGACGTGCCGCACACCTGGGGCTGGATGCTGCAGCTCTACGCGGCGCGGTCGAAGGACTCGTGGGGGATGGGCGACTTCGCCGACCTCGCCACGATGGCGCGCAGGTCCTCGCTGGAGCTCGACGCGGGCGTGGTGCTCGTCAACCCCGTGCAGGCACCCGCGCCGACCCACCCGGTCGAACGCTCGCCGTACTCGCCGACCAGCCGCCGCTTCGTCAACCCGCTGTACCTGCGCGTCACCGACACCGCGGAGTTCCTGCAGGCCTGCCCGCGCACCCGGCAGCTCATCCGCGACCTCAGGCCCGCCAACCAGGACCTGATCGACTACGACGCGATCTGGGACGCCAAGAAGCAGGCGCTGGAGCTGCTGTTCCCCGGCGGCGAGATCGAGATGGACGCCGACCTCGAAGCCTTCGCCACGTACTGCGCGCTCGCCGAGATCCACGGCAAGGACTGGCGCGAGTGGCCGGCCGATCGTGCCGGCGCCCCGGCCGAGCGCGTCGCGTTCTACGCCTGGCTCCAGCACCTCTGCACCCGCCAGCTCCAGGACGTCCGGCTCGCCGCGCACGAGGCCGGCATGGCCGTCGGTGTCATCCACGACCTCCCGGTGGGGGTCGATCCCGGCGGCGCGGACACGTTCGCGGACCCCGAGGCGTTCGCCATCGACGTCGCGGTCGGCGCCCCGCCCGACGCGTTCAGCGCGGACGGCCAGAACTGGGGCCTGCCGCCGTGGCGCCCGGACAAGCTCGCCGAGACCGGCTACCTCCCGTTCCGCCAGGTGCTGCGCAGCGTGCTGAAGCACGCCGACGGCATCCGCATCGACCACGTCGCCGGCCTGTGGCGGCTGTGGTGGATCCCGCCGGGCGAGCCGCCGTCACGCGGCACCTACGTCCACTACGACGCCGACGCGATGCTCGGCGTGCTGGCGCTGGAGGCCTACCGCGCGGGTGCGGTCGTCGTGGGCGAGGACCTCGGCACCGTCGAGCCGGTCGTCACGAAGACGTTGGCGGAGAACGGCATGCTGACCAGCGCCGTTCTGTACTTCCAGCGCGACTACTACGCGGAGGGGCATCCGCTGGTCCCGCCGTCGCAGTGGAACCCGAAGGCGATGGCCAGCATCTCCACGCACGACCTCCCGACCGCCGCGACGTTCTTCGCGGGGCCCGACGGCCCCGACTTCGACGCGCTGATGCGCCAGGAGGGCATCGACGCCTCCGACCGGGTCGCCGGCGCCCACGAGTTGCTCGCGCAGGCACCCTGCGCGTTGGTCCTGACTTCACCTCAGGACGCTCTGCGGGAAACCCGGCAGCCCAACGTGCCGGGCACGATCGACGAGCACCCGAACTGGAGAATCCCCCTGCCGGTCGCCCTGGAGGATTTCTTTCCGCGCGTCCGGGACATCACCCGTCCGCTGCGCAGTCGTGGAAGATGAAACTTTTGCGTAACGGCAGGTCATGGACCTGCGGAGTACTCTGAGGCCGTCACCCGACGGCGGACCACGAACCCTGTTTTGGAGGTGGCGTACCAGATGAGCTCAGCCGTGAGCACGCGGACACCAACCGGCGTGCTTGAACTGGCCGTCGAGCAGGTTCTCGCCGCGGTGAGACCACAAGCGCTCGGCGACCCGGTGGTCGGGGCACGGCGCGCGGAGGAGTCACTGCGTGACGCGCTGCGGGACGCGGGTCCCGTGGACGGCAACATCGCCCTGCAGAACGCGCTGGCTTGCGCGGAGGCTGCCTGTGAGCACCTGAAGTACTGCGAGATCCAGGAAGCCCGCACGTTGCTCACGGCCGCACGTGGGCAGCTCGTGCTGGCACACGAAAGGGTGTGACTGCACGCGGTAGCAGCTGATTGGTGACGATCACACGTTCGACTTAAGCCGCTCCCACTCTCGTGAGAACCTTCCTGTAGCGGGCCGGGAATTGTCGGTGCCTGCTCGTAGGGTTCGGAGTGTGATCGTCCACCAGGCCTACCGGTTCGCATTGGACCCGACCCCGGCACAGGCGCGGGCTCTGTCCGCGCACTGCGGTGCTGCGCGGTTCGCATTCAACTGGGGCCTGGCGCTGGTCAAGGCGGTCATGGACCAGCGCGAGGCCGAGAAGAGCCATGGCATCGCACCCGAGGATCTCACTCCAGCGCTGCAGTGGTCGCACTATTCGTTGCTGTGGATCTGGAACCGAGCGAAGCACGAGGTTGCACCCTGGTGGACGGAGTGCTCGAAGGAGGCGTACAGCGGAGGCCTTTACAGGCTTGCACCGGCGTTGAAGAACTGGACTGACTCTCGTACAGGCAAGCGAACAGGTCCGACCGTCCAGTTTCCGAGGTTCAAGTCGAGGCGCCGTGCGCGCCGGTTCACCACCGGAGGTATCCGTGTCGAGCCTGACCGTCGCCACGTGACACTCCCCAAGCTGGGCCGAATCCGGACGTACGAGTCGACCCGCAAGCTCGCCCGGCGGATCGAGGCTGGCACAGCCCGTGTCACGTCGGCGACGGTCTGCTTCGAGGGTGGTCGCTGGTTCTGTGCATTCACCTGCGAGGTTCAGCGCAATGACCCGCCACCTGCCCAGCCGGATGCGGTGGTCGGTGTGGATCTGGGCGTCGCGCACCCTGCAGTGCTGTCCCGGCCGCTCCACGGTGTGACTGACGCAGCCGGGTTCGTGCTCAACCCGAAGCACTTCGTTCGTGAGTCGACAGCGCTGCGTCGCATCTCGCGCAAGGTGTCGCGAAGATGCGGGCCGGACAGGCGTACTGGTGCGAGGCCGTCGAAGCGGTGGGAACGAGCGAACCAGCGCCGCAACCGCCTCCATTGCCGCGTTGCGAATATGCGGCGTGATGGACTGCAGAAGCTGACGGCGGCGTTGGCGACCGAGTTCGGCACGATCGTGGTCGAGGATCTGAACGTGGCCGGGATGTTGCGCAACCGCCGGTTGGCGCGGTCGATCGCTGATGCCGGGTTCGCGGAGGTCCGACGACAACTGGCGTACAAGACGCGGTGGCGGGGTAGTCGTCTGGTCGTGGCCGACCGCTGGTTTCCGTCGTCGAAGACATGCTCGGATTGTGGCGTGGTGAAAACCAAGCTGCCGTTGCACATCCGGGTGTTCCACTGCGAGTGGTGCGGGTTGGAGATCGATCGCGATCTCAACGCCGCCCGCAACCTCGCCGCACTCGCGGCGAGCAGCACGGCAGGTACCGGGGTAGCCGGAGACCTGGAGCCATCCGGCTCGAACGGACGTGGAGCTGACTGTAAGACCTGCGCCCCGCGGGCTGGTAGCCGTGAAGCGTTCACCTCGCACCGGGCGACCGTGTCAGACGAGGACCGCCGATTGGGATCGGCGCGAGACAGTAGGCGGATAGGGTCCCCGTCCCGTCCGTCAGGTAGCTGACAGTCTGTGAGGAGCATCGTGCGACCCTGGCCTGGAAGGCCCTACCCGCTAGGCGCTGGATACGACGGCGTGGGCACCAATTTCGCCCTGTTCTCCGAGGTCGCGGAGTACGTCGAACTCTGCCTGTTCGACGACGACGGCACCGAGACACGCGTGAGGCTGCCGGAGGTGGACGGCTTCGTCCACCACGGCTACCTGCTCGGCGTCGGGCCTGGGCAGCGGTACGGGTACCGCGTGCACGGCCCGCACGACCCCGCGCGAGGGCTCCGGTGCAACCCCAACAAGCTGCTGATCGACCCGTACGCCAAGGCCATCTCCAACGGCCTGGCGTGGGACGAGGCGCTGTACGGGTACAAGTTCGGGGCGCCGGACGAGCGCAACGACACCGACTCGGCGCCGCACGTCCCGAAGAGCGTGGTCGTGAACCCGTTCTTCGACTGGACGAACGACCGGCTGCCCAAGACGCCGTACAACGAGAGCGTCATCTACGAGGCGCACGTTCGCGGCCTCACCATCGACCACCCCGAGATCCCGCCCCGGCTGCGGGGCACGTACGCCGGGCTCGCGCACCCGGTGATGATCGACCACCTCGCGAAGCTCGGCGTGACGGCGGTCGAGCTGATGCCGGTGCACCAGTTCATCAGCGATCACACGCTGGCCGAGCGGCGGCTCAGCAACTACTGGGGCTACAACACGATCGGCTTCTTCGCGCCGCACGACGGTTACTCGGCGTTGCCGCTGAACCAGGTGCAGGAGTTCAAGGGCATGGTGCGGGCCCTGCACCAGGCAGGGATCGAGGTCATCCTCGACGTCGTCTACAACCACACCGCCGAGGGCAACCACCTCGGGCCCACGTTGTCGATGCGCGGTATCGACAACGAGGCGTACTACCGGCTGGTCGAGGACGATCCGCAGTTCTACATGGACTACACGGGCACCGGTAACTCGCTCAACGTGCGCACGCCGCACACGTTGCAGCTCATCATGGACTCGCTGCGGTACTGGGTCACCGAGATGCACGTCGACGGGTTCCGGTTCGACCTCGCGGCGACGCTGGCCCGCGAGTTCTACGACGTCGACCGGCTGGCCACCTTCTTCGAAGTCGTGCAGCAGGACCCGGTGGTGTCGCAGGTCAAGCTGATCGCGGAGCCGTGGGACGTCGGGCCCGGTGGCTACCAGGTCGGCAACTTCCCTCCACTATGGACGGAGTGGAACGGCAAGTTCCGGGACACTGTGCGCGACTTCTGGCGGGGCGAGCCCGCGACGCTGGGCGAGTTCGCCTCGCGGATCACCGGCAGCAGCGACCTCTACCAGGACGACGGGCGCAGGCCGTACGCGTCGATCAACTTCGTGACGGCGCACGACGGGTTCACGCTCAACGACCTGGTGTCGTACAACGAGAAGCACAACGAGGCCAACGGCGAGGACAACCAGGACGGCGAGAGCCACAACCGGTCGTGGAACTGCGGTGTCGAGGGGCCGACGGACGACGAGGAAGTCCTGGAGCTGAGGGCACGGCAGCGGCGCAACCTGATGGCGACCATGTTGTTGTCGCAGGGTGTGCCGATGATCCTGCACGGCGACGAGTTCGGGCGCACGCAGCACGGGAACAACAACGCGTACTGCCAGGACAACGAGGTGTCGTGGGTCGACTGGTCGCTGCTGGAGACCAACGCCGAGCTGGTCGAGTTCACCTCGGCGCTGGCGGCGTTCCGCAAGGCGCACCCGGTCTTCCGGCGCAAGCGGTTCTTCGCGGGCCGGCCGATCCGCAAGGGGGAGGAGCTGCGCGACATCGCGTGGTTCACCCCGTCCGGCGAGGAGATGACCGAGCAGAACTGGGAGGACGACTTCGGCCGGTGCATCGTCATCTTCCTCAACGGTGAGGGCATTCCCGACCTCGACGCGCGCGGCATGCGGGTGGTCGACGACTCGTTCCTGATGGCCTTCAACGCGCACCACGAGGACATCGAGGTCACGTTGCCCGATGCCGAGTACGGTCCTGAGTGGAGGGTGGTGGTCGACACGACCACCGGCCACATCGGCAACGGGGAGAAGCCCGTCGTCGCGGGCGGGCAGCTGACCCTCACCGCGCGGTCGCTCGTCGTGCTGCAGAGGGTGGGCTGATGGGCGCGCCCTCCTCCACGTACCGCGTCCAGTTCACCCCGTCCTTCACCTTCGCCGACGCCACCGGCATCGCGGACTACCTGGCGCGACTCGGTGTCGGCGCGTTGTACGCGTCGCCGATGCTCGACGCGCGCGAGGGTTCCACGCACGGCTACGACGTCGTGGACCCGACCCGTGCGCGGCCGGAGCTGGGTGGCGAGGACGGGCGCAAGGCGATGCAGGAACGGCTGTCGGAGCTCGGCCTCGGGCTCGTCGTCGACATCGTGCCGAACCACATGGTCGTGCCGAACCCGTGGTGGGACGACGTGCTCGCGCACGGTCAGGCGTCGAAGTACGCGCGGTACTTCGACATCGACTGGTCGTCCGGCAAGGTCCTGCTGCCGGTGCTCGCGGAAGCCTCGGACGACGAGGTCCACGAGCACCACCTGAAGGTCGACTGGCGGCGCGGCAACACCGAGCTCAACTACCGGCGGTTCTTCGACATCACCGAGCTCGCGGCGGTGCGGGTCGAGGATCCCGAGGTGTTCGACGCGACCCACCGCGAGGTGCTGTCGTGGGGCGTCACGGGGTTGCGCGTCGACCACCCGGACGGGCTCGCCGACCCCGGCGGGTACTTCCGGCGGCTGCGCGAGCACTTCGACGGCTGGCTGGTCGTGGAGAAGATCCTCGGGCCGGACGAGCCGCTGCCGCAGAGCTGGCCGGTCGACGGCACCACGGGCTACGACGCGTTGCGCGAGGTCTGCGGTGTGTTCATCGCGCCCACGGACGCGTTCGCGGGTGACTTCCACGAGGTCGAGCACGCGTCCCGGCAGCAGGTCGCGGACTCGATCCTGGTCGCGGAGGTGCGCCGGATCGCGCGGCTCGTGCAGGGTGTGCCGTTCGAGGACGCGTGCGCGGCGGTCGCCGAGGTGATGGTCAACTTCCCGGTGTACCGGTCGTACCTGCCGGAAGGCTCGCGGTACTGGGAAACCGCGGTACGGCTGAGCAAATCACCGGCGGTGCGCGCGCTCGACGAGCAGGTCCGCGCCGATCCGCACGGCGAGCTGGCGACCAGGATCCAGCAGACGTCCGGCATGGTCGTCGCGAAGGGCACCGAGGACACGGCGTTCTACCGGTACACGAACTTCGTGGCGCTCAACGAGGTCGGCGGCGCACCGGACCGGTTCGGTCTGCCGGTGGAGGAGTTCCACCAGCGCGCGGCAGCCCGTGAGGCGCAGACCCCGGACGCCATGACCGCGCTGTCGACGCACGACACCAAGCGGTCGGAGGACGTGCGGGCGCGGCTCGCGGTGCTGGCCGAGATGCCGGAGGAGTACCTGGCGTTCGAGTCGGAGATGTCCGCGAAGCACGGCCTCTCCGAACCGACGCTGAACCGCCTGGCGTGGCAGTCGCTCGTCGGCGCCTTCCCGATCACCGCGGAACGCCTGGGCCAGTACCTGGAGAAGGCGTCCCGCGAAGCCAAGATCAAAACGTCGTGGGTCGACCGGAACGCCGAGTTCGACGCCGAGGTGGCCGCGTGGCCCTCGAAGGTGCTGAACGAGCCGGAGGTCGCTGCGTTCGCCGAGCGGATCAAGGCGCCGGGCTGGTCGAACTCGCTGGGGCAGAAGCTGGTCCAGCTCATCGCGCCGGGTGTGCCCGACGTCTACCAGGGCACCGAGCTGTGGGATTTCTCGCTGGTCGACCCGGACAACCGCCGGCCTGTCGACTACGTGGTGCGCCGGGAGCTGCTGGACCGCATCGACGACGGCTGGCTGCCGGAGGTCGACGACTCGGGCGCGGCGAAGCTCCTCGTCGTGAGAAAGGCCCTGCAGGTCCGCGCTCGCGGTCTGCACGGCTATCGGCCGTTGCGCGCCGAGGGCCCGGCCGCGGAGCACGTGCTGGCGTTCGAACGATCCGGCGTGATCGCGGTGGCGACCCGGTTGCCGGTGACCCTGGCTCGCACGGGGTGGCAGGACACGGTGTTGCCACTCCCGGATGGACGGTGGACGGACGTGCTCACCGGGCGGCCGGCGCCGGAGAGCCTGGCGTCGCTGCTCGACCGGTATCCAGTGGCCTTGCTGACTCGCGGCTAGCCGAGGGCACGGGCAGGTTCAGGTCGGCGAAGAGCGCCACCGCCTCGGCGCGGTGGCGCAGCGCCTCTTCGTGGCGGCCCGCACGGGACAAGGCGGCGGCGAGACCGTCGAGGGCGCGGGCCCGCTCGAACCGGATTCCGGTCTGCGAGGCCAGCTCGAGCGCCCGCTCGTGGAACGGGCGCGCGGAGGCGGGGCGGCCGAGCGCGGTCAGGGTTTCGCCGTACCGGTTGAGGGCCTCGGTCTCGACGCTGAGCTCGCCGACCTCCCTGGCGAGCGCGAGAGCCTCGTCGTGGTGGTCGAGCGCGAGCTTCGTGAAGCCCAGCCTCATCAGGACCTGGGCCAGGTAGGCCAGCGCGTACGAGCGGTTGGACCTGTCGTCCAGCTCGTCGAAGATCGCGAGCGCCTGTTCGTAGTGGTCGCGGGCGGGTCTCCACTGCTGCAGGCACTGGTGGGTCTCGGCGATGTTGGCGAGCACCGCGCCTTCGCCTTCCCGGTCGCCGACCTCGCGGCGGATCACCAGTGCCTGCCGGTAGTGGAGGAACGCCTCCTGGTAGCGGCCCATGCGGTGGTAGATGATGCCGACGTTGCCGACCGTCGCACCCTCGCCGACCCGGTCGCCCAGCTCGCGGCGCAGCACCAGCGCTCGCAGGTAGAGCTGCAGCGCCAGGGCGTAGTGGCCGAGCCGCTGGTGGACGTTGCCCATGTTGTTGAACGCGGCGGCCTCGCCTGCCCGGTTTCCGGTGGCGCGGTGGATCTCCAGCGCCCGCGCGAAGTGGTCGAGCGAGCTGTCGTGATCGCCCAGCCGCCAGTGGACCCGGCCGAGGTTGTGCAGTGCGGCGCCCTGGTCGGCGAGGTCACCGGTGTTCAGCACGTGCTGGTAGAGGGTGATGGCGTCGTGGTGCCGTCCGGTCATGTCGAGATGCTTCGCCAAGATCGTCATCAGCCGTGCCGTGTGGCGGTGCCAGCCGTGGCGGGCCGTGTGGTCGGCGATCGCCATGAGATTCGTGTGCTCCGTCTCCAGCCACGCCCTGGCGTCGGCGACGGAAGCGACGGGGGCGCACTCGTGCCGTTCGGCCGGGTTGAGGGTGTTGCGCGCGGCCGCCGCGGTCTGCAGGTAGTGGTCGAAGAGCCGGGTCAGTGCTTCTCGTTGCGCGGACTTGGGTTCCTCGTCGACCACGCGGGCGTCCGCGAAGACGCGCACCAGGTCGTGCAGCTCGTACCGTGATGGCGCCTTGAGCTGCAGGAGGTGGTCCGCCAGCAGGTCGTCGAGGTGGCGTTGCGCGAGGTCCGGGTCGACGCCGGCCAGCGCGGCGGCGGCGTCGGCGCCGAAGTCGGGACCGGGATGCAGTGCGGTGAGCCGGAACGTGCGCTGGTGCCCGGCGGGCAGGGCGCGGTAGGAGAGGTCGAGTGCCAGTTCCACGCCGCTGTCGAGGTGCCGGTGGTCGTGCCGCTCGGTCAGCCGGAGCAGGTGGTCCGCCAGTGTCCAATGCGGACGGTCCGCGATGATGCCCGCGACCAGCCCGACCGCCAGCGGCAACCGGCCGACCAGCTCGCCGATCCTGGTCGCCGTGTCCAGGTCGGCGGCGATGAGGTCCGCGCCCGCACTGCGGCGCAACAGGTCCAGCACCTCGTTCTGGCCGAACACGGTCAACGGCAGCCGTCGCGCACCGGGCAGCTCCGGCAGCGTGCGGCGGCTGGTGACCAGCACCAGCGCGTCGGGGCTCTCCGGCAGCAGCGGCCGCACCTGGTCCTCGCTCATCGCGTTGTCCAGCAGCACCAACGCTTTTCGTCCGACCAGCAGCTTGCGGAACGCCGCACCGCGGGCAGCGAGGCTCATGGCGTGGATGCGGTCGCCGGACAGGCCGAGATGCCGCAGGAACCCGTCCAGGACGGCGGCGGGATCGGCGGGTGGCCGCTCGCGGTCGTACCCGCGCAGGTTCACCGAGAGCTGCAGGTCCGAATAGTTTCCTTGGCGCAGCAACAAGTGTGCGGCACGAGTGGCGAGCACCGTCTTGCCCACACCCGCCATGCCCTCGATCACGACAACGCCCGGACCTGCCAGGATCATGTCCAGCTCGTCCGCACGGCCGGTGAACTCGGCGATGTCGTCCGGCAGCGAGCTGTTGACGCGGACGATCTCGGCCTCGGTCGCCACACCGGTGATCACCTGGTGCGCGAGCCGCCATTCGGCGGCCGTGGCGTCCTCCTCACCGAGCAGCACACGGGCGATGTGCACCACCAGTTCGGCGTCCATGCGAGTCCGCCCGGCCTGGAAACACCGGAAAACCGTGTTGTAGGAAGGAAGTTCGGCGATCCCCCTGGCCCGTCGGAAACTCACCACCCGGCGATGGACCTCGTGGTAGCTCACACCCGCCCACGACCGCAACGCGCGCAGCCGACCGGCGAGATCTTCGAACGACTGCGCCCCCTGCGGTCCGGGAGGATCTCCCACCGGGCCGCTTCTTCCCCCTCTGGCCACGCACTTTCTCCCGTTCCCCCCAGGAGGGCTTCAACGTACTGAGGCCGTAGCGCACTGTCACTCGGCTGAACCGCTCAGTGGTCGAAGTTGGTCGAGAACGGTGACGGAGGAGGGGGCCAGTCGGCACTGTCGGCCGCGGTGAACAGCTCAACAATGCGAGGGGGAATCGCGAAAAGTGAGACTCATCAAGAGATCCCTGGCGGTACTGGCCGCCATGAGCATGGCGACCGCGGGGATGGCGGCCCAGGCTCACGGGGACGACACCGATCCGCCGAGCACCAGGATCGTCGGCGGCAACCCGTCACCGACGAACGCCTACCCGTGGATGGTGTCCATCTCCCGGCCGGGCGTGTTCAGCCACTGGTGCGGCGGCACGCTGATCGACCCGTCCTGGGTGCTGACGGCCGCGCACTGCGTCCAGGGCCTGTCCGCGTCGAACTTCAGCACGCTGATCGGCCAGACCCGGATTTCCGGCGGTTCGGGCGGTGACGTCCGCAGCGTCGCCGAACTCCGCATCCAGCCGCAGTACACCAGTGCCAGCGGCAGCGGGTTCGACGTCGCGCTGATGCGGCTCAGCTCCCCGTCGTCGAAGGCGACGCTGCCGATCGCCTCGTCGGCGGAGCGCAACCTGTGGATGCCGAACGTCACGGTCCGCACGATGGGCTGGGGCGCCACGTCCGAGGGCGGCGCCGGGAGCAACGACCTGCGTGAGGTCGACGTTCCGGTGCAGCCGGACGCGACGATGTCGAGCGCCGCGGCCTACGGCAGCGCGTTCAAGCCGGCCTCGATGCTCGGCGCGGGCCCGCTGGCCGGTGGCCTCGACAGCTGCCAGGGCGACTCGGGCGGTCCGCTGCTGACCGGCACCGCGCGAGGCTGGCGCCAGGTCGGCATCGTGTCGTGGGGTACCGGCTGCGCCCGGCCGAACAAGCCGGGCATCTACAGCCGGATCGGCGAGCAGTCGATGAACGACTGGGTGCGCCAGAACGTCCCCGGCTCGTTCGCGGACGGGTTCGCCAGCAAGAGCGGCGACTTCAACGGCGACGGCCGTGACGACATCGCGACCTTCACCCGCGGCGGCGCCGCCGACGTGTACGTGGCCCTGTCGAACGGTTCTTCGTTCGTGGGCACTTCGGTGAAGTGGCACGACTTCTTCGCCGTGGGCGACGAGTTCCCGTTGATCGGTGACTTCAACGGGGACAACCGGGATGACATCGCGACGTTCACCCGTGGTGGTGCGGCCGACGTGTACGTGGCGCTGTCGAACGGTTCTTCGTTCGTGGGCACGTCGATCAAGTGGCACGACTTCTTCGCGGTCGGCAGCGAGACGCCCTTGGTGGGCGACTTCAACGGGGACAACCGCGACGACATCGCGACGTTCACCCGTGGCCCCGCGGCGGACGTGTATGTCGCGCTGTCGAACGGTTCTTCGTTCGTGGGCACTTCGGTGAAGTGGCACGACTTCTTCGCCGTGGGCAACGAGGTTCCGCTGGTCGGTGACTTCAACGGGGACAACCGGGATGACATCGCGACGTTCACCCGTGGTGGTGCGGCCGATGTGTACGTGGCGCTGTCGAACGGTTCCTCGTTCGTCGGTACCTCGATCAAGTGGCACGACTTCTTCGCGGTCGGTGCGGAGTTCCCCGCTGTGGGTGACTTCAACGGTGACGGCCGGGACGACATCGCGACGTTCACCCGTGGCCCTGCGGCGGACGTGTACGTGGCGCTGTCGAACGGGTCGTCGTTCGTGGGCACGTCGATCAAGTGGCACGACTTCTTCGCGGTCGGCAGCGAGATCCCCGGCACCGGTGACTTCAACGGTGACGGCCGGGACGACATCTCGACGTTCACCCGCGGTGACGCGGCCGACGTCTACGCGGCCCTGTCGAACGGTTCCTCGTTCGTGGGTACCTCGGTGAAGTGGCACGACTTCTTCGCCGTCGGTGCCGAGATCCCCGCGGGCGGCACGCTCTGGTGACCTGATCACCCCTGCCCGGGAGGGGGTGGCAGCCGCGGCTGCCACCCCCTCTTGGCGTCATCGGCGCCGCACGGCGAAAGGCATTAGCCTTGGCGCGGTGAGCTTCTCTGTCTGGGCGCCGATCCCCGAGTCCGTGCACGTGCGCGTCGACGGCTTCGACCACGAGATGAAGCGTGACGGCGACTGGTGGCACTCTGAGGCCGAGGGGACGGACTACGCGTTCGTCATCGAGGGCAAGGCGTACCCGGATCCGCGGTCGCTGTGGCAGCCCAACGGCGTGCACAAGGCGTCCCGCGTGTATCACCACGACTTCGAGTGGACCGACAGCGCGTGGACCGGCCGTGCGTTGCCGGGTGGCGTGATCTACGAGCTGCACATCGGCACGTTCACGCCGGAAGGCACGTTCGACGCGGCCATCGGGAAGCTCGACCACCTGGTGGACCTGGGCATCACGTTCGTCGAGGTCATGCCGGTCAACAGCTTCGACGGCGCCGAGGGCTGGGGGTACGACGGCGTGCTGTGGGGCGCGGTCCACGAACCCTACGGCGGCCCGGACGGGTTCAAGCGGTTCGTCGACGCCTGCCACGGCAAGGGGCTCGCCGTGCTGCTCGACGTGGTCTACAACCACCTCGGGCCGTCCGGCGCGTACCTCGACCGGTTCGGCCCGTACTTCGCCGGTCGCAACGACTGGGGCCCGGGGCTGAACCTGGACGGGCCAGGTTCCGACGAGGTCCGCCGGTACGTGATCGACAACGCCCTGCAGTGGCTCGGGGACTTCCACGTCGACGGCCTCAGGCTCGACGCCGTGCACGCGCTGGCGGACCAGCGTGCGGTCCACGTGCTCGAAGAGCTGGCGGTCGAGGTGGACGCGCTCTCGGCGTCGGTTGGCCGCCCGCTGACGCTGATCGCCGAGTCCGACCTCAACGACGCCAAGCTGGTCACCGCGCGCGAAGGCGGTGGTTACGGCCTGCACGCGCAGTGGTCCGACGACCTGCACCACTGCCTGCACGTGGCGCTGACCGGCGAGACGTTCGGCTACTACGAGGACTTCGCGGCGCCGGGAGCGTTGAAGAACACGCTGGAGAAGGTGTTCTTCCACGCGGGCACCTGGTCGTCGTTCCGCGAGAAGCACCACGGCAAGCCGGTCGACACCGCGCTGATCCCCGGCCACCGGTTCCTCGCCTACACGCAGAACCACGACCAGATCGGCAACCGGGCGACCGGCGACCGGTTGCCGGCGAGCGTGTCCACCGGGAAGCTGCTGTGCGCGGCGGCGATCGTGCTCTGCTCGCCGTACACGCCCATGATCTTCATGGGGGAGGAGTGGGCGGCTTCGACGCCGTGGCAGTTCTTCGCGTCCTTTCCGGACCCGCAGCTGGCCGAGGCGGTCAGGACGGGCAGGCGCCGGGAGTTCGCGCGGCACGGCTGGGGCGAGTCGGACGTACCGGACCCGATGTCACCGAGGACGGTGGAGAACTCGCGCCTCAAATGGGACGAAGCCACCACTGGCGATCACGGGAAGGTGCTGGAGACGTACAAGGCGCTGATCGCGTTGCGCCGGTCCCGCCCTGAGCTCGCCGATCCGCGGCTGGACAGGTTCGTGGTGGAGCAGGACGGACTGTGCTTCGTGCTGCACCGCGGTACGACCCGCGTGGTGGTGAACCTCGGCACGACGCCCGTCCCGCTGCCTCAGGGGGACGTGCTGCTGACCTCTTCGGCCAGCCCGTCGTCGCTTTCGCCGGAGTCGTTCGCGGTCGTCGCGTTGACGTGATCCCACAACACCTGGTCGGCCGGATTGACCGGCCTGCCGAGGTGGGCGTGCACGAACGCCGCCACCAGCCGGTCGGCGGCGACGTGCAGCTTGATGTTGTGGTGTTGCGATACGTGCACCAGCAGCTGGAAAGCCTGCTGGGGTGTGCACGGCTTGAGTGCGGCGATCAGGCCCGTGGCCTGCCCGATGACGGTCCGGGACGCCAGAGCTTTGCGCAGCCCTGCCACCTCGGCCTCGAGGGCGGTGATTCTCGCGGACGACACCGCCGGCTCCTTTCACGTCGTCATGGTCACAGCGGCATGCCGATGGGACGACGGGCTCGGAGCGCTCGAAGAAGCGGGACACACCCAGAGCAAGCCGTCTCACCGGCTTGCGGCTGGGTTCTCAACCGCGAGTGATCACCTTATCAACTGTTTCGGACGGTGCTCGCCGGGTAACCAATCGACGTAGCTGACCACGTAGCGAAGGAGCCTGATCCATGGGTGCCGACGACAAGTTCAGCAACAAGGCTGAAGAGATGAAGGGCCGCGCCAAGGAGGCCGTCGGCGACGCCACGGACAACGAGCAGTGGCAGGCTGAGGGCCGCGCCGAGCGCGCGAAGGCCGACATCAAGCAGGCCGGCGAGAAGGTCAAGGATGCTTTCCGCTCGGACAAGTAACGCCATCAGCGCCGCTCAGTTCGTCCCCGAGGGGAAGGACTGGGCGGCGCTGCGTTCTGCGTCCTGCGAGTGCCGCGGCTGCGAGCTCTACAAGGACGCGAAGCAGACCGTCTTCGGCGAGGGGCCGGTGCCGGCGCGGCTGATGATGGTGGGCGAGCAGCCCGGCGACAAGGAGGACGTCGAGGGCCACGTGTTCGTGGGCCCGGCGGGACGGTTGCTGGACAAGGCGCTGGCCGCCGTGAAGATCGCGCGGGACGAGGCCTACCTCACCAACGCGGTGAAGCACTTCAAGTTCACCGAGCGCGGCAAGCGCAGGATCCACCAGCAGCCCCGCCGGTCCGAGGTGGTGGCGTGCTTCCCGTGGCTGCGCGAGGAGATCAGGGTCGTGCAGCCGGAACTGATCGTGTGCCTGGGTGCTGTCGCGGCGAAGGCGTTGCTGGGATCGTCCTTCAAGCTCACCGAGCACCGCGGCGAGGTGCTGGAGCAGGACGGGCTGCGGATCGGGGTGACGGTGCACCCGTCGGCCGTGCTGCGTGCCGAGAACTGGACCGAGGCCTACGAGGCCTTCGTGGCCGATCTCAAGGCCCTGAAGAAGTCCCTCCAGAACGGGACAACCCCCGGACGACTCCCGCGCTAGCGGGCCGAGCGGGACCAGCGCTCGAAGTCCGGGGGCCGGGTGGCTGCCTTGGTTTACGACTAGGCGTCACCGAAGGGCTGGTCCTAGCGGACAGCCACCTCACGAGTCCTGTAGCTATACAACTTTGGACCACCTCCTCTCTTGTGTACGACGAACCTATGTCGTGATCCGCGGGCCTCGCAACGGAGTTTTGCGGGGCTCTTGACTTGCCTGATTCGCGTAGAATCCGCGTCATGGTGCGCATTCCCCTGACGTCGCTGGAACGGGAGCGCGGCAGGCGGCTCGGTCAGTTGCTGCGGAACGCGCGCGGCGAGGAGAGCATGGTCGAGATCGCGGCCCGCGCCGGGTTGTCGGCCGAGACCGTCCGCAAGATCGAAACCGGCCGCGCGCCGACACCGTCGTTCTTCACCATCGCGGCCCTCGCCGGTGCGCTGGGCATCTCGCTGGACGCCATCAACGAGGTGCTGGCGCCGCAAAGCCGCTCGGCCTAGTGCCACCGCGCGATCTTTGTAGAGTCCAGCCATGCCCGAGCTGAAGACGCTGCACGCCGGCCACGCCCCGGCGGTCCTGGCCTTCGAACTGGCGAACCGCACCTACTTCGCCGCCTCGATCCCCGACCGCGGCGACGACTTCTTCGACCGGTTCACCGAGCGGTACAACGCCTTGCTGGCCGAGCAGGAGGCCGGCATCTGCGCCTTCTACGTGCTCGTCGCCGAGGACGGCTCGGTGCTCGGCAGGTTCAACCTGTACGACCTGGAGGACGGCACCGCCGGACTCGGCTACCGGGTCGCGGAGCGGGTCGCCGGCCGCGGCGTGGCGACCGCGACCGTCCGGGAGCTGTGCCGGAGGGCGACAACGCTGCACGGCCTGCACACCCTGCGGGCCGCTGTCTCCCACGACAACGCCGCGTCCCAGAAAGTGTTGACCAAGGCCGGGTTCGTCCCGGTCGGTCCTGCCACCCCTGCCGATCTCAGCGGCAAGCCGGGCACTTGGTACCAGCGCGACCTGCCGGCGAACAGTGGGTGATCGTTCACGGACGGGTTACCACTGAAGTCGGTGCTACCTGAAATCCATTTCAGTGGTGCGCGCCGCATTCCTGGCGTTCGCACTCGTCGGTGCTCCCACAGCACCGTCCGAGCAGGTCAGCAGGGGTGAGATGCTGCAACGCGCGCCGACCACCGTCCGCTGAAGCACGGCCTTGAGCCGACCAGCAGGTACAAGGCCGTCCAGCTCAAGAACGTCAACGGCTGATCACCAGGCGACCGGCATGGCCAGCGGACCTCGCATGGCCATGCCGGTCCGCCACGGCACGTCACCGGCCAGCCGCAGTGCCGGGAACCGTTCGAGGATCGCCGTCAGCGCGACCTGGAGGTCCATCCGCGCGAGCTGCGCGCCGATGCAGTGGTGCGGCCCGTGCCCGAACGTCAGGTGTCCTTTGGCGTTGCGCGTCACGTCGAACCGGTCGGGGTCGGGGTACTGGCGCGGATCGCGGTTGGCGGCATGCTTGGCGAGCAGCACGGGTTCGCCCGCCTGCACGGTGCCGCCGCTCAGTTCCACGTCCTCCAGCGCGTACCGGGGCAGGATGTCGCTGATCTCCTGCGCCGGGATCCAGCGCAGCAGCTCCTCCACGGCGGCGGGCATCAGCTCCGGGTTCGAGCGGAGCAGCTCGGCCTGGCCGGGGAACTGCAGCAGCGTGTACACCGAGTTGGCGATGTGGGCGGCGGTGGAGTCGTAACCGGCGCCGAGCAGCAGCACCGTGAGCTGCACCAGCTCGTCGGCGGTGAGCCGGTCGCCTTCCTCCTGCGCCACCACCAGCGCGCTGATGAGGTCGTCCTCCTGGTGCTCGCGCCGCTGGTCGGCGAGCCCGGAGAGGTAGGCGGCGAGCTCGCCCAGCCGTGACAGCTTCTCCTCGTCGGTCATCGCCGTGATCGACATGAACGCTGCGGCCAGGTCCTGGAAGTGGTCGCGGTCGGTGTAGGGCACGCCGAGCAGGTCGCAGACCATCAGCCCCGGCAACGGAACCGCGTACGCCGTCACGAGATCGGCCGGTGGGCCGGCCTTCTCCATCTCGTCCAGCAGCTCGCCGGCGATTCGTTCGGCACCGGCCCGCAGCTGTTCGACCCGACGCACGGTGAACGCGTGCGCCAGCAGACGACGCAACCGGGTGTGGTCCGGCGGGTCGAGGTCGGTCAGGATCGCGCCAATCCGCTGCGGGCCCATCCGGGGCGTGTCACGGACGGCGGCCTGCGCGAGGCTGAACCGCGGATCGCCGAGCGCCAAGCGGACGTCGTCGTATCTGGTGAGCAGCCAGCCTTCTTCGCCGTGCGGGAGCTTGACGCGGGCGAGCGGCTCGTCGTCACGCAGACGGGCGTACATCGGGTCGATCTCGAGCCCGTCCACCGGACCGAACGGGTAGGAACGCGCTATCACGGCATCCTCCAAAGTTCGCGGCGGTAGCCAGGCTACTGCTCGCGGTAAACGGTTTCATCCGACGCTTGACTGGTCTTGACCGCCTCTGTGGGCCGTCCTAGGCTGCGAGCGTAGGTACACCTCCGATCTTTTGTTCGCAGCCGCCGCGAACCTGAAGGGTGTTCTGTGGAGCTGTCGCGGCGGGGGCTGTTCGGTGGGGTTGCGGCTGGGGCGGCGCTCACGGCGTTGCCGGTGAGGGCGAACGCGGACCCTCCGGTCGCCGGGTGCGCCACGAGGATCGACTGGGAGCGGTTCCTCGGTGAGCAGGACCTGGTGTGGCAGCGGATCCCGCGCGCCTGGTACGAGGGCCCGTTCCTGGGCAACGGTTTTCTCGCCTCCGCTGTCTACCGCGAACCAGGCGCGAACGCCATCAGGTTCACCGTCGACCACGCGGAGGTGCAGGACCACCGGCCCCAGTTCGGGAACGAGTGGGGAGTGGCGCGGCTGCCGGTCGGACGTGTCCTGCTGACGCCGCGGGGCAAGATCACCGGGGTCGACCTCAGGCTCGACCTGTGGCACGCCGAGCTGCGCGGCAAGATCGTCACGGATGTGGGTGAGCTGGCGGTCAGGGCGTTCGTGCACGCCGAGAAGTCGTTGCTGCACCTGGAAGTGCGGCCGACGAGCGGCGAGAAGGACTTCGGGCTGGAGTTCCTGGCGCTGGACGCGGTGAGCCCGCGTGTCATCCGCGAGCCACCGCCCGCGACGCTGCCGCCCAACCCCAAGCCGGTCACCCGCACCGAGAACGGCCTCACGCTCGTCACCCAGGAGATGGTCGCGGGCGGCCAGACCGCCACGGCGTTCCGGATCAGGAAGCTCCGCGGCCGCACGGAGTTGCTGCTGTCGGTGGACCACTCATATCCGGATCGGACCGCCGAGGCGGCGGTGCGGGACGCGGTGACCAGGGCGCCGGTGCCGGAGGTGCTGCGGTACCAGCACCAGCGGTGGTGGCACCGCTTCTACCGCAAGAGCTTCGTGTCGGTGCCGGACGCGTTGATGCAGAGCTTCTACTGGATCCAGCTGTACAAGCTCGCGTCGGGCGCGCGAAGAGAAGCACCGATCATGCCCACCACCGGGCCGTGGCTGGAGCCGACGCCGTGGCCGTCGGTGTGGTTCAACCTCAACGCCCAGCTCGAGTACTGGCCCGTGCTCGCGTCGAACCACCTCGAACTGGACCCGATCCCGCGCACGATCTCGCAACACCGGCAGATCCTGGTCGACGCGTTGAGGCCGGAGTTCCGGGCCGACTCGATGGGGTTGCGGCGCAGCACAGACCCGACGTTCCAGGACGCCGGGTTCGTCGGCTCGCCGCTGCATCCGTCGCCGGACCCGGAGATCGGGAACCTGCCGTGGCTGCTGCACAACGCGTGGCTCAGCTACCGGCACACCATGGACGAACGGATCCTCAGGGACACCGTCTTCCCGGTTCTGCGCAGATCCACCAACTACTACCTGCACTTCCTGCGCAAGGGCAACGACGGCAAGCTGCACCTGCTGCCCACCTACTCGCCCGAGTACGGTGTCGCGCCGGACTGCAACTACGACCTCGCGTTGCTGCGCTGGTCGTGCCGGACGCTCATCGACAGCGCGAAGATCCTCAGGATCGACGACCCGCTGGCGCCGAAGTGGCAGGAGGTGCTCGACCAGCTCGTCGAGTACCCGGCGGACGCGGGCGGGTTCATGATCGGGGCCGGGGTGCCGTTCGCGAAGTCGCACCGGCACTACTCGCACATGCTCGCGGTCTACCCGTTGCACGAGGTCAACTGGGAGCAACCGGAACGTCGTGACCTCATCGAACGCTCGCTGAAGCACTGGCTGAGCTTCGAGGGGTCGTTGCGCGGCTTCACCTTCACCGGTGCCGCTTCGATCGCGGCTCAGATGACCCGCGGCGACGAGGCGCTCCGGTACCTGCGGGAGTTCGTGGCCCGCTTCGCCCAGCCCAACACGATGTACTTCGAGGCAGGCCCGGTGATCGAGACGCCTCTCTCCGCGGCGAAGTCGTTGCAGGACATGCTGATCCAGAGCTGGGGCGGGTTGATCCGGATCTTCCCGGCGGTGCCGCCGGTGTGGCGGGACGTCACGATCCACGACACCAGGACCGAGGGCGCGTTCCTGATCAGCGCGGTCCGGCGCGAGGGCAGGACGCGGTTCGTGCGCGTGCACAGCGAAGCCGGTCAGCCGTGCCGCATCCGCACGGGCATCGAAGGACCTCTGCGCGTCCGCGGCTGCTCGAAGTGGAGCGTCCAGGACGGCGTCGTCGAGCTCGAGCTCGAGCGCGGCCAGGAAGCGTTGATCCACGCGAAGGGCGAGCGCGACTTCACCATCGCACCCGTCCGGATCACCGAGCCCGCCAGGCGCTGGGGCCTGCCCGCGTTGCCGCCCGGTGGCAGCGCGGTGCCGGTGGACATCAGCGCGGCGCTCGACAACGACGGTCTCTCCAACGAGTTCACCAGCCGTGACGGCGACTTCGACGGCCTCGGCAACACCTACCCCGCCGCGCAGTTGCCGCAGACGGGTTCGGTGACCGACGACGGCATCCTGTTCGAGTTCCACAACGGCGATGAGGCCAGCAAGAACAACGTCATCGCCAACGGGCAGACACTCGCCGTCCCCGCCGGGAAGTACGTGAAGCTGCACCTGCTCGCGGCCGCGGACACCGGCAACGTCGACGCGAACGGCGCGGTCAGCTACGCCGGCGGCTCTGTGCCTGTGCGGTTCCGGGTGACGGCCTGGCAGCAGCGGCCGCAGTTCGGCGAGTCTGAACCCGTCGCCACCACGCTGATGCACACGCCGTCGGGTCCCGTGCAGAAGCAGGTGTCGATCTTCCACCAGACGATCGAGCTGGATGCCGCCCAGGAACTCTCCGCCGTCATCCTGCCCAGGACGGGCGGGCCGCGCCTGCACGTCTTCGCGATCACCTTGGAGAAGCCCAAAGCCTGATCGTCACCCGCCGCCACCGAAGGAGAGATTTCCGAAGGAGGCAGACGATGGCAGAACTCTCCCGTCGCGGCGCCGTGAAACTCGGCGCCGCGGGGGCACTGGCGCTGGGCCTGACCCGGCCCGCGTACGCGGATCCGGTGATCGAGGCCGCCTGGGCGCTGAAGTGGAACCCGACACCGTCCGGTGACGGCCTGAGGGCGTTCGAGGGCCTGGAGGACGACCGCGCGGGTTCGCACGGCGGCGTGAAGCACATCTACGTCGAGGGCGACCACTGGCGGTTCGACATGCACACCCGCGACCGCGACGGTTCCGACCGGCAGCGCAACGAGTCCAAGGGCATGCGGTCGGGCGGCACCACGCACAAGATCGGCAAGGACCAGACCTGGAAGATCACCTACCAGGCGTTCTGGCCGTCCTCGCTCACCGCCACGACCCGCTTCACGCACATCATGCAGATGAAGGTGCAGGACGTCGTTGGTCCACTGTGGACGCTCACGCCGCGGATGAAGGACAAGCCGACGCTGACGATCCTCACGTTGCGGGACAACGACGCCAACACCGAGCACGTCGTCGGCGACTGGACACCGTTGCAGAACAAGTGGATCGACGTCGAGTTCGAGTGCAAGGCGTCGAACAGCGGCGGCCACCTCGCGTGGCTCTTCAAGGACGCGGGCACGGTCGTCGGCCAGGGCCGCACGATGGCCGTCGACCTGTGGCGGGACAAGAACTACCTGCGCCCGAAGTGGGGCATCTACCGGAGCATCGAGAGCTCCGGCCTGCAGAACACCTATCAGCTCATCCGCAACTACAGGGGTTACAAGTGGGAGTGAGATCTCTGCTGACGGCGCTGGCGCTCGTCGCCGCCTCCGTGGCGGCACCGGCGGCTCAGGCCGATCCGGGCCCGGCCGTCGATCCGGCGCTGGCACTGACACCGCCGATGGGGTTCAACAACTGGAACACCACCGGCTGCGACATCAACGAGCAGATGATCCGCGACATGGCGGACATCTTCGTGTCCAAGGGGTTGAAGGACGTCGGCTACCAGTACGTGAACGTCGACGACTGCTGGGCCGACCTCACCCGCGACCCGGCGACGGGCCGGCTGCGCAACCACCCGACCCGGTTCCCCAGCGGCATGAAGGCGCTCGCCGACTACATCCACGCCCGCGGCCTCAAGTTCGGCATCTACACCAGCGCGGGCACCCTGACGTGCGCGAAGACGATGCCCGGCTCGTTGGACCACGAGGAGATCGACGCGCAGACGTTCGCGGACTGGGGCGTCGACTACCTCAAGTACGACATGTGACGCGGTGGGGTTGCTACCAGGCGGGGCGAACACGGGCAAGCGCTCTGACCTGCTGGTTTGTTCTCGTTGGGTCCGGTTAGATCCGGACGCTTTTGAACCTCCCACGGCCTGGCGACGGCCTGAGAAATGATCATGGGCAGCCCTTCGACCTCCGCGCTGGGTGGGGATCGAGGGGCTTTTCGGCGTGCTCGGTGCCCGGAACGCGATCATGGTGACGGGCGCTTTGAAGATCGGCAGGACCTCGGCAACGCGGACGTCCGCAAGCGCGGGCTTGGGTGCCGGGCGACTGCACGCGGCTACGGCTTGGGCCTCCAGCTCGTAGACGCCCCACATGGCGAGCTGTCCGGCGGGGGCCTGGTGGCGGCGGTTCCTCATGATCGGCGCTCCTGCGGTCGAGGTTCTCGGCTTGAGTGGGGGCGGTGGCTGCTCGCCCCCGCTTCCACGGCCCTGGCCGCAGTTAGCACCGTGTCGTTGGTGTCAAGGGTGGGCCTTGACCCATCGCGTAGCGACGCCGTAGGCGCCCTTGATACCGGCGGCACGGTGTTAAAGGATCTGGCCTCCGTGGGAGCAGTCAGCGTGTGTGAGCTGCGCTTTCGCTGCCAATTCCGCGCGGTGAGCTTTGTAGTTCGCCTGGGGTGTGGCGGCCGGCCAGGTTGGCCGCTGCTGGTGGCGCGCGGACTCGGCCACCTGCGCGCGCTGCCGCGCGGGGCCGACAGGCGGAGCGGAGCGGGAGCCTGGCGTGTCCCGATGCGGGCAGCGGGCGCAACGGTGGGCGGTGTCAGCGCGACTGACCCGCCCGCGCGCCGCCAGCGGCGGCGCGCCTTGATCCCATAAAGCACAATTCTTCAATGCACGGAATACGCTTGCGGTGGCTGGCGATTCCTGACTGCTCACGTGCGTCAACTTGAGTGAGGACTGCGAACCAACATCCCGCCCTCCGATCGTCCGATGACGCTTGTTGATGGGGTCACCTGTTCGGGGGTATTGCGACCATGTGCGTGTCGATAGTGTCTGCTGCGCGGGGAGGCATAGGGGGGCTCTAAATCTCACGCCATGCTTTGTATGGCGCATTCTGGCGCGCGACCAAATCCTGCGCGTCAGCCTCTCACGCTCCCTCGCATTTACCTATACCAAAGGGGGAAGTTTTGCGTAGATACAAGGCACTGGCCGCATTATGCGGTATCGCTTTTACTGTGAGCGTGACTGCCACGCCAGCCTCAGCCCAGTCCGATGAGGCGCCTAGTGGAGTCGTGTTTACGGCGACGGAGTCAGGAAGGGCGCCGTCCGGACCTGTGCCGACCGAAGGCGTGGTCGTTTACTGGGGTTTCACGGACGAAGGCAAGTTCTTTCAGACGCAGTCACTGGATGCGTCAGTGCCTGCGCACCGTGGAGTGAAGGACCCGGCTAAGGTTCTTCCGCTGGACAACACCGCTACTCCGACATACGTCAACGGCGACGGCACTCAGGCCACCCAAGGGCCAACGATCCAATCGCTGTACTGCGAACGTTACATCTCCGCCATCAGACTGTCGGCGGGGCGCCTTTCAGCTGATGCTGACCAGCGCTGCACAGGATCGTTCCTCCAGCATTGGGTCAACTACAGGTTTGAGCGCGATTCGTGGCGCGGCTGGCTCGGGTACACGGACTGGGCGAACTCCTCCGCTACCCGTAATTATCGCTGGGTCTGGACCTTTGACGTTGACTGCGGAGAGCCTGAAGATACCGGGATCTACAACTACAGGCTGAACACGAGGGGCTACGCACAACACACTAACGGCACGGTCGTCGCCGGTAGTCCAGTTTGGGGCGAATCCGGCCGATACGGCTGTGGTGGTGGTAACGGCTCCGCCTAATTAAGCAAACTCGCTTGGGGGTGGCCAAATAGCAGAAGGTCGCTCCCAAGCGAGCATCCTACTTTTCGCCAGAACTTACCTCCCGTGCAATGTATCGAGGGTTACAGTAAGCCCCATTGTGTCCTGGGCAATCATCCTTGTGATGGAAATACCCCAGTCGAAGCGCGCGACGGTATGCCCAAGGTGTGGTGAACCGCCAGTCGCGAGCCACCGACAGATACTTCGGGGTAGTGACACACCAGACGAAATACTCGTGCGGCTCGATCGCTCCTGGTCGAAATATAGGCATTCGAACCCTCCCTTCTACCCGTGCGCATCATTATGGCACGCTTCCCCGTTCGGCAAGCGTGATGGCATGTCAGACGACGGACTGAACCAGCGACAGAAGTTGATCGGCGACACCGGGTGCGGCAGCAACAGTGTGCGCGGATGCGCGTGTGTGCTGAGCGCCTGAGGTGTCCATCACGACTGCCCCGGCTTCGCGGGCGATCAGAATGCCTGCGGCTAGGTCCAGTTCTTTGTTCGACAGGACGATGGCGCCATCGATGCGACCTTCGGCCAACCAGACGAAGTCATGGGCCGCGGACCCGAACATGCGGACTCGCTCGACCTGTGCCGCGAGTGCGGCCGTGAGCGCGATTCGCTGGCGGTTCTTCTCGGCTGAGCCCTCGCCTAGTGCGTAGTCGCCGATAGCCACAATGGACTTTGATAGCTCGACCGTCTTGCTCGTTTCGAGCCTCTTCCCGTTGACGAACGCGCCACCACCCAAGGTGGCGGAGTAGTGAAGTTCCATGTAGGGCAACGAGATCGCGGCGACAACCGTGCGGTCGTCCTGCATCAGCGCGAGGGATACGGCACTCAACGGCACCCCATGCACGAAATTGGAGGTGCCGTCGATCGGGTCGAGACCCCACACGTACTTGCTGTCAGCGGCGCCGTCGCTACGTCCTTCCTCCTCGCCTATGAAGCCGATTTCAGGAGTGGTCTCGGCAAGGTAGGCGCGGATCTCGCGCTCGATCCTGACGTCCACCTCGGTGTAGGTGTCGCGGTCGGTCTTCTCGGTGACGGTGTGCGGGCGGGTGGTCTTGATCAGCTCGTGGCCGATGCGGACAGCATTTCGAGCCACGTCCGCCAGGTGGTCGAGCTGGTGCATCAAGCAACCTCCCGTGCGCGATCCCACATGGACTCGAAGACCTGAGTGAACGTCGTGTAGAGACCGGGCATGGTCTCATCCTTCTCGATGACGAGAGTGGGCGATTCGACACCTCGTGCATCCGGCAGGTAGGGCTGCACCACGCACTTGAACTCGTCGACGATCGTGATGTTGTAGCGGATCGGCTCGTCATAGACGCGGATGGCAAGCGACCCCTTGGCGCTCGGCGACACCTTCGACCCGAGACGGCCTAGAGCCTCAATGTTCAACCGAGTGAGCGTGCTGAGGTGCCCTTCGGGTAACCCCTCTTCTCGTTCGCGCGCGGCGCTGTAGGTCCCGTTCGGGTCCAGGAACAACGCCCGGATGACCGTCCCTTCCTCGATCGCGTCGAGCAGGCTCTTGTCTGAGTACTGCTGACACAACATGTTGAGCGACAGACCAACCATGCTGATCTGCTTCGCGCCGTCGAACAGCGTTCGCGGGGTGACGTTGTGCAGGAACTCGGTTCGCGTCGCGTAGGCGGCGGTGATGTCGGCAAGCCTGGCTTGCTGGGGTAGCTGCACCGGACGCGGAGCGGGGGCGGTGTTGGTGTTGCGGTGCGGCGGGGTCACGAGGCTTTCACCGTCGCCCTCGTGAGGCGCGAAAAGCTGCTGTGCGGTCCAGCCCGGAAACATTTTCTCCAGGACGCGGCAATGGTCCGCATACGGCAGGCCCAGCAGGTCTCCGGACGTCCACCGGTAGAACTGGGCTTTGCTCGGCCACTTGCCGACAAGATCGCCGTCAAGCTGCCTCGCGACGCGGTCGTACTCCTTGCGGAACGTCAGGTAGCCCTGCATGTGCCGCTGCCTCAACAGCACTCTCAACAGCGTCGATTCGGTCGGCATGAACCTCTCCCCGTGGCGCGAGACGAGACGACGGTACCACGAAGACGAGACCAAGACGAGACTGTCCGAGTATGCCGCGCGTCAGAAGAGACAGGGACGGAACGCGGACGGGACAAATCGGCGCCGAATCTGGTTAGGCAAGTTCCAGAAACAGCAGTGCGCCGCGAACGAGCGGCCCTACAGAAGGAGAACCAAGTGGGTATCCCCGCTGGCCATCGGTTCCCGATCACGTTCGATGAGTTGTTCCCGCAGGGGTTCTTCGTGTTGAGCGTTGAGCGGGCGACGGAGTACTCGGAGGGCAAGCAGCCTCGTCCGGCCGTGGACAAGCTGACGGGCCTTCCGGTGTGGACGGTGCAGGGCACGGACCCGTCCGCGAAGGGCAAGAACACTGGTCAGGTCGTCAAGATCGCTTCGGAGTACCAGCCGGTGCCGCCGGAGGTGCTGCCCGGCACGCCCTTCCGCCCGGTGGTCTTCCGTGGTCTGAAGGTCACGCCGTACGTGCGGGACGGCTGGGTGAGCTACACGGTGTGGGCGGAGGAGATGTTGGCTCCGCAGTCGTCGAACCGTGGTGGGAAGCAACAGGGCAACGCCACGCCTGACGCGTCCAAGGCAGCGTAAGCCGTGGCCGACCTGAGGGCGTTGGGTGAGCAGTGGAAGAAGGCCTATCAGCAGTTCACGGCCGCCGATGAGGCGAACCGCTATGCGGCTGCTGATGATCCGGACGCCGCCGCTCGGATCGCGCCCGCTTATCGACAGGTGGCGTGGTGCTGGCGTCAGCTGGCCGGCCACGACGAAACGCCGTGGTGGGCCAAGGCGGCTGCACTGCACGCCGCTGAGATGTTCGATCACCAGGCGGAATCGCGCGAACGGCTGTTGCGCCAGGACACCGACGCCTACGGCGAATCAGGTGCGGGGAGGTTGACGTGACCGTGGTCGAGCGTCGCGAGGCTACGTGGGCTCAGGCCCAGAGGATCGTGTCGTTGGCTGAGGCGCATGAGGTGCTGCCCCGGCTGATGCCGCGCAAGGGTGCTGCGGTGGCGGATGTGAAGCGGTTCCACGAGAAGAGCGCGGAGGTGTATCGGCGCGTGGCGGAGATGGACCGTGGTCACCACCACGAGGCCCTGTACTGGGCTGAGCGAGAAGCGCAGAAGGCACGAGAGCTGGGCGGGCAGTGAGCCAGAAGGGAGCTATGTCGTGGCCGCAGAGATCCTGACTGAAGAGCTGCTGCGCACTTCGCTGGTGCGATTGTCGCGTGAGGTCGCGAAGACTCATCCTGAGTTCGGCGAGATGCTGACGCAGAACATGATGCGCACGTGCAGCCTCGTTCCGGATCCAGAGCGGGCGAAGCACTATCAGGAACTCGGCGTCCTGCTCATCGATCTTGGGTGTCTGTACATGGCCGAGTCGGACGCGCTCATGGGGCAGTCCGAGGAACCGGGGTCGCAAGACCTTGTGAGGTAAGGGGTTGCGTCGTCGGCGCGTGGCTGCGGGCCGCGTGCTGGTGACGCATGCCCTTGGTGCACAACTGAAAAGTGGGTGTGCGGCCGGTTGGTGGTCGCCAGGGGAACAGCCGAAGTCTTGGCGGGCTGTGGTCTGTTCCCGTGGCGACTCACTGACTGGTCTTTCTTGTCGTCTTCGTTGCTACGCAAAGGAATTCCAGTCGTGACAATGGTATCTGTCTACACGGGTGCGGCGTCAAGCCGGACCGTTAGCCCGGTGGTGTGGATGTCCTCACTGTCCCTCGTGTGTGGGGGTGAGGCCTGATGGGTAGGTGGGTTGATCCGGCCCCGTTCGAGGGGGTGCGTCCGCGTGTGCCGTGGTGGGCGCTGGTTCCCGGAAAACTGAAGTGGATCGCGGCGTTCCTGGCGCTGGTGTGGCTGCTGCTGGTCGGCGGCGTCCGCCTGGCGCTCATGGTGGTGCGGTACCCGGTGGTGACGCTGACTCCGGCGTTGCTGCTGGTGTGCTGGTGGCGGCTCGGGGTCGTGCCGCTGGTCCTTGTGCTGCTCGCGGTCGCGGCCGGCCTGGTGATCTGGTGGGGTCTGTCGCGAGGTTCGTTCCGTGGTCAGGTGTGGTTGCGGCTGGTGACAGAGTGGCGGCGCGCCTCGGTATATGTGCCGCGCTGGAAGACCACCGTGCGGCTTGCCGAGCTGGCCAAGGAGTGGCGGGGTCGCGAGTACCTGCCGAAGCTGCGGCGGGTTCGCTCGGATGGCTGGCGGGACCGTGTCCGGGTGCGGATGATCCCGGCTCAGTCGCACGAGGAATGGGAGCTGCGGCGGGCTGGCCTGGCGCACTCGTTCGGGGCGCGGTCGTGCCGGGTTCGGGTGCTCAAGCCCCGGATGCTGGAACTCGACTTCGTACACGCCGATCCGCTGGCTCGTCCGGTGCCGGTGCCGCCGTTGTGCAACGACGCGGATGCGGTGGACCTCAAGCGCGTGGTCATCGGTGTCCTGGAGACCGGAAAGGCCTGGCGGCTCAAGCTGCTCGGTAACCAGGTCCTCGGCGTGGGTGTGCAGGGCGCGGGTAAGGCGTCGGTGCTGTGGTCGATCGTGTGGCACCTCGCCCCGGCCATCCGGACGGGTGCCGTTCGCCTGGTGGGGATCGATCCCAAGGGCGGTATGGAACTCGGGCAGTGTGAGGAAGCGTTCTCGCGGCTCGTGTTCGACAACGGCGCGGCTGCGGTCGAGCTGCTGGAAGAGATCGCGGCAGAGGTCAAGGAACGGGCCGCGAAGTACCGGGGTGTGCGCCGGTTGTGGGCTCGTCGCAGCGGTGAGCCGTTCACGCTGCTGATCATCGATGAGTTGGCGGATCTCGTTGCCTACCAACCGGATCGCAACCTGAGGGAACGAGCGGTGCGGGCCATCTCCACCATCACGTCACAGGGTCGAGCGCCCGGTTACGCGGTGCTGGGGTTGGTGCAGGACCCGCGTAAGGAGGTGGTGGCGTTCCGGCACCTGTTCGGAACGAAGATCGCGCTACGGCTCGATGAGGCCCCGCAGGTGGACATGGTGCTGGGTGAGGGTGCGCGGGCTCGGGGCGCTGCGGCTCACGAGATCAGCGAGAACACGCCCGGTGTGGCGTGGGTGAAGACCGACGGGCGCGGCATGCCGGAACGTGCGCGGGCCTTCTACGTCACCGACGCGGACTTGGTCGAGCTGGCCATGTTCTTCGGGATCACCGAAGCGACGGTGCACGCGTTCCCGAACCGCCCGGATGGCAGCGATGTGAGTGGGGGTGAGGCGGCATGACCAACAACCGAGAGGAGACCATGAAGGCCACTGTGGACAGTACGGAAACTGTTGCTGCGCCTGGAGTTGTTCCGGCTGTCACGGCTGACGTTGCCGGGATGACCTCGGCGGAGCGTGCCCGGATGCCGCTGACCCTCGACGTGGTCAAGGCGGCGGCAGAGCAGCACGGGGTGTGCGTGCGTCCCGTGCTGCGGGAGGTCGTGGACCTCGACACCGGTGAGGTGCGCATGGTCGGGGTGCGGTGCAACTCGACCGTGGCGAGCAAGTGCCCGGCGTGTGCGGATCGCAACCGGCGTTCGCGGATGGCGCAGTGTCGTGAGGGCTGGCACCTCGATCACGAGCCCGTGGCGGAGCGGGAGACCGCCACGCGTGATCAGATCGAGCTGGTGACCTACCGGGCCGATCTGACGGCCGAGTACCGCCAGACGCAGCGTGAGCAGGACGCGGTACAGGTCGAGGACCTGCGGGAAGCGATCCGGGAGGCGGACTCTGACCTGCGGCGCGAGGGAGTCCGCGGGAACCTCCCCTCCGTGGATCGGCCGGCCGCGCCTGCCCCGGTCCGCTCGACTCGTCGGCGTCAGGATGCGCCGAACCTGCCTCGTCGCAAGGTCACCAAGACGACGGTGGGGCGGGAGTTTGCGGGCAAGTACCGGCCCTCGACGTTCGTCACGGTCACGCTGGACTCCTACGGCAAGGTGCGCTCGGACGGCACGCCCGTGGACCCGAGCACGTACGACTACCGCCGTGCTGCTCGGGACGCGGTGCACTTCGCGTCGCTGATCGACCGGTGGTGGCAGAACCTTCGCCGTGTCGTGGGCTGGGACGTGCAGTACTTCGGCACCGTCGAGCCACAGAAGCGCATCACCCCGCACGCCCACTTCGCTGTCAGGGGCTCGATCCCGCACGCGGTGGTGCGTCAGGTGACGGCGGCAACCTACCTCCAGGTGTGGTGGCCTGACCACGACGAGATCCGCTACAGCGGTGACCGGTTGCCGGTGTGGGACATGCGCGCCAAGGGTTTCGTGGACCCTGACACCAATGTCCCGCTGACCTCGTGGGCGGATGCGGTCGCTGATCTGGACACTCCTGCGCACGTGGTCGAGTTCGGTTCTCAGGTGCACTCCAAGGGCATCCTTGGCGGCACTGAGGAAGCTGGGCGGCACATCGGTTACCTGACCAAGTACCTGGTCAAGTCGATCTCCGAAGTCGTCGCGGTCGACGAGTCGCAGCGGGTGTCCGAGCACGCGGACCGCCTGGCGGCCGAGCTCGCGATCACGCCGTGCTCGGAGCGGTGCGCGGTCTGGCTGCTCTACGGCGTCGCGCCGAAGGGTGCGCACTCCCGGATGACTCCGGGCCGGTGCCGTTCCAAGGCTCACCGCCGCGAAACCCTCGGCCTGCCGGGTCGTCGGGTGCTGGTGTCGCGGCGCTGGTCGGGGAAGACCCTCGCCGAACACAAGTCCGACCGTGCCGCGTTCGTCCGCGAGGCGTTGGCGGCGGCTGGGATCGCCAAGCCGGAAGGAACGGACCGCACGCGGCTGATGTGGGCTCCGGTCCGCGCAGGTGATCCACACGCACCGAGTCGAGCGGAGCTGCTGATGCAGATGATCGCTCAGCGGCTCAAGTGGCGGGCCGAGTACGAACAAGCTCAGGCGGTGCTGGTCGCGCTGCCCCGACCTGCCCCCGATGAGGGGCTGAATCTTTCAGCAACTCATCGGGAGGCGGCCTGACCAGCGACGGAAGGGGGGATCTCATGAGTGATCGACCGCGCTTCATCACCGTGGAATGCCTGTGGACCCCGGCCGTTCTGGCCGAGTTCCTCGGCATCCCCGAGAAGACGCTGACCGACTGGCGCTATCGCAGCGTGGGACCTGCGTTCGTCCGGCTCGGCAAGCACGTCCGCTACCGCCCGGACGACGTCCGGGACTGGCTCGACGGCTAGACCGCCGCGTAGCTCTCCGCAGTGAAGACCAGCCGGGCAGGTTCCTCCCGGTCTGCCCGGCTGGTTCTTTCAGCAACTCATCTACCAGGAAGGACACCACCCGATGGCGGGTCACGTACAAGACCGCTGGTACCGCAACAAGATCGACCCGGCTACCGGAAACATCATGGTCGGCCGCAACGGCAAGCCACTGAAGGAGCCGACGCCCGAGCACGGGAAAGGGATGCGCTACAAGGTCCACTACTACGACGACGCGGGCAAGGAACGCAACAAGAGCTTCCCGGACAAGCAGAAGGGCAAGGCGGACGCGTTCCTGCTCTCGATGCAACACGACGTGCTGGCCGGCGTGTTCACCGACCCGGGCGCGGGAAAGGTCCTGTTCCGCGACTTCGCCGCGAAAGTCCTCAAGGGACGGTCACAGGATGAGTCCACTGTGGAGAACATCCGGCAACGGCTCGATCAGCACGTCTACCCGTTCATGGGAGACAAGGCCCTCGCCTCGTTCAACAACGATCTGATCCGGGACTGGCTGGCGTGGATGACCGAGCGCACGGACGCGAAGGGCAACCCCAAGGTTCCGGCCGCGTCCTACCGCGCTCAGATCTTCGACACCGTGTCCTCCATCCTCGACGTGGCCGCGTCACCGTCCGAAGGACGAATCAAGTTCAACCCGTGCAAAGACAAGTCGATCAAACGCCCTGCTCCGGTCCCGAAGAAGATCACGGTGTGGGCGGACAAGAGGCTGCGCTCGGTCGGCCTGGCGCTGCCCGCACGTTTCAAGCCTGTCACCGAGCTGGGCGCGGGAGTCGGACTGCGGCAGGGTGAGATCTTCGCGTTCACCCTCGACGACGTCGACCGCGAACGCATGGTGTACCACGTCAACCGCCAGGTGGTCACCGTGCGAGGGAGGCTGAAGTTCAAGCTTCCCAAGGGACACAAGACCCGCGTGGTGCCGATGGGCCGTGGCGTGCTCGCGGATCTGGACGACTACGCGGAGAACTTCCCGCCCGTGGAGGTGACGTTGCCGTGGGCGGAGGACGACTCCCGCAAGACCGAAACCGTGCGCCTGCTCATGGTCAACGCGAAAGGCGGCGTGTACACGCGCCAGGCGTTCAACAACACCATCTGGCGGCCCACGTTCGCCAAGGCCGGACTGACCTACACCGAGGGCCAGGACGGCATGCACGCGTTGCGGCACCTGTTCGCCTCCCACATGCTCGCCCGAGGCGTCAGCATCAAGGAACTCGCCGCGTTCCTCGGCCACTCCTCCGAAGCCTTCACGCTGCGCGTGTACGCCCACCTGATGCCCGACTCCTATGACCGCGCACGCTTGGCGATCGACGACCTGTTCAAGCCAAGGCCCGAACCAGCCAAGACCGACGACACGGCCACGGACGGCCCGAGTAGCGGCCTGGCCACGGTTCACGGCCTGTAGACGGCCTGAGCCCGGAAAACAAGATCAACAGAGCCTGTTTTGCCTGGTAGCGGCCTATCCGCCGTCTCATGTACGACAACTGCAACAACGAGGGCCGTCCGGCACTCGAGCGCTACACGAAGATGCGTGACGCACTGAAGAAGACCGGCCGCCCGATCGTCTACTCGATCTGCGAGTGGGGCCAGAACAAGCCGTGGGAGTGGGGCAAGGGCGTCGGTCACCTGTGGCGCACCACCGGCGACATCAACGACACCTGGTCCAAGACCGTCGAGATCATCAAGCTCAACGCGCCGCTGGACGCCTATGCCGGCCCTGGCCACTGGAACGACCCCGACATGCTGGAAGTCGGCAACGGCAAGCAGACGACGACCGAGTACCAGAGCCACTTCGCGCTGTGGTCGATCATGGCGGCACCGCTGCTGATCGGCGCGGACCTGCGCAAGATCTCGCCGGAGCACCTCGACATCCTGCGCAACAAGGAGATCATCGCGATCAACCAGGACAGGCTGGGCGTCCAGGGGAAGGTGATCTACCAGAAGGACGGGCACTGGGTGTTCGTGAAGCCCCTGGCCAACGGCGACAAGGCGGTGACGCTGTTCAACGAGTCCGAGGTGAACGCGACGATCTCCACCACAGCCCGCGAAATCGGGCTGCCGCGCAGTGTCGGTTACACCGTGCGGGATCTGTGGCAGCACAAGAACTTCCAGTCCGCCGGCAAGATCTCCGCGTCGCTGCCGCCGCACGGCACCGCGATCTTCCGGGTGAAGGCGTCGCAGGACTGGTACCAGCACGAGCCCGCGATCGACACCTCGCTCGACATCGCGCAGCAGTACGCGGGCATCCCGAGCACGATCACCCCGGCCGGCGTGCCGTTCGTGGCCACGGTGACCGCGACCAACCAGGCGCCGATCCCGGTGCTGGACGCGTCCACGACGTTCAGGGCGCCCGCCGGGTGGAAGGTGGAGAAGCTCTCCTCCGAGCGCGCTCCCGTGTTGCTGACATCGCAGTCGGTGCAGAGCAAGTGGAAGGTGACACCACCGGCCGGGGCCGTGCCGGGTACGCACGTCCTGAACGGCTCGTTGGGCGCCACATGGGTCGGCCGCGGAAAGCTGACCCGCCCGGTGACCTCGCCGGCGCTGGTGCCGGTCGCGCCGCCGTCCGGTGGTTCGCTGTGGGCCAGCGACGTCACGTTCACCACCGAACGCAGCGGCTACGGGCCTGTCGAGCGGGACAGGTCCAACGGCGGCTACGTCGGTGGTGACGGCAAGACGCTGACCATCAACGGCAAGACCTACGAAAAGGGCCTCGGCACGCACGCCAACGCCGAACTGATCCTGTACGTGGGCGGGCGTTGCACATCGTTCTCGTCCGACGTCGGCATCGACGACGAGCGCGACGTGAACCAGCAGGGCTCGGCGATCTTCGAGATCTGGGCGGACGGCACGCGCGTGGCCTCCAGCGGCCTGCGCACGTGGAAGGACGACGCGGTGTCGATCTCCGGATCGCTGCAGGGCGCCAAGTTCCTGCGGCTCGTCGTCAACGACAGCGGTGACGGTGTCAGGTTCGACCGCGGAGACTTCGCCGGCGCGAAGCTGACCTGCTGAGCCCGACCGCCGCGATGACGGCGACGAGCACGCCCGTGGACAGGATCTGTCCACGGGCCTGCTCGTCGCTCAGCATCAGCAGGATGATCGCGACGATGCCGGCCAGCGTGAGCCAGGAGAGGTACGGATAGCCCCACATCGGCACCGTCGGGTTCGCGATGGTGCGGCGCAGGCGGAGCTGCGAGATCGCGATGAACCCCCAGAGGACGAGGAGCGCGGATCCCACGGCGTTCAGGAGCAGCAGGAAGACCGTGTCCGGCCAGAGGTAGTTCAGCAGCACCGAGAAGAAACCGAACGTGACGGACGCCAGCACCGCGTTGCGGGGGACGCCGTTCTTCTTGTTCAGCAACGCTTTCGGGGCCTCACCGCGTTCGGCCAGCGAGTACAGCATGCGGGAGGCGCCGTACAGGGTCGCGTTGATGGCGCTCAGCAGGGCGATCAGGATGACGACGCTCATGACCTGGCCGGCTGCCGGGATGCCGATGTGGTCGAGGACTGCTACGTAGGGGCTGGCGCCCACCTCTGAGCTGTTCCACGGGAGGAGCGTCACCACCACGGCCATCGAACCCAGGTAGAAGACGAGCAACCTGGTGATGGAGGAGCGGACGGCCTTGCCGACGGCGTGCTTCGGGTCCTCGGCCTCCGCGGCGGCGATGGTCACCACTTCAAGGCCGCCGAACGCGAACACCACCGCCATCAGGCCTGCCAGTACGCCGCTCCAGCCGTTGGGGAGGAAGTCGTGGAGGTTGCTGAGGCCTGGGGAGTCGACCGTGGGGATCAGGCCTGCGATGGCGGCTGTGCCCAGGGCCAGGAAGAGGATGATCGCGGCGATTTTCAGGCCGGCGAACCAGAACTCGAACTCGCCGAAGTTGCGGACGTTGGTGAGGTTGATGGCGGTCAGGGCTGACATGAAGATCAGGACCCAGGCCCATTGGGGGACTGCTGGGATCCAGCTCGAGGCGATCTTTGCTGCGCCGGTGGCTTCTACGGCCAGCACTACTCCTACCGCACACCAGTAGAGCCAGCCGATGGTGAAGCCTGCCCAGGGGCCGATCGCCTTTTCGGCGTGGACGGAGAAGGCGCCGCTGCTCGGGTGTTCTGCTGCCATTTCGCCCAGCATGCGCATTGTGAGGAGGGCCAGCAGGCCGGCCAGGGCGAAGGAGATCAGGACTGCTGGGCCCGCCAGTGCGATGCCCGCTCCTGTGCCTACGAAGAGGCCGGCGCCGATCACACCCCCCAGGGCGATCATGGTCACATGGCGTTGTCGCAGGTTGGTCACGCTCTCCAGCCTCGTTCTAGTGTGCCGATGGCGGGCCGATAGTGAGTTCATGGCGGCGGGGAGTCAAATCGTGTGATCGCAGTTACACGAACCGATTGTTCTTAGCTAAGTGAGGGTGAGATCGATGAACTCGCCTGAGGGAGTTGGGCCGCAGGGGACTACGCCGCCGGGAGTTGCGTCGCAGGTTGTCGCGTCGCCGGGAGTTGTGCCGCCGGGAGTTGCGTCGCAGGGAGTTGCGTCGCGGGGAACCACGTCGCCGGGACTTGCGCTGCAGGGAACTGCGCCGTCGGGAGATCTGCCTCGGCTCGACACGTTCTCCAGTGCGCTTGAGCGGTACTCGGAGTGGGGGTGGTTGGTCCTGCGGTCGGAGAATCGGTTGCTGTTGACCACTGATCATCAGGTGTCCGCGGTGGAGCTTGCTGCCGGGGTCGGTGGGGAGGTGCAGCACTTCCTGTCTGTGCGGATGCTGGGTGGGCCTGTGGTGGTTTTGCCCAGGGCTCCTGGGAGGTGGCTCATCCTCACGTCGTCTGCTGATGAGGCTTCGCAGGTGAACCTGATTCGGTTGCGGGCTCGGGGAGCGCTCACCCATCGGCTGGGGACGTTGGTGCCGGTGCCGCCTTCTCGGATTGATCGTGGAGTTGTGGGGTGGCTGGGGGAGGCTCCGGGGGAGAAGCCGTCTTTGCCGCCGTTTTCGGCTGTTGTGGCGGCTTTGAGGGCGGTTACTGAGACTGCTGGGTTGCGGTGAGTGTGCTGCTGTGGGGCCGTTCCGGCGTTTGCGCGTCGGTTGGGTGGGGCGTCCCCCGGTTGCGTTGGCGGGTTCCTGTTTCGTGTCCGTAGGTGGGCGCGTTGGGGTGCGTGTGTGGCGGTTGCGTAGGTGGTTGCGTTTGCGTGGCGGCCCGCGTTGTGAAAAGCAGCTCGGCTTCGCCATCGCGTTCGGCTCGCCGCTCGGCTTCGCCTTCGCCTTCGCGAGAGGGGCGCGTGCCGCGCGTGGTCACCTTGTGGTGGGTGGGAGGACGTTTGCCACGAACTGGGTCAGGGTGTTGCCCCGGGCGGCGAAGTTGACCACTACGTAGGTGCCGCTGGCGCCTGTTTCAGGCCCACGCCCACTCGGTCGGACGACTTCCAGACCATGGCGGTGAAGTGCAGGACCTCGTAGTTGATGTTGGAGGCGGTCATCTCCTTGGTGTAGTCGTGGCCGCGGGATTCGCTGTACCAGTTTTCCAGGGCGTTTGTGGCCACCCTGTCCATTGCTCGGGTGCGGCTGCCGATCCAGTAGAGGTTCTCGCCGTAGGGGTTGTTCGGGCGGTGTTCGAAACCGTCTGTCCCGCGTAGATGGTCTGCCCATTCTTGGGCTGTTCGGGTCACCTCGGAATCGAGGGAGAGAGGGCCTACGCCGTGCTTTGCGCGGTAGGCGTTGAGGAGTTCTACCGTCTTGGCCACCGGGTCGGCGGCGAGGGCTGGGGTGGCTGGGATCAGCAGCAAGGTGGCCACGGCGATTACGGTGAGCATCGTTCGCAGGACTGTTTTGTCCCCCGGATGGGCCAGGTTGGGCAACCCGTTGGGGTAAAGCTGCTGTCTTGATTGGCTTTGTGTAGCCATTGGTTGGGCCAACTGTGTGATGAACGCCACACCGTGGAGTGTGTGGTGGGGGTCACCCTATGGACCCCTTGCGTTCGTGAGTGATACCCCGGTTGCGGTGCAAATTCACTCCACAGGACGCCGTGAGGGCTCTACCTTTGTGATGTCAGCCACGACGGAAGGAGCCGGACATGGAGCGCCACGAAATTCTCGCTGACGAGGACGGCCACATTCGCGGGTACGACTAGAGAGACGTCCTCGGCCGTGCGCGGGGGAGCCATCCCGAGAGGCTTCCCCGCGGCCGGAGTGACGGTTGAGTCGTACGTGTCAGTGATTGGGAAGTCGGCCGTGGAAGCGTTCGTGATTTGCGGGCGACTGGTGGTTGGGCCGCGTCACGTGGACATCGGGTGTTTGCGGGTGCTGGCGCGGATGACGAGGTTGGTGGGGAGCTCGCGGCGTTCGGCTGGGGCGTCGTCCAGGCGTTCGGCCAGCAGGTCCACGGCCACCTTGCCCGCTTCCTCGGTCGGCATGGCCACCGTGGTCAGGGCTGGGGAGCACATCGCGGCGTAGAGGATGTCGTCGAAGCCGGTGACGCTGATTTGCTGCGGGACCTTGATGTCGTGTTCGGCCAGGTGGCTCAGCACGCCCAGGGCCATCAGGTCGTTGTAGGCGATGAACGCGGTTGCGTTCGTTTTGAGTGCCTGTTCTGCGGCGGTTCGGCCGCCTGCGAAGTTCGGCTCGAAGGGGCCCAGCACTCGTGCGCGGCCCTGGAGGCCCTGCAGCCTGCGGTTGTGCGACCAGGACATGGTGGGGCCGCCCAAGTAGACGTACTCCGTGTGGCCCAAGGACTCCAGGTGCGTGATCACCTGGTCCATGCCAGAGCCGCTGTCCATCAGGACTGACGAGACGTCCGGCACGGTGCGGTTGATCAGCACCAGTGGGGTCAGGTTTGCCAGCTCGGTGATGGTCTCGTCTGACGACAGGGGTGAGCAGAGCACCACGCCATCGACCTGGGCCGCCATCGTGCGGACCAGTTCGGCCTCGGTTTCCGGGTCTTCGCGGCTGTCGCAGAAGAAGACCGAGGTGCCCGCCTCGCCGGCCCTGGTCTGCACGCCGCGCAGCACTGCCGGGTAGAAGGGGTTTTCCAGGTCTGGCACCACGATGCCGAGGTTGCCGGTGCGGCCGGTGATCAGGCTTCTCGCGGCGCGGTTCGGCTGGTAGCCGAGTCCTCGCACCACGTCCAGGACCCGTTGCCGGGTGGTTTCCTTCACGAGGCCGGGCGCGCTCAGGGCGCGCGAGACGGTCGAGACGGAGACCTGAGCTTGGCGAGCGACATCCCTGATGGTGACGGCCACTCGTGCATCATCGCAGTCAAGGTCAAGATCGGCCCATTCGTCGGATGAATGGGCCGATCGGGGTTTCCTTGGCCGGTACCGGGAAAACGGCCGGGAAATGTTCAGAGCTCCAGGCCGGTCAGCACCAGGACTCGGGGTTCGGTCAGGTCGTCCATCGCCGCGCGGAGGCCCTCGCGGCCGGTGCCGGACTCCTTCACGCCGCCGTAGGGCATCTGGTCGGCGCGGTAGCTCGGCACGTCGCCGACGATGACGCCGCCCACCTGGAGTCGTTGCGCTGCGCGGAAAGCCAGGCGCACGTCGGTCGTGAAGAGGCCCGCCTGCAGGCCGTAGCGGGAGGCGTTGACGCGGTCGAACGCCTCGTCCACCGAGTCGACTCGCGCCAGCAGCACGACCGGGCCGAACACCTCCTCGGCGCTCACCTTCGCGTCCTCCGGCACGTCGGTCAGCACGGTGGGCGCGTACACCCTGCCGTCGCGGGAGCCGCCGGTCAGCACGGTCGCAGAGGCCTCGTTCACCCACGCCTCAACGCGTTCCGCCGCTGCGTCGCTGATCAGCGGGCCGACGTCGTTCGCGACGTCGAGCTTGTTCACATGCTGCACAACGGCTTCGGACACGGCGCCGTAGACGTCGGTGTGCACGTAGACGCGCTGGACCGAGATGCACGACTGGCCCGCCTGGTACATCGCGAACGTGGCGATGCGCTGCGCCGCGAACTCGATGTCCTGCCAGTCGGGGGCGACGATCGCGGCCGCGTTGCCGCCCAGCTCCAGCGTGACGTGCTTGCGCGGCACGCGTTCCTTGATGCCCCAGCCGACCGGGCCGGAACCGGTGAACGAGACGACCGGCAGGCGCGGGTCCTCGACGAGCGCCGCCGTGTCCTCATTGGACAGGTGCAGTACCGACCAGGCGCCGTCGGGCAGGTCGGTCTCGGCCAGCAGCTCGCCGAGCAGGAACGCCACCTTCGGCGTCGCGGGCGCGGGCTTCAGCACGATCGGGGCGCCGACCGCGAGGGCCGGGGCGACCTTGTGCGCCACCAGGTTCAGCGGGAAGTTGAACGGCGCGATGCCCAGCACCGGCCCGCGCGGCACCCGGCGCACCAGCGCGAGGCGGCCCTCGGCGGCCGGGTCGGTGTCCAGGCGCTGCAGTTCGCCGGAGAAGCGGCGAGCTTCCTCGGCGGCCCAGCGGAACGTGGAGATCGCGCGGGTCACCTCGGCGCGTGCCCACTTCAGCGGCTTGCCGGAGTCGTCGTTGATGGCCTGGGCGAACTCCTCCGCGCGCTCGGCGAGCCGGCGTGACACGTGGTCCAGGGCGGCGGCGCGGCGGTGTGCGGGCAGCGCGGCGAACTCGGGGGCGACGTCATGAGCCTTGGCGACGGCGTTTTCGACGTCTTCCGGGGTATTGAACGCGATCATGCGAGCAGGGCTCCTTCGAGCACGTCGAGACCTTCGGCGAGCAGGTCGTCCGGGATGACCAGCGGGGGCAGCAGACGGATCACGTTGCCGTAAGTGCCGCACGTCAGCACGACGACACCCTGGTCGTGGCACGCCTTCGCGACGCGGGCGGCGACTTCGGGCGTGCGTTCGGTGAACTCGATGGCGAGCATCGCGCCACGGCCGCGGATCTCCGCGATGATGTCGGTCTTCTCGGCGACGGCACGCAGCCGGCCGAGGACCGTCTCCTCGATGCGGCGTGCGGCGGCGTTCAGGTCGCGCTCGCGCATCGTGCGGATGGCACCGAGAGCTGCAGCGCACGCGACCGGGTTGCCGCCGTAGGTGCCGCCGAGCCCACCGACGTGCACGGCGTCCATGATCTCGGCGCGGCCCGTCACGGCGGCGAGCGGGAGGCCGCCCGCGATGCCCTTGGCCGTGGTGATCAGGTCCGGCACCACGCCCTCGTGGTCGGAGGCGAACCACGAACCGGTGCGGCAGAAGCCGGTCTGGATCTCGTCGGCGACGAACAGCACGCCGCGTTCACGGCACCACTCGGCGACCGCCGGCAGAAAACCCTCGGCGGGCGCGATGAACCCGCCCTCGCCCTGGATCGGCTCGATCACGACGGCGGCGGTGTTGTCCGCGCCGACCTGCTTCTCGATGGCGGCGATCGCCTGCTGCGCCGCCTGGGCACCCGTGAGTCCGTCGTGCAGCGGATAGGACGCCGCCACCCGGTAGACCTCGGGCGCGAACGGCCCGAAGCGGTGCTTGTACGGCATGTTCTTGGCGGTCAACGCCATCGTGAGGTTCGTGCGGCCGTGGTAGCCGTGGTCGAACACCACGACGGCCTGCCTGCCGGTGACGTGCCTGGCGATCTTGACCGCGTTCTCCACGGCCTCGGCGCCGGAGTTGAACAGCACCGACCGCTTCTCGTGGTCGCCGGGTGTGAGGCGGTTCAGCTCCTCGCACACCTCGAGGTAGCCCTCGTAGGGGGTGATCATGAAGCAGGTGTGGCTGAACCTGTCGATCTGCGCGTGCACGGCCTCGGCCACCGCGGGGGCCGGGTTGCCGACGTTCGTGACGGCGATGCCCGAGCCGAGGTCGATGAGCTGGTTGCCGTCGACGTCGATCAGCAGGCCGTCGTCGGCGGAGGAGATGTAGGCGGGCAGCGTCGAGCCGACACCCGCGGCGACGGCGTTCTTGCGCCGCGCCTGGAGTTCCAGCGACTTCGGGCCGGGGATCGCGGTGCGCAGTCGGGTCATGTCCTCAGCATGGTCCTGGTCACCGCGCCACGCAGTGTCTTAAATGGTGATCTGAGGTGCTCGCGTTGTACAAATTGGCACATGCCCATCACGCTGCGGGAACTCGCACGGACGTTGCGGCTCCCGGTGCTCGCCGGGGACGTGACGAAGCCGGTGGGCTGGGTGCACGGCACCGAGCTCGCGGACCCGACCCCGTTCCTGGAGGGCGGCGAACTGCTGCTGACCACCGGCCTGAGGCCCTTCAGCGCCGGCTACGTCGAACGCCTGGTGCGTGCCGGTGTGGTCGGACTGGGCTTCGGCACCGGCCTCGGCCACGACGAGGTGCCGCGTGCCCTGGTGGAGGCGGCTGCCGACGCGGGGCTCGGGCTCGTCGAGGTGCCGCGCGAGGTGCCGTTCATCGCCATCAGCAAGGCGGTGTCGAAGGCCATCGCCGCCGACGAGTACGCCGCGCTCACCCGCACCAGCGAAGGCCAGCGCGCGCTCACCAGAGCCGCCGTCCGTGCGGGCGTCGGGGGAGTGGTGCGCAGGCTCGGCCAGTGGATCGACGGATGGGCCGTGCTGCTCGACGCGGCCGGCCGGCCCGTGCACGCCCACAACCCTCGCCTCGTCCCGGACCTGACGGCCGAGCTCGCGCGCCTGACGACCGCGGGTGGCCTCGCCAGCGCGGCGTTCGAGCTCGACGGCGTGCACGTGTTCCTCCAGGTCCTCGGCAGCCGTTCCCGCGGCGTGCTCGCGGTCGGAACCACCAGGCCGGATCCGGGCATCGTCAACACGGCCGCCTCGCTGCTCGTCCTCGCCCTCGCGCAGAACGACTCCGCCGACGCGGCGAGAAGGGATCTCCGGGCAGGCCAGTTCCGGATGCTGCTGGCCGGGCTGGCGGTCGACGGCCTGCCTGACCGGTTCCGGGTGTTCCTCACCGGCGAACCGCCGGACGGCGACGTGTTCTGGGCCGAGCACGACGGCGACATCGTCGTGCTCACCACCGAGTTCGACGGCTTCGCATCGTCCGAAGTGGACACCACCGAGGTCGCGCGGGGTTACCGCGAAGCCCGGCAGGCGCGGCAGGCCGGCCTCCGCAGGTTCGAGGACCTCGCCGGGCACGTGCGGCTCCCGGACGGGTTCGCCGACGCGTTGTTGAGGCCGCTCGACGAGGAAACGCGGGAGACGCTGAGGGTGTGGCTCGCGCACCACGGCGCCTGGGATCCGGCGGCGACGGCGTTGGGCGTGCACCGGCACACGCTCCGCAACCGCGTGCGCAAGGCCGAGCAAGCCCTCGGCCGCTCGATGGACTCACCGGGGCTGCGCGCGGAACTGTGGCTAGCCCTCCACCGCGAAGGTCAGTGAGGCGGTGTAGCCGGACTGGGCGTTCCCGGACATGGTCGCCATCTGGTGGTCCACGCCGTCGCGGAACACCATGTCCTGCTTCAAGGTCGTCCGCGACATGTTCCGGACGCTCTGCGTGTACCCGGTCGTGCCGTAGACCTCCTTGCAGGTCGTCTCCGGCAACGCGAGCTGCGAGGTCGTGATCTTGTTGCCCGCCTTGGTGGCCTCGGCGAGGCTCGGGTAGACCTCGAAGTGGATGTGCGGCCAGCGCCCCGAGTACGCGCCGGGGAAGACGCTGACGAACTTCAGCTTCCCCGCCGAGTCCGCCTCCTGGACCCCGCGCAGGAAGTTCTCGTTCTTCACGCGGTCGGAGTACATCGAGTAGTCGCCGTTGATGTCGCAGTGCCACAGGTACAGGGCGGCACCCGCGTACGGCGTGCCGTCTTCCTTCTGGACCGTCAGCTCGATGTTCAGCTGCACTCCCTCGGCAGTGCGGGTGGACGAGCCGAAGCTGGAACGGATGTCCGACCGCACGATTCCGCTCTGCGTGAGGGCGTTCGGGCCGTTGGAGCCGTCGCCGGGGAACGGCCCGGCCGTTTCCTCGGGAATCGCTTCCAGCGGGCTGCCGGCTGCTGTCGTTCCCGCTGAACTGGTGTTGCTGGTGGTGGCGGTCGAGCTCGACGTGGTGGTCGACGGAGCACAGGCCACGAGGGTGAGGCCTGCGCCGCCGAACAGCGACAACGCCCGCCGGCGCCCGATCAGGGTGGCGAGGTCGAACTGGAGGCCGCGATCGTGGTTGTCCGTCATGGGAACAGATTGCGGCCGATTTCTGTGAGATGCCTGTGCGCCACCTGTCGAGACGTTAGCTGGTGTTCGGATGGTGTGAACATCTGGATGGTGTGAGTATCCTGAGCTGATGGCGACACGACACCTGTACGTGGTGAGGCACGGCGCGGCGGACCCGTTCGGCGAGCTGACCGAGGCCGGGCAACGGCAGTCGGAACTGCTCGGAGAACGTCTGGCCGGTCTGCCGGTCGACGCCGTGTGGCATTCACCGCTCGTCAGGGCGACACGATCCGCCCAGATCATCGGCCGGTACCTGCCGGGTGTCGCTGTGCGGGAAGCGGCCGAGCTGATCGACCACGTGCCGCACGTGCCGGACGAGATCCCTCCCGCGTGGGCGGGGTTCTTCGACGGGTACGACGCCGCCGAGGCCGCTGCGGGCGCACGTGTCGCGGAAGCACTGATCGGCCGCTTCGCCCGCCCGGCGGACGCCGAGACCCACGGCGTCCTGGTCACCCACGCCTATTCGGTGGCCTGGCTGGTGCGGCACGCCCTCGACGCGCCACCGGCCAGATGGCTCGGTCTGAACTGCGGGAACACGGCGCTGACCGCGATCGAACACCGCGACGGCGCAGCTCCGGCACTGGTGCTGTACAACGACATGGGCCACCTTCCGCCGGAGCTGCGCTGGACGGGGTTCGGGCCTGCTGTGCGGCCCTGAGCCTTCAGCGGCGGAGCACGGCATGGGCGGCGCTGAGGCGTTGGGCTTCATCGCGTTCCGAGCGATCGCCCGACACGTCGTCAGCCCAGCGCAGCAGCCGGTGCAGGTGGGCGTCCGCCGCGTCCGTGACGACGCGAGGGCTGCCGAGGACGACTTCGCCACCGGTCCCGTCGATGGTGAGCAGGGTGCCTTCGTCGAAGGTGCGTCCCCCGATGCTCACCGAGCTTCCCGCGACGACGAGGCCGGAGACTCCCACGATGGCGGGCTTTCCCATCGCCCGTGCGACGACCGCGGCGTGGCTGGCCGGCCCGCCGCGGGCGGTGACGATGCCGGTGGCCGCAGCCAGGCCGCGCATGTCGTGCGGCGACGTCTCGGGGCGTACCAGGACGACCGGACCGTCCACCGCCAGGCGCACCGCCGCGTCGGCCGTGGTCGCCACCCTGCCGGTCGCGACGCCGGGACACGCGCCCAGTCCTCTGGCCAGCACCTCTGCGGTCGCTGCGATCCGGGGTGTGCGGACGTGCCGGAGGTGCTGTGGCGAGATCCTGAGCAGCGCCTCGTGCCGGTCGATCACGCGTTCGTCGGCCAGGTCGGTGGCGAGGCGGACAGCGGCTGCTCCCACGAACCGGCCCGGACGGACCTGCAGCAGCCACAGCTCACCGGCCTCGAAGGTGAACTCGACGTAGCACGCGTCGCGGTAGTGCGCCTCGGCCCGGCTCAGGGCGTCGAGCAGACCGGCCCACACCGTCGGTTCCCGGTCCGCCAGCTCGCGCAGGGGCAGGGTCGATGAGCTGCCGGAGACGACGTCCTCGCCCTGGTGTCCAAAAAGGACCTCGCCGTACGGGACGTTCGCGCCGGTGTTGGGATCGCGGCTGAACACGACTCCGGTGCCGCTGCGGTCGTCGCGGTTGCCGAACACCATCCTCTGCACGATCGCGGCGGTACCGAGATCGTGCGGGATGTCGTGCAGTTCCCGGTAGGTTCGCGCCCTTGGTGTGTTCCACGAGGAGAAGACGGCTTCCACCGCGGACCTGGCGGTGGCGGTGGTTGTGAGCTCCAGGTTGAGGATCGTGTCCATCATGCCGGGCATCGACACGGCGGCCCCGGAGCGGACGGACACCACGTCGAGCCCGGCGATCGCGGTCGCGAGTTCGTCGTCGAGCCCGTCGGGAAGACGCCCGTCCCGCAGGAACGCGCGACAGGCCTCCGTCGTGACGACGAACCCAGCGGGCACAGGCAACCCGAGACGGTGCAGGACGACGAGCCCGTGTGCCTTGCCTCCCAGCACCTCCGCCGAATCTCCGGTCTCGGCGTTGAGCTGCCTGATCCACCTCATCGCGGGATCCCCAGTGTCACCAGCAGGTCTTCGTGCAGTTCGGCCCACACGGTGTGGTAGGACGCGGTGCTGTCGGCCACGTGCTCCAGCTCGCCGGAGCCTGCGCGGCCGAGGGCTTCGGCGAGGCGGGTCCGATAGCGGCCGAATTGCGGCAACGCCGATGACAGCTGGGCGCAGACGACGGTGGCACGCCCGTGGAAGTCGGCGAACCGGTCGAGCACGCGGGCGTCGTACGAGGAATCACTGTGGTCGTTCGCGATCATGACGCCGTCGACGGACCGCAGCTGCCAGGCCGTGCAGAGGTCGAGCAGTTCCGGGTTGAGCACGAGAAAACCGTCGAACGCCTTGGTCACCGCCGGGCGGGCACCTGCCGACTCCAGCTCGGCGATGATCCGCTCGACATCCGCGGTCCTGCCCGTCTCCGTCAGGCTCCACACGCCGAACTCGGCGAAGCGAGTGACGAGACCGGCGACCGCGAGATCGATCAGCTCGGACTCGACGTCGGACTCGCTGAGACCCGTGGTCGCCGCGACGCGTTCGAGACCGGCGGTGCCGACGCAGCGCAAAGCGTGCAGCACCAGCAGGTCCGGTCCGCTCACGTCGTGGTCTTCCGCGTGGCCGACACCGCGTGGCCGGCGCCGCGCCCGCCGGACCGGGCGACGATCACGCCGTCCCGGACCCGCACCGCGGTCTCGGTCTCGTCGTCGACATCCGGCAGTCCGAGCGCCGATGCCACCAGCGCGTCGTCGTCGAGAACCAGCCGGATGCGCTGCCAGACATCGGCGGGGAACACCCGCCGCAGGCATCCGGTGAGGTCGGTGATCCTGAGCCGGACCAGGCGGCCGATCTCGGCGGGGTCGCCGGTGACGACCACGATCGTCACGTTCTCGCCGGAGCGGACGGCTTCCTCCGCGGCACCCAGACGACCGGCGCCCAGCACGGTGATCAGACCGTCGGAGGCGAGGTCGGCCTGTCGGCCGCTGATCCGGTCGACGAGTCCCTCCGGCGCGGTCCAGCTGTCCGCACACGGCTTCGCCGGGGTGACGAAGGGCAGGTGCGGCGGCGCCCAGTTGTCCGTGAGGCCGATGCCGGCCAGGTGCCCGCACGCGTGCGTCAGGTCGAAGGGGTCACCGGACCCCGGCGCGGTCTCGGCACGATGACTCGCGCCGACCAGCAGTGTCAGCACCAGCTCGGCCAGCCGCACCCGGCGCGCCGGGTCGCCCGCTTCCAGCGCGATGGCGAGCAGCAGCGCCTCCAGCCGGGCGACCTGCGCCAGCACCTCGCGTGCGTGCTCGTCGTCGAGGACGCCGTCCAGCGAGCGCAGTTGCAGGCGCCCGCCCCACGCCGTGCCGCCCAGCGGCAACCGTTCGAGCCAGACCCTGGCGAACTGTTCCAGCGCGTCGCCCGTCGATGCCGGCGGTGGCGGAGGCTCACCTGCGGCGGCCTCCGCCACGTCGATCAGCACAGCCAGGTACAGGGCGCGTTTGCTCGGGAAGTTCGAGTACACCGCGCCACGGGTCAGCTCGGCCCGGTCGGCGATCCGGTCGATCTTCGCCAGGGCGTAGCCGTGCTCAGCGAACTCCTTCTTCGCCGCCGCCAGCACGGATGCCCGTGTGCGTTCCTGCTGTTGTGCTCGAGTCAACCGAACCATGAACATCAGGATACGCACAAAATCCAGATGTTCGTAACATTTGATATTAGGTGAGGGTGAGCAGCACGGTGCTGGAGCCGCTTCGGGGTAGGAGCTTCAGCACCGTGCCGCCGAACGTGCCGGGCGTTGAGGAGACGGACGCCCAGCCCGTTGTCCTGCCGCGCAGCTCCTCGACGGTCGACGCCGGCAGCGGCTGCCCGTCGATCACCACGCGCTTCACCCCGGCCGGCACCATCAGCTGCGCCTCCCTCGGCGCGCCGGTGAGCCGGACGAGGAGGTGCTTGCCGAACGAGTCGGCCTGGAGGTTGCCGAACCGGCCATCGGCCGAAGGCGAGACGAGCCAGCCCGCGCGGTCCTTGCGGTCCAGGTCGTTCACGCCCCACGGCTTCGGCCACACGTCGGGCGTTCGGAAGTTGAACGGCATCGCGGCGGAAGCCCGCAGGTAGAGCGGGAACTCGTCCAGAGTGGCCTCTCGCGTCACGGTCCGTCCGCCGGTCACCCGAGCCCCGGAGAACAGGTCGATCCACTCCCCGCGAGGCAGCCACACGTCGACCGGCGTCGGTTTCCCGGCCGCGCCGTCGGTCTCGGCCCGATCCGCCGTGACAGGAGCCGCGAGCAGGTCCGGCCCGACCATGAACTGCTGGTCCGCCTTCCACGCGGCCTCGGCGTGCGGATACCGGAACGCCATCGGCTGCGTGATCGGCGTGCCGTCCTTCGAAGCGCGAACCGCCTGCTGGTACAGGTACGGGAACAGCTCGTAGTGCAGCACCGCGGCCCGCTTGAACCGCTCGAACGTCGCCGCGTCGTACACCCACGGCGTCGCGTTGCGCCCCGAGCTGCCGACCTGGAACACCGGCGTCACGGCCGACTGCTGCGCCCACCGCACGAACAGCGACTCCGACGGCCCGCCACCCAGGTTGCGGTAGCCGCCGATGTCCGAGCCGTGCACAGGGTGGCCGGAGATCCACGAGTTGATGCCGCGCCGGTTCGTGAGCCGCAGCCCGTCGAAGCTCATGTCCGCGTCGGCCTGCCAGAACCCGCGCAGCAGCGTCGGCATCCCGTCGCCACCCGCACGGAACAACGTCGTGTAGTTGTCGCCGTGCACCTTCCGCAGCGCGTTCACCACGGATTCGGCGTACAGCAACGGGTACCGGTTGTGGATCAGCGTGCCCGGCCCGCCGGCGAACGTCGTCTCCTCGAAGTTGTGCTCCTCGCCGCGGTCTCCCTTGACGAAGTTCACGCCCATCCGGAACACCGCTTCGAGCTTCGCCTCGTAGTGAGCGCGCGCCACCGGGTTCGTGAGGTCGATGTCCCACACGTTGGTGCGGTCGGACTGCGCGAAGGAACCGGCGGGGTAGTCGTGCGGGCATTCCTTGCCGTCGGACATCTTGTTCAGGAACGGCGCCACCCACACACCCATGTTCACGCCACGATCGCGCATCCAGTTGATCGTGCCCTGCGCGTCCGGGTACATCGTCTTGTCGAACTTCAACGCGCCGATGCACGCGTAGGTCGGCCTCGCACCGACAGGGCCCTGTTCCCACGGGTTGTCGACCCAGAGCGTGTCCAGTGGAACGCCGCGCGCCTGGAACTGCGTGACGTCCTCGACGACCTCGTCGGAATGGGTGTACTTGTCCCGCCACTTCGTCAGCGCGAACTGCCGCGCTGGTGGCAAGGTCCGCGTGCCGACGCGCTTGAAGTACGCGGAGTTGACCTGCGCCGGTGAGCCCGCGTAGACCTCGTAGTCCAGCCGGGAGGTCTTGAAGCACAACTGGATCCGGTCCGGCACGCCGAACGCCACCGGGCACGGCGCCGGCTTGTCCGCGCAGTGGTCGTCAGCCACCGCACCGGGGAACGCCGTCCGCCCGATCGCCTTGGTGTCCGCGTAGACGCCGTAACCCGCGCTGGAGATGAAGAACGTCGAAGGCGCGCCGTTCTTGTTGCACTTGCCGAAGTTCGACGCACCGACGAACACGGCCTTGTTCAGCAACACCTTCCGTTGCAGGTCGACGAACATCGTGTGGGCGCCACCGCCGAGGAAGTGCTCCTCCAGCGACCCGGTGAGGTTCGCGGAAACCTGTGCGACGCCGAGAGAAGGCTCCAGCGTCCAGCCCACCCGCAGCCCGCGCTCGGTCCGGGTCACGACCACGGAGGCGGTCCTGGACGCCTCCGTGGTCGCCACCACGTACCGGACGCCACCAGGAACCCGTTTCTGTGCAACGACCTTCGTCAGCGCATGAGAAGTACCGTCGGCCAGCCGGTAAGACGTTTCGCGCTGCCCGGTCAGCATCCGGCCGCGGTCCCGGAAGTCCAGCGAGAACGGGTCGCTGACGGCCTTCCACGACAGGCCGCCACCAGCCACCGCGACCGGTGAGCCGGCGGAAAGTCCGGCAGCCACCAGCAAGAGCGCCAGGAGGAACCTCACGCCGGCACCACCCCGTTGATCGTGGTGTTGCGGAACACCAGGTTGTCGGTGTGCTCGATCAGGTTCGGTTCGGTGATCGAGGTGAACGTCGAGTTCGAGATGAGCACGTTCCTGATGTGCGACTGCGGGAACCCTCGGAACGTCGCCGCGATTCTGCCGCCGTTGATCCGCATCCGGTCGATCGTCAAATTGTCGATCTGCGGGAAGAAGCCCTTCGTGCCGCCGTTCTGGTAGAACATCGACACGAAGAGGATCTCGCGCTCGACGTTCTGCCCGAACACGTTCCGCAGGTGGACACCGTCGATGACGCCGCCGCGGTCCTGGTTGGTCTTGATGTAGAGCGCGTGCTTGATCGGGTACCGGCCGGGGTAGTCGGGCGCGTTGATCTCGCAGTCGCGGCAGAACACCTTCCGGACGCCACCCGACATCTCGCTGCCGATCGTGATCCCGCCCCAGCGGCCGGAGAACTTGCAGCGCTCGACCACGATGTGGGTGGACGGGATGCCGACCCGCCGTCCGTCGGCATCCCGTCCGCTCTTCACCACGACGCAGTCGTCGTTGGTGTTGAACTTGGAGTCGTGCACGTGCGCGTACGACGACGAGTCGAGGTCGACGCCGTCGCCCTGCGAGTTCGTCGAGTAGATCTCGATCCGGCGCACCGTGATGTTCTGCGAGAACACGAAGTGCAGCGACCACATGGCCGGGTTCTTGATCAGCACGTCCTCGACGAGCAGGTTCCTGCAGCGGAAGAACTGGATCATGTTCGGCCGCATGTTCTTGCCGACGCCCATGATGCGTTCCTCGACCGGCTTGCCCTCCTCGCCCCACTGCCGCAGCAGCGCGGTCGAGCCGGCGCGCCACTCCGGCCACGGGCCGTTGGTCGCGTCGCCGTCGATCGTTCCCTTGCCGGTGATGGCGATGTTCTTCTGCTCGAACGCGTAGATGAACGGCTGGTAGTTGTAGCAGAGCGTGCCCTCCCAGCGGGTGAGCACGAGCGGCAGGTAGTCGTTGGGATCGGTGGAGAACCTGATCGTGGCGCCTTCGGCGACGTGGAGCTCCACATTGGACAACAATCTGATGCCGCCGGTGAGGAACGTGCCCGCGGGAACGACAACACGTCCCCCACCGGCTCGGTGGCACGCCGTGATCGCGCGGTGGAACGCCTCGGTGTTCTTGGTGAGGCCGTCACCCTTCGCGCCGTACGCGGTGACGTCGTAGTCCTTCCTGCGGAAGCGCGGCGGGCAAACGCGCGCCAGGATCAGCGGCACTTCCCGCCACGGGTCTCTGCCCAGACCCGGAGCTTCGGCGGCCGCCACGCCTGCCGGGAGCAGGAGACCGGCGGCCGTCAGGCCGGACACACGCGCGAAATCACGACGTGACAAGGACACGGGGAATCTCTCCTCAGACCTTCTTGCCGTTGATGGTGACGTTCGTGAACGTGGTGCCGTCCGCGTTCTTGATGCTGGGCTTGGCGGTCGTCACACCGGTGAAGGTGCTGTTGGAGATCGCCACGTTCCTGATGTGCGACTCGGCCAGGCCGTCCAGGGTCACCGCCGTCTTCTTGACCCCGTTGACGGTGAAGCCGTCGGCGGTGATGTTCTGCACCTTGGGGTTCACGATCGGGCCGTAGCCGGGGCCGGTGAGGCTGTAGTTCAGCGTCACCATGATCGCCTCGCGGTCGACGTCGGTCGCCTTGATCCGCCGGGCGTGGATGTTCTCGACGGTGCCGCCGCGCCGCTTGTTCGTCTTGATGTACAGGACGTGGAACGGCTTGTACGACGAGCCCTTCTTCACCGTGCAGTCCTGGAAGAACACGTTCCGCACGCCACCGGACATCTCGCTGCCGACCGTCAGCGCGCCCCAGCGGCCCTCGAACGAGCAGTTCTCGATGACGATGTTCTCGCTCGCCACGCCCACCCGTCGCCCGTCGATGTCGCGGCCCGCCTTGATCGCGATGCCGTCGTCACCGCAGTCGAACCGGCAACCCGTGATGTGCACGTACTGCGATGCCTCGGGATCGCAGCCGTCGACCATGCCGCCGCGGCTGTGGACGAAGATGTCGCGGATCGTCACGTTGCTGCACAACACCGGGTGCACGTTCCACATCGCCGAGTTCCGCAGCTGCACGCCCTCGACGAGGATGTTCCTGCACTCGTAGAGCGTGATCATGTTCGGTTTGAGGAAGTGGCCCATGCCGAACTTCCGCTCGGTCACCGGCCTGTTGTCCACCGCCTGCTTCTGCAGCTGTTCCCAGTCCGGCTGGCGCTTCTTGTCGTAGTCGAACCACGGTCCGGACGGGCCCTGGCCGTCGATCAGGCCGGGACCGGTGATCGCGATGTTCTCGGCCTTGCGCGCGTAGATGAACGACGAGAAGTTCATGCACTCGATGCCCTGCCACCGGGTGTAGACCAGCGGGTAGTCCTTGGGGTCGGTGGAGAACCTGATCGCCGCACCCTCGGAGACGACCAGGTTCACGTTGCTCAGCAGCGTGATCGCGCCGGTGAGGAAGCTGCCCTTCGGCACGACGACCTGCCCGCCGCCCGCCTTGTTGCAGGCCTCGATGGCCTTTCTGAACGCCTCGGTGTTCTTGGTCTTGCCGTCACCCTTCGCGCCGTACGCGGTGATGTCGAACCTCGTACCGGGAAAGGTCGGAGGGGTGATCTTGGCGAGGATCGCGGGCACCTGGTCCCACGGCGACTCGGCCATCGGGATCTTCGCGTGTTCCTCCGCCGACGCGACCGGCGTGGACAGGAACGACCCCGACAACATCGTGACACCAGCGGTGGCACCGGCGACTTTGAGAAAGTCGCGGCGGTTGGGCTCCATCGGCCGTCCTTTCGCGCGCGTGCGTTGGTACAACAGCGAGCGGCGGCGGCGGCGATGAGAAGGTGTGTAAACCTTTTCAACCGATGTCTACACCTGTTTCCGGCCCCGCGTCAACGGCTGCCCGAAGTCGGCATACTGGCTTGTGTGCTCGGATTGCGTCCGGTCGAACTCACGGTTTACGAGACGCTCGTGGACTCGTATCAACTCGGAGTGACAGAGCTCTGTCATGCCACGGAACTGGCTGAGCGGGCGGTTCGTGCCGCGCTGAGGTCACTGACCGAACTGGGTTTCGTCCACCAGGTCAACGGGCTGCACACGGCCGTCGCGCCGGACGTGGCTCTGGCGATGTACTTCCTGCGCCGGGAAGACGATCTGCGGCGGGACCGGTTGCTGGCCGGGGAGCTGCAGGTGCGCTACGAACGCGCGGCCGGTGTGCGCGCCCCCGCCGACCTCGTCGAGGTGGTGCACGGGCCGGAGGCGATCTCGCGGCGGGTCGACCAGGTGATGCGCACGGCCCGGCACGAGGTGCGCTTCGTGGACAAGCCGCCGTACGCCACGCCGCCGACAGCGTTGCACCCCGTCGAGGAGGAGCTGCTGAACCGCGGTGTCCGGTTCCGCGGGATCTACGAGCGGCGGGCGCTGGAGCTGCACGACCTGCGAGCCGACCTGGAAATGGGGTTGTCGCTGGGGGAGGAGGCCAGGGTCGTCGCGGTGGCGCCGACGAAGATGATCCTCGCGGACGGGCACCTTGGGCTGATCCCGTTGCACAGCACGGAGACGACGCTGGAGAGCGCGGTGATCGTGCACCGGTCGGCGTTGCTCGACTCGCTCGGGGCGTTGTTCGCACGACTGTGGGAGGACGCGGTGCCGCTGTCGTTGCCGGGCCAGCCGTCCAGCAACGAGATGTCGATCGCGGACGCGCGGCTGCTCGCGTTGCTCGCGACCGGGCTGCCGGATCGCAGCATCGCGAAACAGCTCGGGCTGAGCTACCGCACGTTCCAGCGGCGGCTGCACAGGCTCATGGACGAGCTGGGCGCGCAGACCCGTTTTCAGGCGGGTCTGCGCGCTGCGGCCAGAGGCGCGAGTTCCCTGCTACCCCCGCGTCAGCCGCCGGAGTGAGTCCGGAACGCCTTCTGCATGGTCTGCGTGACGGTGTTTCCGGCGCCGTCCCGGGCCTCGGTGCGCAGCCAGACGTCACCGGCGGGGTTGTCGACGGTGACCTCCCAGCGGTCGCCGCTCGGCTGGATCGCCGCCTGACGCCACGTCCTGCCCTCGTCCGCCGACCACTGCACCTTCACCAGCGTCACGGGCACGCTCGACGACGCGCGCACGTGGTAGACGAACGGTTTGCCGGCCGGTGCGGTGTTCGTGAGGCTGAGCGGCAGGTCGTGGCGGAGCCGGATGAGCGGCTGGAACTGACAGGTCGTCTGGCCCGCGTGGCACGAGTACCCGAGTGGCGGCGGGTTCTGCGAACGGTGGGACTGGAACGTCCAGGTGGTCTCGGTGCGCGGGGCCAGGGTGAACAGCACCGCGTTGACCGCACCCGCCACCGCTCCCGGCGCGTGCGTCTCGACCGTCTCGAGGCGGTAGGTCGCCTTCTCCGGCACCATCTGGAACGTCGGGTAGAACGCCAGCGGTTCCTGCACGGCGGGGACCTCGGTGTCGCCGCGGAACAGCCTGACCTTGGTCGTCGTGAAGAACTTGCTGTTCTGATAAGGGTTCGTGTAATGGCCGGGCGTGCCGTCGGTCCACTGCAGCTGCGGGACGAAGATGTCGCCCGCCCGGCAGTTCGAGCACAGCTGCCGCCAGGCCCCGTTCGCGGCCGGATAGCGGGCCGGGTGGTCGGACTGCAGCTCGATCGCGGTGCTGTGCACGGGTCCGGCGAACCACCGCTCGGTGGCCGCGGCGGCGCCCTCGCGGAACAGGTTCTCCTGGAACATGGTCATGGCGGCGCGCTGGCCCCTGGCGTCGAGGCCGCTCAGCGTCACGTGCCGCTTCCACACGATCCGCTCGTCGCCGGGACCGATGTACTCGGTCCACGCGGCCGGCGGTGTGAACGTGGTGCCGCGCAGGATCTGCGACTGCCACAGACCGGTCGGGAACGGGTACCACGTCTTCTGCACGGTCAGGCCCGGCTTGTCGGCGTGGTAGGCGGTCTGGCGCTTGACCAGCTTCGCCGGGTCGACCGTCCGGCGGTGGTCGGCCGGAATCCCGTTGGCGTCGAGGAAGCTCAGGTTGTAGACGGCCTCCGGGACGGCTTTGACGCTCAGTTTCACCGCCGTCTGCTTCGCGAGGAACTCACCGTCGGTGTTGCTGACACCCAACGACGGCAGTGAGGTGCTGGCGAGCCCGGTGAGCGGAAGAGCGCCTGGAGCGTCCACATAGGACAGGATTGCCTTCTTGCCGGCCTGTGCCGCGCTGGTGGCTGCGGTGTTGGCCGCCTTCACCATGTTCGCCGGGGTGTCCGGCTTGATCTTCACGAGAGCGGTGTCCCCGCCGATGGTCAGGTCGCGGTCACCCGCCCACTTCGCGGACAGCACGGCCACGTCGCCGTCGGTGCCCAGCGTTCGTCCGCCTGAGGTCAGGGTGACCGTCGCGGACTGCAGCGTCACGTTGTCCTGCAGCGAGATCGCGCCCCTCTTCGCGGCCGCGGCGGGAATGGCGCGGATCTCCCACGGCGCCGTGCCGAGCACGGCGGCCATTTCGGTGATCAGCGGCAGTTTCTCGCCCTCCGCGGGCACGACGCGGCGCATCGTCACGGTGCGGTCGCGTTGCTCGGCCGGACCAGGAGGCACGACCTCGATCGGCACGGTCTTCTGCGCGTCGAGTGAGACGCTCGCGGCGCCCGTGATGGTCAGCTCCGGCGCGGCGAGCGCGGACCACCGCCGCACACCGGCGGTGTTCTCGGTCGTCCAGGTCACCGCGGAGTATCGCCCGCTCGGCACGTTCGCGATGCCTTCGCCGTTCACGACGTCGAAGTAGAAGCTGGTGGTCTCGTCGAACGGGTCGTTGACGTCGTCGCCGCCGTTGGAGTCGTCGATCAGCTGACCCGTCGCGGGTGCCGGCGGGCGCCCGGTGGTGTCGCGGACGTGCACCGACACCGGGAACGTCTGCGGTGCCTCGTAGACGCTGACCGCGGTGCGCAGGCTTGCTCCGCCGCCGGTGGCCGTGACGACTCCGCCGTACACGCCCGCCGGGCCGACCTCGGGATCGAGGGTGAGCACGGCGGACGCCTTGCTGTGGGCCGCGATGGCCAGCCTGGTGGTGCTGAGGTTGAACCCGGTCGTGGACTTCCCGTCCCAGCCCTTGATCGTCGCGGCGAGGTCGAGGGTGAGCGGGGTGCCGGAGTCGTTGACGTACTGGATCTCCCTGGTCAGCACGCCACGCGGGCCGCGTTCGTAGCGGCCGAAGCTCGCCGACGCGGTGGCGGTGGCCTTCTGCCTGACCGCCCTGGCCACGTCGAGCCGGCCGGTTCCTTGTTCGTACCACGGCATACCGACGTCCGCGGCGCTGGTGACGAGCGCGTTCTTCAACGTCTGCGCGTTCCAGCCGGGGTGCTGCTGGGCGAGCAGCGCGGCCGCGCCGGCGACGTGCGGCGTGGCCATCGACGTGCCGGACGCGGCGGTGTAGCCGTCGCCGACAGGGGCGCCCATGCTCGTGTCGGCGGCACGAGCAGCCACGACACCCACGCCGGGAGCGTTGATCTCGGGCTTCACGTGCGCGTCACCGATGCGAGGGCCGGTGCTGCTGAACGGCGTGAGCTTGTTCTGGCGGTCGACCGCTCCGACGGTGAGCGCCGAGGTGGCGGCACCGGGGGAGGTGACCGAGCGGCCTGCCGGGCCGTTGTTGCCCGCCGCGACCACGAACAGCACGCCGGTCTCGGCGGAGAGACGGTCGACCAGGGCGCTCAGCTCGTCCGTGCCGTCGGTGACCTCACCGCCCAGGCTGAGGTTGACGATCTTCGCGCCGGACCTGGCCGCCCATTCGATGCCTGCCATCACCTGCGACGTCTCGGCCTCGCCCGCGCCGTTGAAGACCTTGGCGATCACCAGTTTCGCTGCGGGGGCGACACCTTTGTACTTGCCTCCGGAGCCCTGGCCGGTGCCCGCCACGGTCGCGGCGACGTGCGTGCCGTGGCCGTGCCGGTCGGTGACGTCCGGCTCGTCGGAGAAGTTCTCCGCCGCGGTGATCTTCCCGGCGACGTCGGGGTGGTTCGCGTCGATGCCGGTGTCCACGACGGCGACCGTGACGTCACGGCCGTCCAGGCCCGTGCTCCAGGCTTCGGGAGCGCCGATCTGTTTCGTGGTCTGGTCGAGCGTGATCCGGATCGGGCGGTCGTACGTCACCCGCACGCCGGACTTCGCGCTCATGTCGAGCGAAGTCCAGAACTCCCGTGCCTTCGCCTTCTCGACCCGGATGCCGGAAGCGTTGAGGCTGCCGATCCTCGTGTGTGCGTTCGCCGAGAAGCCGCCGGTCATCAGCACCGGAACCGTGGTCGTGCGGTCGTCGGACTGGCCGGTGCGCACGAGCTCGGTGACGTTGAAGAGGGTGCGTTCGACCGTGCCCGACGTGATGGCTCCCATCGCGTCGGACGGGTAGACGTGCAGACCTTTCGCCGTCGTCATGGTGTGGAAGATCGGTTCCTCGCCGTCGCGCGGCGCGGCGTGGATCTGGGCCGTCTTCCGGCCGTCCGACCGTTCGGTGTACTCCACGACGTCACCGGTGATGAGCGTGATCCGGTGCGAGGCCTCGGAGGTCTGTGTCGGTGGTGATGGTGGTGCGGCGGACGCGGGTGGTGCGCCCAGCGTCGCGGCGGCGATGGCAAGTGCCAGAACGTGTCGTATCACGGCGCCCTCCCACGGTGATCAGGTCACAGAAGGATGAGGGGCCGGAATTCGTTGGGATATAGGACAAAGCGGCGGTTAGTCGCCGTTGGCGACTTCGCGCCACGCGCGGAAGTGCCCGGGCTGCCGAGGGGCGGCGGCCCGGGCACGTGAGTGCACCCGCTTGGACGGTCAGAGCGAGTTGATCAGAAGGTGCGTTCCTGCAACGAGAAGTCGCGCTGGTTGTTGTTGGTGTCCTGGTTGAGCAGGTTGCGCGTGTTCGAGCCCGCGAGCTGAGCGGTGCGCTGGTTCTCGGGCTGCGCGTGCACGCCTTCCTTGGCAGCGGACACCGGAGCGGAGAATGCGACGCCGTCGATCTTGAACGCGGTGGGAGCCGTGCTGCCGAAGATCGCGACACCACCGAGCGCCGGAATGCCCTCGGCGCCGAGGAAGCGCACCGGGAGAACGTTCGGCGTCGAGGTCGTGCCGGAGAACTCGGCGCCCGTCAGCACCAGCGTGCTGCCGACGTTGTTCGCCGGAGCCAGCGTGAGCGGCTGGCCGGTCACGTCCATCAGCGGGATCGTCTGGATGACCTCGTTGCGCTGGTTGTAGATCCGGATGACCCAGTTGGTCAGGTCGACCTGCTCGTTCGAGAGGTTGACGATCTCGATCGCCTCGTCGAGCGGGCCGTTCGGACCCATGGTGGAGACCTCGTTGATCAGCACTGCCGGCAGCTGCATGACCTCCGGAGCCGTGGGCTCCTCGGCGGCCGTCGCCAGACCCGCGAACGCGATCGTGCTCGCGATTGCGAGCGCAGCGGCTCCGCCCAGCAGTCGACGCATTGTCTTGTCCCTTCGAGAAGTGAATTCGGGGTATTTCTCGCTGGCGGCAGGTCTGGCCGGGGAGAATGGCCCGTCTTGCCGCCGGGACTGACTTTGCTCCCATTCGTTCGGGCTCGAAAGGGGCCATTTCAGATAGGTTGCGAATTATTTTCGCCAGGAGACGGAATTTGGCAGGTGAAGTCGATCGAGTTGTGATCCGTGTCGCGGGAGTCGCCGTCGCGGCCCAGCGCGGAATCCGCACACGGGCGCGCGGCGCCGTCTTCGCTGCACGGGGAGGAGGAGCTCAGTCCGATGCTGTCCGCGTGCGCGCCGTACCGGTTTCGGGCGATTACGCCCGTGCCGTCCACGGTGTCCACGACGAGACCGTTCGGCATCGTTCCGCTGAACGCGCTGCCGACTATCACGAAGTATTCACCCGGAGGCAGGACGCTGTTGGGTGGGATGGTGGCGAGGATTCGCGGGGTGCGTCCCGCGCACGCCTGCAGCGTCCATCCTCCGACGTCTGTGGCGGTCGAGCCGGTGTTGCGCAGTTCGACGAATCCGCTGGAGCCGAGTGCGATCTCGTTCACTTTCACAGGGGAAACCCCTGGTGTGCTGCCGAACGAGCTACCGGCGAGTAACAACAACGTTCCAACTGTGTTCACGTAGGGGGCCACATTACGCAGTTTGGCCCCCTGTGCGCGGACGCACAGGGGGCCAAAGGTCCTTACCACCTGGGACTTGTGGGGAGGGCGGCGTCACGGCGGCCGCGCCCGAAGGCGTGTGACAGTGCCGCCCTCCCTTCTTCTCGCGGGCGGGCAGACCCCTGCCGTCTGCCCGCGCTCCGCTAGTGGGAGTGGTCCTCGTTGCGTGTCCTGCGGGATTCCCGTTCGACCACCGCGGCACGGTCTACCTCGGCGTGCGGCACATCGAGCGCCGCGCTGATCCAGGCACGCCAGTAGGGGCCGGGAATGCGTTTACCGCGTTCCCATCTCGACACTTCTTCACGGGTGACGCTGTCGTTTTGTGAGATCTCACACAACAGGTCCGCGAGTTCGCGCTGGGTGAGGCCCTGCTCTCGCCGTGCCTGTGGAATCAAGGCGGTAATCGGCGGGGTGTCCGGGTGCTCGTGGGCTTGACGGACTGCCTTGAGCACGGTTCTGCTCCGTTTCGGTGTGATGGCGGGTGCATCATCCACCCTGCCGCAGAAGCTCGAAGTTCGTGCCGTGCATTGCGGTGATACCGGCGGTCGTTGAAACTTCGCGTACCACTGGAATCACACGATCGGATGTTTGGGGTAAACGTAGATGGGCCAATGGGGTGTGCACACTCACATTTTGTGCCGCGGGCTAGTGTGAGCGGCACCGGGATCGTTGCCTCAGCAATGACCGGGATGAGAAGGTGGAGGAAATGCTCTCGACGGTCGAAGTGGTGCAGGTGTTCCTAGCGCGACTAGCGGCACAGGACGCACCCGGTATAGCGCGGCTGTGCGCGCCGACCGTGGAATGGGAGGCGCCCGACCCGAGCGGCGCCCGATGGGCACACGGCCCGCGTACCCGGCGGGAGGTGGAGTCCCAGTTCCTGACCTTGTTCGCCACGTTCGGCCTGGAGCAGCTGTCGGTGCGCCAGGTGATCGTCGACGGAGGAGACGCGGCTGTGGTCGGCTGGACGCGCTGGCGGGTCCTCGCGACCGGTGAGCGGGCGAACCTGCAGTTCGCAGCGGTGCTCTCGGTGCATCTGGGCGAGATCGAGCAGTACTGGCAGATGCCGGACACGCTCGCCGTCGCCGTCGCGACCGGCGCCGCGCGGACCGAGGTATGAGCGTCAAACGTGAGAAGTCGACACGCACGCGGGCGAAGCTCCTGCGTGCTGCCGCCGAGGTGTTCGACCGCGAAGGGTTCACGGGGTCCAGCCTCACCGCCGTGTGTGGGCGGGCTGACGTGTCGAAAGGCGCGCTTTATTGCCATTTCCGTTCGAAGGAGGCACTCGGCGTCGCGATCATCGAGGAGCAGTCGCTGCTGTGGCACCGGCTGCGCGACGAAGAGCTCGCGGCCGGGAAGCCGCCGATGCAGGCGCTGATCGCGATGTCGTTCGAGTTCGCCCGCAGGCTGGAGTCCGACCTCACCGTGCGGGTGAGCGCGAAGCTGTTGCGGGAAGCGGTGTTCTTCGACGTCGCGGCTGCGGCGCAGGTCGTCGGCTGGATCGCCGTCGTGCGGGACCTGCTGTCGAAGGCGCGGGACCACGGCGAGCTGCAGCCGGAGGTCAACGTGCGGCACGCGGCCGAGCAGATCGTCGCCGAGCTGCTCGGGTTGCAGCTCGTGGCGCAGGCGTTGAGCGGCGGCACCGACCTGCGCGCCCGGCTCGCCCGTGTGTGGCGGGCGTCCGCTCGCTGTCTGGTGACAGCTCCTGTCTACGAGACGTTGCGTTTCGAGTGACGGTCGTCTCGACCCAATCGAGACAGGAATGCCTGGTCGCGCTCCTTCCGTTGTGCTCCTCGTTCGGAAGACATCTTTATGATCTTGGAGGAGCAGCGGTGGCGAGCATCGTCGTGGTGGATCCGTACTCGGCCGGCAGGGGCATCGCGCCCGCGTTCGCCGAGCGTGGCGTCGAGGCGATCGCGGTGCTGACCACCCCGGAGCCACCCGCCGGGCTCGCCAGGACGTGGATCCCGGAGAACTACCGCGAGGTGCACGTCCTGGATGACCTGGACGAGCTGGCCGCGAAACTCGCACACCACGAGCCGCTGGCAGTCGTTCCGGGCACCGAGACCGGTGTCGAGACAGCCGAGACGCTGTCCGAGCTGATCGCGCCGGGCCGCTCGAACGTGCTGACGCTCTCGTCCGCACGGCGGGACAAGTGGCAGATGGCCGTGGCGTTGCGGACCGCCGGCGTGCCGCACCTGCGGCAGATCAGCTCGGACAACGCCGACGAGGTGGCCGGATGGCTGCGGCGCGAGGGCCTTTCGGAGTTCGTGCTGAAGCCGCAGGAGAGTGGCGGCACCGACGACGTGTTCGTGGCGCGGCCGGGTGACGACTGGCGGGCCAAGTTCAACCGCATCCTGGGCAGCGTCAACAAGCTGAACCTGCGCAACGACCGCGTGCTCGTGCAGGAGCTCGCGCTCGGCACCGAGTACGAGGTCGACACCTACTCCATCGACGGACGGCACGGCCTCGCCGCCGTCTGGCGCTATGCCAAGGAGTGCCGGGGCGACCGGCTCGGCATCTACCTGTCCAACACTCTCGTTCCGGCCGACGAACCGGTGGTGGACGAGTTGTTCGAGTACGTCTGCCAGGTGCTGGACGCGACCGGCGTGCGCAACGGTCCCGCGCACGTGGAAGTGATGATCACACCGGACGGCCCGCGGCTGATCGAGATCGGCGCGCGGCTGGCCGGCGCGGAACAGCAGGAGCTGACGTTCCTCGGCGTCCGGGAAAGCCAGATCACCCGAATGGTCCGCCACCGAGTGGATGATGACACGTCGGTCGGCCGGTACACGCAGCACCAGCACGTGAAGTCGGTGTACCTGTCCTCGCCCGCAGCCGGTGAGCTGGGCAATGCCGTACGCCTGGAGTCGCTTCCGTCGTTGCTGCCGAGCTTCGAGCGATCCGCGCTGCCGTACGGCGAGGGCTCGACCGTGCCGCGCACCGAGGACCTGTGGACTTCGCTCGGTTACGTGGTTCTGGCCACGACCGATCTCGCGCAGCTGAAACGCGACGAGGCTCTCGTGCGAGAAATCGAGGCGGGACTGATTGTAGTTTGATCTTCAGGTTGGCCGGGTAGCCGGAATTCCACGCGACCGGTTAGGTTGCTGCGCGACGAGCGGAGGCTGATGAGCGAACCCTGGGACGGCGACCTGACGGGCGCGGTGATCGACAACCGCTTCGTCGTCGGCTCGTTGCTCGGTTCCGGCGGCATGGCCGAGGTCTACCGCGCGTACGACCGTACGACCACGTCCTCCGTCGCCATCAAGGTCTTCACCGGCCCCGGCCTGCCCGACGACGAACTGCGCATGCAGCGCGAGGCCACGATGCTGTCGTCGCTGGAATGCCCTGGCATCATCCCCGTGTACGCGTCGGGAACGGTGTCGCGCCGCCCGTACTTCGTGATGCGCGAGATCACCGGCGGCACGCTGCGCCAGCGCATGCGCGAACCGCTGCCGCCCCGGTTCGTGGCGCGGATCGGCGGACAGGTCGCCGCGGTGCTGGACCACGTGCACGGCCTGGGCGTGGTGCACCGCGACATCAAGCCGTCCAACATCCTGATCGACGACGAGGAGAAGCAGGCCTACCTGGCGGACTTCGGGCTGGCGCTGGCGCCGGAGGTCACGCGGGTGACCACGACCGGCGTGCTGGTCGGGACCGCGGGCTACCTGGCGCCGGAGCAGGTGCGCGGGGCGGACGTCGGGCCCGAGGCCGATGTCTACTCGCTCGGCCTGGTGCTGCTGGAGTGCCTGACCGGGCGGTCCGAGTACCCCGGCGGGGACGCGGAGGCCGCACTGGCCCGGCTGGCCAGGCCGCCGAGGATTCCGATCGATCTGCCGCTGGCCTGGGTGTCGTTGCTCTCCGCGATGACGGACATGGAGCCCGCGCGCCGGCCGACCGCCGCGCAGTGCTCGCGGTCGTTGCTGGCGGCCTACGAGGCCAGCGCTGGGCTGCCGGCGTTGTTGCCGGACGCCGCGGTGTCCGATCCTCCCTCGGTGGTGCCGCAGCAGCGCCGGGGCAAGCGTTTGGCGATCTCCGGGGCGGCGGCGGTGGCGGTGGCCGCGGTGGCTGTCGCCGTGGCGAACCTCGGGGGCGTGGGAGAGGCTCCTGCGGCGGATGAGCGGCCAACGCCGGGCTCGTCGACGCAGGTGGTCACGGTGGGGCCTTCCACGGTGACGGTGGTGCAGACGCCTGCCGCGCCAGGGGCGCCGCAGCACGGGAGTTCCAGTGCGGGGACCACGGCGCCCAGCGTGGTGCCGACGACTTCCGCCGCTGGGGAGGGTTCGCCGGTGTCGAGCGTGGTGCCGACGGAGGAGCCGAGTGAGGATCCGGCTCGGCCGAGCAAGCCTGGCAACAAGCCGCCCAAGAAGTCGGACACGCCCCGGCCCTGAGCCTTCAGGCGCTCGGCTCCTCGAACTCGGCGAACGGCAGGTCCGTCAGCTCCGCCCGCAACGTGTCCAGGTCCGCGTACACCGCGGAAGCCCCGCGGTCGACCAGCTCGTCCTCCCCGAACCCGCCGGTCAGCAGCCCGATCGACGGCAACCCCGCCCTCCCGGCGGCCTCGCAGTCCCACACCGAGTCGCCGATGACGACCGCGCGGGAGCCCTTCACCTCGCGCAGCGCCACCTCGATCAGGTCTGGCGCCGGCTTCGAGTCCTCGACGTCGTCGGCTGACGTCCACGCCACGTCGCCGGGGTCGATCAGCTTCAGGTAGTGCTCGACGTGCTTGCGCTTGCCCGAGCTCGCGAGGACGACGGCCAGGCCCAGGTCGGTGGCGGCGCGGACCAGCCGGTGCGCGCCTTCGAGGGGCTGGACCTCGTCGATCATCTCGTCGAAGCACCGTTCCCACGCGTCGCGCACCGCGTCGCCGTGGTCCCGCTCCACCTGGTCGCCCGCCACGGCGGCCACCAGGCGGTCGCCGCCCATGCCGATGGAGCGGTGCACCTTCCACGCGGGCACGGTGACGTCGACGCTGCGGAAGGCTCGCAGCCACGCCACCGTGTGGTGGTAGTTGGTGTCGACCAGGGTTCCGTCCACGTCGAGGACCACGGTGTTGCCCATGCGCCAGGTTTGCCCGTCGTTCTACCTCGGCAAACCCACAAGCTCGCGCGCGTCCTGAAGGGACGCCAGCTCGCGGCGCAGCACACCGTCGAGCCACTGCGCGTCGGACATCCACGACTGGTTGGTGTGCAGGCAGACGTGCACAGAGGACCGGTACACGGACAGCGCGACGCCCACCGCGTGTCCTGGAGCCACTGGCGCCACCGGGTACAGCTCGCACAACGCGGCGCCGTCCAGGGACAGCGGCACGGACGGCAGTGGCACCGACGTCACCAGCGTGTCGAACAGCAGCGGTGCGCACCGGGCGGCGACGGGCGCGGCGAGGCGGTGCACCAGCGGTGGCACCTTGTCGGCGAGCAGCGGCAACGCGCCCGCGCCGCGATCGGGTCCGGCGGCCTTGGCCGACTCCATCTGTTCCCGGACGCGGCGCAGGCGCTCGACCGGGTCCGGCTCGCCGACCGGCAGCGACACCAGGAAGCCGGAGATCTGGTTGCCGGCGGCGGCGTCGCCGGAGCGTGAGCGCTGGTTAACCGGAATCAACGCGCGGACCACGGACGAGGGAGTGGCGCTGCCGTGCGCGGACAGCCAGTGCCGCAGCGCACCGGTGACCAGCGCCAGCAACACGTCGTTCACCGTGCCGCCGTGTGCCCGGCGAATTCGGTGCACGTCCGCGAGATCCAGGCGTGACATCACCACGCGGCGCGGGCGGGTCGACGACGTGAGGACCGGCGAGTTCAACGTCGGCGGGCGGGTGTTCATCAGCACCGACGAGGCGATGTCGAGCGTGTCCTTGATCCCGCGCAGCGACGGGATGATCGACCTCGCGGGCGGCGCCGGAGCGTCCGGAATGGACAGCCGTGACGCGTCGAACAGCTGCAGGCCCAGGCCAACGGCCTTCATGCCGTCGCACAACGCGTGGTGCAGCTTGGCCACGACCGCGAACCGCCCACCGGCCAGACCGGTGACGACGTGCAGCTCCCACGGCGGGCGCGCGAGGTCCAGCGGCTGCGCCATGAGGTGGGAGACCAAGGTGGCGAACCGTTCCCGGCCGCGCACGTGGTGCGTGAAGACGTGATCCTCTGGTGCGAAGCCGGGATCTTCCACCCAGCGCGCGCCGCCCAGCAACGAGGTGCGGGCGCGTTGGCGCAGGCGCGGGATCTCCAGCGCGCGTTCGCACAACACGGCGGCGATGCGAGCCGGATGCACCGGCGTGGCGGGCGCGAAGGTCGCCACCGCGCCGAGGTGCAACGGGTTGCTGTTGCCCTCCATGGCGAGGAAAGCGATGTCGAGGGGGGAAAGGTGGTCCGTCATAGATGTGCCAGGCAACCAGGTTCGCGTGTCAGGCGCATTTCTATGAGATGGCGGCGACTGTCTACGGCCCCAAGTACACCCGAACGGTGGTGCCGCTGTGACTCGTGTGGGTGCGAACCAGGTCACACAACAGGTTCACCATCACGATCCCGAAGCCCGACAGACCGGTGAACGAGGGCGGGAGTCCCTTGCCCGAGTCGCTCACCTCACACACAGCGGTGTCGCCCTCCCGCCACATCCGCAGCACCCCGCGCCCGGACGCGTGCAGGATGCTGTTCGTCGCGAGCTCGTTCACCGCGAGCACCAGATCGTCGACTTGTTCGCGGCGCAACCAGTTCGCGTACGCCGTCACGACCTTGCGCATGTGTGCGAGCGTGCCGACGGAGAAGTTGTGCTGCTCCGCGGAACTGGGCGGGGGCGGTAACGGGACGTTGTAGATGTCGGCCAGGCGGGCCGGGTCGGTGTACCACTCGCTCGCGAACCGTTTGGAGCCGTCGATGATCACCGGGTGCGTGCGCATGGCGTCCTCCAGCACGTGATCGGGCAGGGACGCCGCGTCGTACGTGCACAGCAGCGTGCCCCTGCGCCCTTCGAACGCCGTGTTGATCAACGCCTCGTGCTGCACGCACGCCGGATACTCGAGCTCGCTGCGGCCCGGCCACACCGGTTCCCCCACCATGCGGACCCGGCTCTGCGGGGCGCTCGCGCTGAAGGCCATCAGCACGCCGGGGATGATCCGGCCGGGATTGCGGCCCGCCTCGGTCATGTCGATGAAGTGCACCTGGTCGGCCTGGTCGGCCTGGTCGCCCAGGCGCTCGCGCAACAGGACGATCCTCGCCTCCGGTACCGCGACCAGCACGGGTTCGCCTCTGCTCACGCCGTCCGCGACGAATCTGGCCGTACCGGCGAGGAACTCGTCCTCGCCCTGGTAGAACAGGGCTTCGTGTGCGAACGGAGCAACGGAGTTCATCGGCTTCCCGGTGGGCTCGGTGGCGCAGACAAGCCCTCATTCTGCTCCCCGTAACAGTGTTACGGCTGGGGGCCAGGCCGGTGGTTTGTGGTGGGACGCGAAGCGGTTCCCGTCCGTTCGCCGTTTCCCGGGGCCCCGTCACGCTTACGGCCGAGCCCGTCAGCGCTGATCGAGGTGGATTCGGGGTGCGGCCTGGGAAAACACCCTGCAGACTCGCACCGTTGAGTGAGGAGGTGACCCCCGGTGATCCCGCATCACACGCTGACCGGCCCGGACGACGCACCGGTGCTGGTGCTGGGCAACGCACTCGGTACCACCACCGAGCTGTGGCGCGAGTTCTCGCTCCCGTTCCGGCTGCTGCGCTTCGACCACCGCGGTCACGGTTCGAGCGCGCCGGCGTCCGGCCCCTGCACGATCGAAACTCTCGCGGCGGACGTCGTGGACCTGTTGGACCACTTGGAACTGCGCCAGGTGTACTACTGCGGCGTGTCACTGGGCGGGATGGTCGGGATGTGGCTCGCGGCGCACACCGACCGGATCTCGCGGCTCGCGCTCGTGTGCACGACGGCCTGGCACCCGGACAAGTCCGGCTGGGACGAACGGATCGGCATCCTGCGCGACTTCGGGATGGAGCCCGTCGCGGACACGATCGTCTCGCGCTGGTTCACCCCCGCGTTCTCGCCGGCGGTCGTCGCGCACTTCCGCGCGGAACTGCTGAAAGTGGACGTGCCGTCCTACATCGCCTGTGCCGAAGCGGTCCGGGACGTGGACCTGCGGCCGGACCTCGTGAAGATCGACGTGCCGACCGTGGTGATCGCCGCGGCGCAGGACCACGCGACGCCGCCGGAGTACGCGCGGCACATCGCGGACGAGCTGCCGGACTCCGACCTCTACATCGTCGGGGACGCGGCGCACCTGGCCGTGGTCGAGAAGCCGCGAACGATCTCGGTGATCCTCGACGGACACTTCGGCGTCGACTGAGTCCTTCCGCGACATCTTGACGGCACACCGCTGCGCAGTAGATAGTGGTTTAACTAGTTAACTAGATAAAGAGGCAAGGGTGATCGAGTTCCGGATCGACCGCCGCTCCGGCGTGCCCGCCTACCAGCAGCTGGTCAACCAGACGAGACACGCGCTGCGACTGGGGTTGTTGCTGCCGGGAGACCAGCTGCCCACGGTGAAGGAGGTCGTGGCCACGACCTCGATCAACCCGAACACCGTGCTGAAGGCGTATCGGGAGCTGGAACACGAGGGGCTCGTCGAGGGGCGGCGCGGAGTGGGGACGTTCGTGTCCGCCGCGCCGGTGCAGCCGGACGCGGACGGGTTGCGGGCGGAACTGGCCGGGTGGATGAGGCGGGCACTGGCGGACGGGCTCGACCGCGAGTACGTCGAAGCACTCGTCAAAGCAGAGCTTGATCTGCACTACGAAGGAGAAGGACGTTGACCACGATCGCGCTCGACGCGACAGCGCTCACCATGCGCTACCGGCGCGGCTGGGGGCTGCGCGACTGCACGTTCCAGCTGCCCGCCGGCCGGATCGCGGCCCTGATCGGCCCCAACGGGGCGGGCAAGAGCACGCTCATGCGCATCGCCACCGGCCTGCAGCGCCAGACGAGCGGGGAGATCCACGTGCTGGGGCAGGCGCCCGGCAAGCACGGAGCGAACCGGCACCTCGCCTTCCTGGGACAGGACAAGCCGCTGTACAAGGGGTTCACCGTCGACGACATGCTGAGGGCGGGAGCGAAGCTGAACCCCGGCTGGGACGACCAGTACGCCCGGCGTCTCGTGCGTGAGGCGGACGTGCCGTTCGGCGCCAAGGTCGGCACGTTGTCCGGCGGGCAGCGCACGCGGGTCGCGCTCGCCATCGCGATGGGCAGGCGCCCCGAGCTGGTGATGCTCGACGAACCGCTGGCCGACCTCGATCCCATCGCACGGCAGGAGGTCATGCACACCGTGCTGGCCGAAGTCGCCGAGACGGGCATGACGGTGCTGCTGTCCTCGCACGTGATCGCCGACCTCGACGGGGTGTGCGACCACCTGCTGCTGCTCGCCGACGGACAGGTCCGGTTGCAGGGAGACGTCGAGGATCTGCTGACGCAGCACCGGGTTCTGGTCGGCTCACGGGAGCTGGTGCTGCCGGACGGCGTCGTGGAGGCGCGCACGACCGGGCGTCAGGCGACCGTGCTCGCCCGCACCCCCGACGTCCCCGGCTGGGACAACAACGAGCCGTCGCTCGAAGAACTGGCTCTGGCCTACCTGCGTTCCGCGAAGAAGGTGGCGGCATGATCTGGGTGGCGTGGCGGCAGCAACGGCTGCAGATCCTGCTGAGCCTCGGCATCATCGCCGCACTGGCCGCAGCGATGACGTTCGTGCGGTTCGACGCGCAGTCGATCACCGACGCTCAGCTCGTCGACGACCGGTACGGCGTGTACGTCAACTACCTGCGTCTCGTGCTGCTCGCGCTGCCGGTGCTGCTCGGCGCGGTCATCGGCGGGCCGCTCTTCGGCCGCGAGATCGAACACGGGACGCACGTGTTCAGCCTGACCCAGTCGATCGGCCGGACCCGGTGGTGGGCCAGCAAGATCGTGGTGGCGGGGTTGCCGGTCATCGCCGGCATGACCCTGCTGGGACTGCTCAACTCGTGGGCGTCCGCGCCGCTGCGGGCCGTGATGTACGGCGGCCGGCTGGTGACGCCGACGTTCGAGATCGAGGGACTCACGCTCGGGGCCTACACGGCGCTGGCCTTCGCTCTCAGCGCGACCGTCGGCCTGATGGTGCGCAACACGCTGGCCGCCATGGTCATCACCGTGATGTCGTACGTTCCGCTGCTCGTGCTGGTGGGCAACGCGCTGCGCCCTGCCTACGCGACGCCGGTCACGTCGACGGACGGCCAGACGCCCGCCGGTGCCTGGGTGGTCAGCTCGTCCTATGTGGACGCTGCGGGCAACCCCGTCGCGTTCTCGCCCGCCGCCTGCACCACCACGAACATTCCTGAATGCATGCGCGCGCAGGGAGTCGTGCTCCGCGTCGGGTTCCAGCCGGACGACCGGTTCTGGTCGTTCCAGGCGATCGAGGCCGGCCTGTTCCTGGCACTGGTCGCTCTGGTCGTCGGGGCCGACGCATGGGCGCTGCACCACAGGCTGCGGTACTAGCTCGAGTTTTAACCGGTTCGGCGTGGTCGTGTGTTGCTCGACTTGGTCTTCTTGCCGCGTATGGGTTTCTGTTTGTTCGTGCTGGTGACGGTGTGGACGTCGTGGCGTGCTGCGGGCTGGTGGTTGGGTTGTCCGGCGAGGCGTCCTGGGCCGGGTCGGGAGGTTTCGGGACACCGGCTGGGCATACCGGAAACCTGCCAATCCTGGAAGGCACCGTGATCAGACTCGAAGTCGAGCGACCGCCATCGGGAGCGATCCCGAAACCAGTGTGGCTCTGGCACTCCCGCACCGGCCTCGCTCACACCGGGGTCGATCTGGCCTGGCAGGCGTTCCTGCGCCGGTTCGACATCGGGCACACCTTCCGCATGCTCGAACAAACCCTCGGCTGGACCACCCCGAAACTCCGTTCACCCGACGCGGCCGATCGCTGGACCTGGCTGCTGATCGCCGCCTACACGCAACTCCGCCTCGCCCGCGATCTCACCGAAGATGTGCGCCGTCCCTGGGAGAAACCCCGGCCAGCCTGCCGGCTCACTCCAGCACGAGTCCGACGAGGGTTTCGGAACCTGCGTCCACAACTCGCCTGTCCGGCCGTTGTCCCGAAACCCTCCAGGCCTGGCCCTGGACGACCCACTGGAACACCCAACCACCAGCCCGCCACACGCCACGACGTCCACACCGTCACCAGCGCGAACAAACGAAAACCCAGTCGCAGCAAGAGGAAGACGTCCAGCAACCCGAGACCACGCCGAACCGGTTGAAACTCAAGCTAGACCTTCTCCAACGGCCGGTGCGGCTCCGGCGGCAGCTCCACCCGGATCTCGTCGCCGGGGCGCACCACGCCACCCACGAGCACGACCGACATGATTCCCGCGCGCCGGATCAGCTCGCCGTCGGGACCCTTGCTCACGACCTCCTTGAGCAGCCCGGCCGAGAAGTTCTCGATCTGCACGCACGGGTTGCGCAGCCCGGTCACCTCGACGACCGCCTCCGGGCCGAGGTGGAGCCGCGTGCCGGTGGGCAGGTCGAGCAGGTCGATGCCGCGCGTCGTGACGTTCTCGCCGATCTCGCCCGGTTCGACGGCGAAACCCTTGTCCCGCAGTTCGTCGAACAGCTCGGCGTGCATCAGGTGGACCTGGCGCAGGTTCGGCTGCGTCGGGTCCTGCCTGACCCGCGACCGGTGCTTCACCGTGACGCCCTGGTGCGCGTCGCCCTCGACGCCGAGGCCCTCGAGCAGCGTGATGCTCGAACGGACGGGCTTGGTGAACGTGTACCCCTCACTGCGGCTCACTGCCGTGACAACCCCCATGACCGAGATTCTGCACGATCATCAGGTCGTTCCCGACCGATCCTTTTGCGGCAGGGACTGCGCCGTTCGGCCGAGCGGTACCGGGAACGCGGATTCGATCAAGTCGTCTCAATTCGGTTCACTCGATCGGGTCTGAGCTGCGAAGATGTGCGCAGCCGTGGAAACGCTCCCACGAAGTCCGGGTAAGAGTCTTGACTAATCCTCACGTCAGGCTGTTGACTCCGTCACACCTCGTCGGAACCGGTTACGGAACCGGTTCCAGAGGCGGCGGAAAGGAAGTTCGGCATGCGTGTCACGATCGCAGAGGTCGCCCAACGCGCCCAGGTGTCCAAAGCGACCGTGTCACGTGTGCTGAACGGTAAGCCGGACGTGGACGCGACGACCGCGCAGCGCGTCCGCAAGGTCATCGACGAGATCGGGTACGTGCCCAGCGCACGTGCGGTCGGCCTGGCGCGGGGGCGCACCCGCACGGTCGGCATGCTCGCGCCGTCGCTCACCTGGCCCTGGATGGGTGAGGTCATGCAGGGCATCGTCGACACGCTCGAGGCCGACGGGTACGGGCTGCTGCTCTACACGCTGAACCGCGGGCCGGAGTCGCTGAACCAGTTCGCGAACCACGTGTCCGCCAACGCCTTCGACGGGCTGCTGGTCGTCGATCCGCCGGACGCCCTGCACTACATCTCCACGCTCTACCGGGCCGGCCTGCCCGTCGTCATGATCGACGATCGCGGCTCGCACCCGGAGTTCCCTTCGGTGACGACGACGAACCGGCAGGGAGGCGCTGATGTCGCACGGCATCTCGTCGCGGCCGGTCGCCGCAGGTTCGCCGTCGTCACCGGGCCACCGCACTTCGGGTGCACGCAGGCGAGGCTGGACGGGTTCCGGCTCGCTTTGGCGGAAGCGGGCCTGACGCTGCACCCGGACCTCGTGGTCGACGGCGACTTCACCACGGAAGGTGGTGAGCTCGCCGTCGACAAGCTCATCGCGAGCGGCATCCCGTTCGACGCGGTGTTCGCGCACAACGACCTCTCTGCGGTCGGGGTGCTGCGGGCGCTGCGGGAAGCAGGCAGGACCGTTCCCGGTGACGTGTCCGTGGTCGGCTTCGACGACGTCCCGGTCGCGGGACACACCGAACCCCGGCTGACGACGATCCGCCAGCCGCTGCAGGAGATGGGCGCCGCCGCCGCGCGGATGCTGCTCTCCACGCTCGAGGGACAGCCGATGCCCGACCACCCGCTGGTGCTGCCCACCTCGTTGATCGTGCGCGAATCCGCGCCCTGACCCACCACAACTGAACGAACCGCGCCAGACGGCCGCACGCCGTCTGGCGAGTTCGCCGTACGCATGAGAGAGCGCTCTCATGCGCCGTCGTGTCGGGAGACTCCCCCATGCGCAGAACAATCATCGCCGCGTTGGCACTGGCGCTCGCGGCGACAGGTTGCTCCTCCGGTGGCGCCACCAAGGCCTCCGGCGTGTTGACCGTGGGCATGCCCAACGGGCCGCTGACCGAGAACCACAACCCGTTCCTGCCCACGTCGGCAGCGGGTTCGCTCGGCTACCGGTACGTGATCTACGAGCCGCTCGCGTTCGTGAACAACACGCGGCCGGCCCAGGATCCCGTGCCGTGGCTCGCGACCAAGTGGGACTGGGCGGACAACTACAGGAAGGTCACCTTCACGATCCGGGAGAACGTGAAGTGGTCCGACGGCAAGCCGCTCACCGCCGCTGACGTCGCCTTCTCGTACGAGATCCTGAAGAAGTGGCCGGCGCTCAACAACCGCGACTCGCTCAAGGTCGAGACCGCGACGGCGACGCCGGACGGCAAGGTCGAGGTCACGTTCGCCTCCCCGCAGTTCGTGAACCGCAACAAGGTCATCAGCGCGATGATCGTGCCCCAGCACGTCTGGAGCACCGTCGCCGACCCGACGACCTACACGAACCCGAACCCGGTCGGCACCGGCCCGTACCAGGTGAAGTCGTTCACCTCGCAGACCGTCACGGTCGCCAGGCGCGCCGAGTACTGGCAGGAACTGCCCAAGGTGCCGGAGATCCAGTACACCTCGTACAACGACAACACCGCGCAGACCACCGCGCTGGCGTCGGGCGCGAGCCAGTGGTCGTACGTCTTCATCCCCGACTACCAGAAGCTCTACGTCGACAAGGACCCGAAGAACCACAAGCTGTGGTTCCCCGCGGGGCTCGGCATCCACGGCCTGTGGCTGAACACCACGGTCGCGCCGTTCGACAACGCCGCGCTGCGCTCGGCGATGAGCGACGTGATCGACCGCGAGGCGATCTTCGTCCGCGGTGAGGCGCGCCTGTTCCCGAAGCTCGAGTCGCCCACCGGAATGCCGTTGCCCGCCGGTGAGTCGTTCCTCGCGCCGGAGTACAAGTCCGCGCGGTTCGAGGTCAACGTCGACAAGGCGAAGCAGAAGCTGACCGCCGCCGGGTTCACTTTGGACGGTGGCGTGCTCAGGGCACCCGGTGGCAAGCCGGTGACGATCGAGCTGACCAACCCGTCCGGCTGGTCGGACTACCTGACGGTGCTGGACATCATCAAGGGTGACCTGAAGAAGATCGGCATCGAGGCGACCGTGCGCACGCAGACCGCGGACGCGTGGACGACCGACTTCGCGAACGGCGCCTTCCAGGGCTCGCTGCGCTGGACCAACACCGGTGCCACGCCGTACGAGATGTACCAGAACATCATGGACGGCGCGGAGATCAAGCCGATCGGGCAGACCGCCGCGGTGAACTTCGGGCGCTACAACAACCCGGAGGCCACGGCCGCCCTCGCGGAGTACGCGAACGCCGCCGACGACGCGACGCGGGCCAAGAGCCTCGCCGTGCTGCAGAAGATCATGGTGGAGCAGGTGCCGATGATCCCGACCTCCGCGGGTCCGATCGGTGCCGAGTACAGCACGAAGAGCTGGGTCGGCTGGCCTTCCGAGGAGGACCCGTACGGTCCGCCGCAGGCCACCTTGCCGAACGCCCTGCAGATCGTCATGAAGCTGAAGCCGGCCGCCTGATGAACGAAGTCGTGCTGGAAGCTGAGGGTCTGGTCAAGACCTACAAGCGCGTGCGCGCGGTGCAGGACGTCTCCCTCGTCCTGCGCCGCGGGCGCGTGACCGCCCTCGTCGGCGAGTCGGGATCGGGCAAGTCGACGGTGGCGAAGCTGCTGGCGCGACTGGTGGAGCCCACCGAGGGGGAGATCCTGCTGGACGGCAGGAAGGTGCGACGGGTCCGGGAGTACCGGCGCAAGGTCCAGATGGTGTTCCAGGACCCGTTCGCATCGCTCAACCCGATCCACACGATCCGCTACCACCTGACCCGGCCGCTGAAGATCCACAAGCGGCAGGAGACGCCGGAGGAGCTCATGGAGCGGGTGCAGCTGCCCGCCGACTTCCTCTCGCGTTACCCGCACGAGCTCTCCGGTGGCCAACGGCAGCGCGTCGCCATCGCGCGAGCGCTTGCGGCCCACCCCGAGGTGCTGCTCGCCGACGAGCCGGTGTCCATGCTGGACGTCTCGATCCGGCTCGGCGTGCTCAACCTGTTGCTGGACTTGAAGGAACGCCTCAAGCTCGCGGTTCTCTACATCACGCACGACATCGCGTCGGCGCGGTACTTCGCCGACGAGACGTTCGTGATGTACGGCGGCCAGATCGTCGAGGGCGGCGACAGCGAGTCCGTGACGCAGCAGCCCGCGCACCCGTACACGCAGCTGTTGATCGAGTCCGCACCTGATCCGGAACGGTCGGTGGTAGCGCTGGACGCACCCGTCGAGGAGGCCGCCGCGGTGTCGGCGGGCTGTCAGTTCGCGGCACGCTGCCCGAAGGTCCAGGCGCGGTGCTGGATCGACGCGCCACCGCGCTCGGACGTCGGGGCCGGCCACTGGGCGGCGTGCTGGCTCTACGTGGAGACAGCGGGGGCAGCGGCATGACCTTTCTGTTGCGCCGCGGGTTGTTCTACCTGATCACGCTGTGGGCGGCGATCACGGCGAACTTCCTGCTGCCGCGCCTGCTGCCGGGCGACCCGGTGCAGGCGATGATCACCAAGCTCGGCGGGCGGCTGAACAGCGACGCGATGGCGTCGCTCTACATCCTGTTCGGGCTGGACGAGAAGAAGTCGTTGTGGGAGCAGTACGTCGACTACTGGGGCACGCTGCTGCGCGGTGACCTCGGGCTGTCGTTCACGTTCTTCCCCACGCCGGTCGCCGACGTGCTGTCGCAGTCGCTGCCGTGGACGCTCGGCCTGGTCGGCGTCACGACGGTCATCGCGTTCCTGCTGGGCACGCTCATGGGTGTCTACGCGGGGTGGAAGCGCGGTTCGTGGATGGACACGCTGATCCCGGTGACGACGTTCCTGTCGTCGATCCCGTACTTCTGGCTCGGGCTGATCGCGATCTCGGTGTTCTCCGTGACGTTCCCGCTGTTCCCTGCGTCCGGCGGGTACGCGGCGGGGCTGGTGCCGGAGTTCTCCTGGGAGTTCGCGGGCAGCGTCCTGGAACACGCCGTGCTGCCGGGCATCACGATCGTCGTGAGCTCGGTGGCCGGCTGGATCCTGGGCATGCGCAACATGATGGTGACCGTCACGGCGGAGGACTACGTGCTGGTCGCGCGGGCCAAGGGCCTGTCGCAGCGGCGGATCATGTTCGCCTACGCCGCGCGCAACGCCGTGCTGCCCTCGATCTCGGGTTTCGCGTTGTCGCTGGGCTTCATCGTCGGTGGCGCGCTGCTGGTGGAGATGGTGTTCTCGTACCCGGGCCTGGGTTACGTGCTCTTCCAGGGCATCGGCGCGAAGGACTACCCGCTGATGCAGGGGGTGTTCCTGGTGATCACACTGGCGGTGCTGGTGGCGAACCTGCTCGCGGACGTCGGCTACCTGCTGCTCGACCCGCGCACCCGGCGGGAGGGCTGACTCCGCGATGAACTTCAAGACCAAGCTGGGCCTGGGGATCCTGGCCTTCTTCACGATCATCGCGGTGATCGGCGAGTGGGTCGCGCCCTACGACCCGTCCGAGATGGGAGACGACCTGCTGTCGCCACCGTCCGGCGCGCACTGGTTCGGCACGACGATGACCGGGCAGGACATCTTCTCGCAGGTGCTCGTGGGCACCAGGGGAGTGATGGTCGTCGGGCTCGTGTGCGGTGTGCTCGCGACCTTCCTGTCGATCCTGGTCGGGGTGACCGCCGGGTTCCTCGGTGGCGCGGCCGACGAGGCGTTGTCCATGCTGTCCAACGTCTTCCTGGTCATCCCGGCCTTGCCGTTGATCATCATCGTGGCGTCGATGCTGCCGTCGGCGGACACCGTGCTGATCGCGGCGGTGATCTCGCTGACCGCGTGGGCGTGGGGCGCCAGAGTACTGCGGGCGCAGACGATGTCGTTGCGGCGCCGCGACTTCGTGGAGGCGGCACGGGCGTCCGGTGAGCGCACCTGGCGCATCATCGTGTTCGAGGTGCTGCCGAACCTGACGGCGGTGATCGCGTCCGGGTTCGTCGGCACGGTGATCTTCGCGGTGATGCTGCAGATCACGCTGTCCTTCGTCGGTGTCGTGTCGCTGTCGACCTGGAACTGGGGGACGATCCTGTTCTGGGCGCAGAGCAACCAGGCGCTCGGTCAGGGCGCGTGGTGGTGGTTCGTCCCCGCCGGCCTGTGCATCGCACTGCTCGGCACGGCCCTGGCACTGATCAACTTCGGGATCGACGAGTACGCGAATCCCCGGCTGCGGAAGGTGCGCGCATGAGCCCGGTGCTGGAGATCCGCGATCTCTCGGTGGACTACGGCTCGCTGCGAGCCGTGCACAACGTCTCGCTGTCGCTGCGGGCCGGGGAGGTTCTCGGCCTGGCGGGGGAGAGCGGCAGCGGCAAGTCCACTCTGGCCTACGCGGCGACCCGCCTGCTGCAGCCGCCCGGACGGGTGCCGTCCGGCGAGGTGCTGTTCAAGGGGCAGGACCTGCTGACGCTGACCGAGAAGCAGCTGCAGGTGCTGCGCTGGAACGAGATCGCGATCGTGTTCCAGGGCGCGATGAACGCCCTCAACCCGGTGATCTCGGTCGGCACGCAGATCGACGACGTGCTGCGCACCCACCGGCCGGCGATGACCCGGCAGGAACGGGCTGCTCGTGGCCGTGAGCTGCTGTCGCTGGTGGGCATCCCGGTCGACCGGCTGACGGCGTACCCGCACCAGCTCTCCGGCGGCATGCGGCAGCGCGTGATGATCGCGATGGCGCTCGCGCTGGAACCCGAGATCGTGATCATGGACGAGCCCACCACCGCGCTGGACGTGGTGGTGCAGCGGCAGATCCTCGGCCAGATGATGCGGCTGCGCGAGACGCTCGGCTTCTCGATCGTCTTCATCACCCACGACATCTCGCTGCTGGTCGAGTTCTCCGACCGCATCGCGATCATGTACGGCGGCCGCGTCGTGGAGGAGGCTCCCGCGGCGGAGATCTACCGCGCCGCCAAGCACCCGTACAGCCAGGGCCTGCTGGGCTCCTTCCCGGCGTTGCGCGGTCCTCGCCGGGAGCTGCGCGGCATCCCCGGTTCGCCGCCGGATCTCCGCTCGATGCCGGCGGGCTGCCCGTTCCACCCGCGTTGCCCGCACGCGATGGACGTGTGCGGTGAGCGGATGCCGTCGCTGGATTCCGTCGAGGTGCGCCGGCGCGTGGCGTGCTGGTTGGAGGAAGCGCATGTCTGAGGGTCTGCCGGCCGGCTTCTTCTGGGGCGTCGCGACCTCGGCTTACCAGATCGAGGGCGCGCACGACGAGGACGGCCGCACACCGTCCATTTGGGACACTTTCTGCCGCCGCCCCGGCGCGGTCGCCAACGGCGAGACCGGCGACGTCGCCTGCGACCACTACCACCGCATGCCCGCCGACGTGTCGATGATCGCGCGCCTGGGCGTCGACAGGTACCGCTTCTCCGTCTCCTGGCCACGCGTCCAGCCGGGCGGCCGCGGACAGGTGAACCCCAAGGGCGTCGACTTCTACTCCCGGCTCGTCGACGAGCTGCTGGAGAAGGGCGTCGACCCGTGGCTGACGCTCTACCACTGGGACCTGCCGCAGGAACTGGAGGACGCGGGCGGCTGGCCGCACCGCGACACCGCCTACCGCTTCGCCGAGTACGCGGGCCTAGTGCACGACGCGCTGGGCGACCGCGTGCCGACGTGGACGACGCTGAACGAGCCGTGGTGCTCGGCGATGCTCGGCTACGACACGGGCCGCCACGCGCCGGGCCGCAAGAACTTCGCCGAGGCCGTGCGAGCCGTTCACCACCTGTTGCTGGCCCACGGCCTGGCGTCCCAGGAGCTGCGATCGCGCGGTGTCGGGTCTCTTGGCATCACGCTGAACATGGGCGTCTCCACCCCCGCCTCCGACGACCCGCGCGACGTCGACGCGGCTCGCCGCGCGGACGGCCTCGGCACCCGGATCTACCTGGATCCGCTGGTGCACGGCCGTTACCCGGAGGACGTGCTCATCGACATCGCCGCGCGCGGCGCCGAGATCCCGGTCCGCTCCGGCGACCTGGAGATCATCTCGACGCCGATGGACGTGCTGGGCGTCAACTACTACACCTCGCACGTCTTCAAGGCGACCGACAACCCGGCCGCGCCCGAGGTGGTGCCGCAGGGCCTGCCGGTCACCGCGATGGGCTGGGAGATCGTGCCGTCGGGCCTCACCCGGCTGCTGGTCCGGCTGCAGCAGGACTACGGCGTGCCGATGGTGATCACCGAGAACGGTGCCGCGTTCGACGACGCCGCCGACGAGGACGGGTTCGTCGCGGACGCCGACAGGGCCGATTACCTGGCCTCGCACATCTCGGCGGTGGCCGAGGCGGTACGGGCCGGTGCGGACGTGCGCGGGTACTTCGCCTGGTCGTTGATGGACAACTTCGAGTGGGGCTACGGGTACGACAAGCGGTTCGGCATCGTCCGCGTCGACTACGAGACCCAGCAGCGCACGTTGAAGCAGAGCGCGCAGTGGTTCCGCGACCTGATCACCAGGTCGCGGAGCTGAACAGCAGCGCGGCGGTCACGGTCTCCACCCAGAAGCAGAACCAGATCGGGTAGAACGGCGTGGCCCTGTCGGCGAGCCGGGAGACCAGGCGGCCCAGGGCCATCCCCGCCAGTGCCCCGCCGACGGTGACGACCGCGCCGGTCCGGATGCCGCCGGCGTCGACTGCCGCGGCGGTCAGCACCGCGGCGACCGCGATGCCGAACCCGCCCTAGGGCCCGTCCTCAAAGCTGGTTCGTCTGACGTGCTTTGATCTTGTGCCGTGGTGCGCAGGCATGAGCTGACTGATGAGCAGTGGCAGGCGTTGCAGCCGTTGTTGCCGGTCTCGGGCGCGAAAG